>NZ_JBHTBQ010000019.1:0-240239 GCF_042664895.1 Iodobacter arcticus
CCTTGCCAACGGTCGACGATGCGCTTGTAGAAATCACCCCAGAAACAGTACCTCTAACCATTGGTGGTGTTTCAGCCACCGGTGGCATTCTAGATAACGATAGCCCAGCTATTGCCGGCATTGAAGTTGGCAATCCGGGAGTGGCGGACGATAACGTCGTTGAAGGCAATAATCTGGTCTTCAACGTGACCCTTAGCACTGCAACAACAAAACCAGAAACCTATGCCTTCAACTTGGGTGGTGGCACCGCATCTACCGCCGATTACGGCACAGCTACCTTTAGCAATGGCGTGACCTACAACGCGACGACAGGTTTGATTACCGTTCCGGCAGGCGTCACTAGTTTCGCAGTGACCTTGCCAACGGTCGACGATGCGCTTGTAGAAATCACCCCAGAAACAGTCCCACTAACCATCGGTGGAGTAAGCGCCACCGGTGGCATTCTGGATAACGACAGCCCAGCCATTGCCGGCATTGAAGTGGGTAATCCGGGCGTAGCGGACGATAACGTCGTTGAAGGCAATAATCTGGTCTTCAACGTGACCTTGAGCACAGCAACGACCAAGGTTGAGACTTACGCCTTTAATTTGGGTGGTGGCACCGCGTCTACCGCCGATTACGGCACCGCCACCTTCAGTAACGGCGTGACGTATAACGCGACGACAGGTTTGATTACTGTTCCAGCAGGCGTCACTAGTTTCGCAGTGACCTTGCCAACGGTTGATGATGCGCTGGTTGAAGGCTATCGGGAAACTGTTCTATTAACCATCGGTGGAGTAAGCGCTACGGGTGGGATTTTGGATAATGATTATGCACCTAATACTAATAATGTTAGCGCTTCGGGGGTAGAGGATCAGGCTGCACCCATTGCGATCACGCTGACAGGTACGGATGTTGATGGCACGGTCGCCAGCTTTAGTGTGCTGGGGCTGCCTGCTAATGGCACCTTGTATCGTGATGTGGCTATGACGCAATTGCTGCTTGCCGGTACCGATTTAGCCGCCAACAGTAATAGTTTAACGGTTTACTTTAAGCCCAATTCAAACTGGAATGGCAGCACCAGCTTTAATTATGCCGCGAAAGATAATACTGGCTTGGTGGATACGTCTCCGGCAACGGCCACGATTAATGTGAGCGGGGTGAATGATGGACCAGCGATTGCCAATGCAAGCGCGACGGTTTCTGAAGAAGGTTTGTTGGGCGGGATTGTTGATACAACGGGATCGCCAAGCGATACCACAAATAGTGCTGTGCGCACAGGAACGATCGCGATTAGCGATCCGGACAGCCCTGTATTAACAACCTCTTTGATTGCGCCAACTGATGTTTTGTCATCGGGTGGACAAGCTCTAGTCTGGACGGGAAGCGGTACGCAAAATCTGGTGGCAAAAGTTGGGACGACTACCATTGCCGAAATTCAGATTGATAATGCAGGCAATTACACCGTCACCTTAAAAGGGCCTATTGATCACCCTCTAAATAGCGTTGAGGACGTGAAGTCATTTAATGTTGGTGTGCAGGTGTCTGATGGTAGCCTGAGCAGCACAGCCACGCTGACGGTGAATGTGGAAGACGATGCACCGGTTGGGCAGAGCAAAACAGCAAATGTTCAGATTCCAAATGTAGATAGCAATTTAATTCTAACGCTTGATGTATCCGGAAGTATGGCTGACCCAAGTGGAATACCAGGCAAAACGAGGCTGCAGGTTGCTAAGGAGGCAATTACTAAGCTGATCGACGATTACGATATCTTAGGTGATGTCAAAGTGATGCTAGTGACGTTTAGTAGCTCTTCGGTGACTCAGCAAAGTGCCGGACAAACATGGATGAGCGTTAGCGAAGCAAAAGTCATTTTGGCCGCTCTCTCTGCTACCGGCGGTACTAATTATGATGCGGCGGTTGGGCAGGTGATGACGCGTTATGACGATGTGGGCAAGATTGCTGGCGGGCAGAATATTGGGTATTTCTTCTCGGATGGAGCGCCTAATCCAAGCCTCGGTTTAGATGCGACTGAAGAGCTGGCCTGGACTAATTTCTTAAACATCAAAGATATTAACTCTCTGGCATTGGGCTTGGGATCAGGTGTTACTGCGACTAATCTGAATCCAATTGCTTACAACGGCACAGGCGCAGGCACGGGGTCTGAGGCAAACGCTATTATCGTTACAGATTTAGCACAATTGCCGCCAATTTTACGGGACACCATTGTTTTACCAAACGCTGGTGATCTAACAGGCGGTGTGATTTCGGGGGCTTCATCAGGCTTCGGTGCTGATGGTGGCCATATGAATGACATTACGGTTGATGGTGTGAAATACACTTTTGATGTGGCCAATAATTCGATTGTGACAAGCGCTGCGGCAAATAAATACACTTTTGATGCCGTGACGCATCAATTAAAGGTAAATACTTTATTAGGCGGGCAATTTGCCATTGATATGGATGATGGTAAATATGCCTACACCCCTCCGGTGCTTAAAACATCAGGCTCTAGTGAAAACATTGGCTTTACCTTAATTGATAATGATGGCGATCTTGATCTGTCTAATAGCCAACTCACCATTAATGTACTGCCGCCAGTTCAAGGCAATACACTGCAACTGACCACGTCAACCTCTGCAATTGCCGACACCAGCCTTGGCCTGCATGGTGAATTCTTTGGATATAACAATGATCCAGATAAAGTGGGTGGCACAACATATAACGTGCAAAGCCAAGATAATACGGTGGGTAATCTTGATAATATCAGCGACATTAGCTCGGTTATTAATGGCCGCCAAGGTAGCAATATTGTTGGTACACAAACCGAAGCCAGCGCAGCGGCAAGTGATGCTACGTTTATTGCCGACTCAATTAAATACGGGGTTGCTCCCGCGGTTACAGGCAATTTAGGCACAAATAATTCGGTAACGGCAGGCTCGGCCATTACCACCGGTAATTTGTATAACTTCCTTGGGGCAAATAATGCGGGGGCGGATACCAATGCCCTTGCCGCAACCAGTAGCTTTGGCAATACCACAGACTCGATTATCCGGATGGTGGGGGGCGCATACTTTGCGGCCGGCACTTACGATATCCGGGTTGGTGCTGACGATGGCTACCGTATTGCAATTGATGGCCAGTCGGTATTTGAATTCAATGCCAATCAACCTCCTACCACGCGTGTGCAAACCGGTGTCGCGATTAGCGAAGGAATGCATAGCCTGGAGATCTTGTATTGGGAGCAAGGAGGCAATGCCGTCTTAAAAGTTGAATTTAAACCATCAGGCACTGCGGATAGCGCGTATGTCACGCTGGGGATTGAAGATATGGCAATCTTCCACGGTACGCAAGCACCTGTGCTGACCGAGCTGCAAGATATTATTGAAGACCCAGCTAATAACGGGCATTACCTGATTCGTAGCGGCCAAGAAGTCTCTGGAACCAACCTCTCGGATACGATTACTGGCTCAGCAGGGCGCGATATTATTCATGGCGGATCAGCAAATGATGTAATCAATGCCGGAGCAGGGGCTGATCGCTTAGATGGTGGGGCGGGGAGTGATCTTTTGGCTGGGGGCTTAGGTGCAGATACCTTCTCTTGGGCTTTGGCAGATAAGGGGGCAGTGGGGGCCCCGGTGATTGATAAAATTACTGACTTTACTACGGCTAGTTATAGCGCAGGGGGCGATAGGCTTGATTTAAGAGACCTGCTACAGGGAGAAAATCATACGCTGGCAACCGGCAATCTAACGCAGTACCTGCATTTTGAAAAATCAGGCACTGATACCATTATCCATGTGAGTAGCGCAGGTAGTTATTCTGGGCCATTTAATGCGGGTGCTGATGATCAGCGGATTATTCTGTCCGGTGTTGATTTAACCAGTAATGGCAGCTTGGCAGACGCCGCCATTATTCAAGATTTGCTTAATAAGGGTAAATTAATTACGGATGTGTAATTAAAAGCATCAAGGCCAGCATTGCTGGCCTTGATGCTTTTATGAGGCTTAATTAATTGAGTGGCTTGCTGGCAATCGGGCCGCTTAGGCCATTGATGCCTAAAGTTTTAAGCATATCCCACTCCCCTTTAGTTTGAACACGTTCAGCAATAGTCAGAATGTCATGCCCTGAAGCAATGCCTATAATGGCTTTCACAAGGTTTTGATTGCCAGGGTGCTGATCAATTCCTTGAATAAAGCTGCCATCAATTTTTAGATAGTCTAATTGCAATTCGTAAAGTTGAGGGATGCTACCAAAGTGGCGGCCAAAGTGTTTAATCCCTACTTTGCAGCCTAATGGTCTAATTTTTTGAGCGAAATTAGCCAGGGCGGTAATTTCATCTCTGAAGCCAAACTCATTGACTTCAAACCAAAGGCGATGCGTTGCGCCTTTATGCTGGCTTAAGATGGCCAGCAGCTCTTCAATAAATTGCTCATCGGCAATCGATTTTGCTTCCAGATTGATCGCCAGCTGGGCTTCGTGCAATTTCAGCTCGCCGCAAGCCAGCCTTACTGATTCCAGATCCAGAGTATTACTCAGCCCAAGGCGGCTGATAAAAGGCATAAATGTGCCTGCTGTGAGCAATTCATTGCTTTCTGGATGCCGCAATCGCAGTAATAACTCGCGGTGCAAGGGTTGTCCATCAATTAAAATGGCCGGGAAAGAAGCCAGCTCAAAGCTGTGGTTTTTAAATGCTTTTTGCAGTAAAGGCTGCCAGTCTTGTGCGGGCAAGGCCCGGTTGGCATTGGCGCTGCTGACATGGCCTGTGCCATTGGCTCCGCTGCTTTCTGCTTGGGCAAGTGCTTGGTCTGTGCCGGATAACAGCTGGCTGATGCTGTCATTGTGCTGATAGGTGGCAATGCCAATCGCCGCCAAGTCATCTGCGTCAGTTAAATCATGGCTCCGTAGCTCCGCCAAGCCTTGGTGAAGCTCTTTGGCTAAATCAAGACCCTGCTGGCGATCAAGGCCGGGGGCAAGCAAAGCAAAGTCTGCTCCATTGAGCCGTGCCACTAAGCGATCAGGCTCTTGTCCTGTTAAAGAGGCTAATTGTCCTGCCGCCATTTGTAAAAACTGATCCGCTCGTTCCCGCCCTAAGCGGCGGTTTACATCGGCTAAATTATGCAGGCGCATAATGAGTAAAATGCCACTTGGCGCGGCCTCATCGTCTTCTAGTGTTTGAGATAAACGCCCCATAAAAAAGTTGCGATTAGGAAGTTGGGTGAGCGGATCCCGGTTGGCTTCACTGCGCAGCGCATCAATGCGTGCAGCCTGTTCGGAAAACATCGTTTTTACGCGGCTCACCATTGTGTTCATGGCGTTGACGACACTTTTTAATTCTTTATAACGTGGTTCTGGAATGGTAATAAAGCGTCGTTCGCTAATCGCTTCAGCCTGTTCAACCATTTGGGTAATTGGTTTTTTTACCCAATTAAGTAAAATTTGTAAACCTGCACCACAAACAAGCCCTGCACCAATAATCCATACAAAAAGACGCATTGCGCCTTCCCACAGTGCCTGATAGGCAAAGCGTGAATGGGCGACGACGGTAATGGTGCCTGCTTGCTTCCAGCCATCGCTGACTTGTGCTTTGCCAAAGGCAATTTGCAAGGGGAAAGTTTTTACAAACCAATTGGGCACGTCATCGGCTTTATCGTTATTTGTTCGCTCTACCACCGTTTTTCCGTGGTTGTCGCTAAAGCGGATCAGCTCAAAGTGGCCGGTATCGAAAAGAGCGGCTACATTCAGTTCGATCGTGGCAGGATCTTTACTTTGTTGCGACATTGAAAGCGCTAAGGAGGAAGCATTATCGTTGCTTTGTGTAAAGAGCTGCTGCTCTAGATAACCACGAGCGGTGTAGACACTCACAATAAAACTACCGGCAAAGGCTACCAAGGTAGCCAGAATAATCATTATCCAAAGCTGGCGAAAGAGTGACATGGTATTTCCCTGCTAGAGCTGGGCATTTATTCGGTATTTCAATGCCCGTTGAATAGAATAGTTTCAAATTTTATAGTGCTGTATTGTGAACTATATATTTAATCTGTTTCATAGCCTTCGGCTTTCATTTTTGAAATTAAATCTTTCCAGCGAGATAGTTTATCGACTGGGCCTGTAGGTTGTGCGGCAGCGCCAGTAAAAATTCCATCACTATTAAAACTAAATACAGGTGTTAAATCAGGCCGGCGTGATGCAGGGCGAATATCATTTAGTAAATTATCAAGTACTAAAGGTTCTGAGTCGGTCGTGGCGTAATACGTAAGAACCATATGCGCTTGGCTAACATTACTTGATGCACCGCCGATTTTAGCTTTAACGTAAGTAAGCCGTAGTTTCTCTTTTGCAACACCTAGTTCTTTTAAGCTGAAATATTTAATGATAGCGAAATCCTCGCAATCTCCAGCGCCTTTGCCTATGGTTTCAATGGGGGTTGCCCAATAATCGGCAGCAGTCCAAACCGTTTGATCGTCGCTAAATTGAACTCTACGATTAAAGAAGTCATTAACACGCTTTAACTTATCAGGCTCAGCAACATTACGTGCATCATTGATCAAAGTTTGCCAGTCACTGAATAGGCGAGCGGGGGCTTGGCCCCAGCGTTGTACTAAGGATTTTTGCAAACGATCAAAGTCAAGGTTAGAAGCTGCAGGCAAGGCGAAAGATAGGCCAACAAAGAGCCAGATTACTTTTTTATGTAAGGGATAGGGAGTGCGCTGATGCATCTGTCTAAATAGTTTTAGGGAGCTATTCTTATAGTGGGTTAATTCACTACGATTGTCCAACTTACAATTATAAATGTAATGGGCGAAAGAATAATGGTAAGGTTATAATTTACTCGTATCAATCAATAAGATAATTCAGCTCAATGAGCTGCTACATAAAAAGTACTACTTGTGAATTACACATGGGATTAATCAATATGAATCTGAAACTTTGCTTTGCCCTTGCCTTGGCATTCAGTGGAATAGGTGTGCAAGCTGCCGCCCCAGCTACTTTGCAAGATGCGGCGGAGCGGGCCATTACTAATAATCCGGAGTTACGTGCTCGCTGGTTTGAGTTTCGCGCCTCAGTTGAGGATGTTGCTGCTGCACGTGGTGGTTATTTGCCACAGGTGGATTTTCAAGCTTACGCCGGGCGAGAGTGGCAAAAGCGGCCAAGCGGCGATACCGGTGGGTTTAATCATCCCGGTGCCTCGCTGACTTTGCGCCAGATGTTATTTGATGGTTTTGCGACAAGCAATGAAGTTCAGCGCTTAGGCTATGCAAGGCTCACTCGTTATTACGAGCTACTCTCTTCATCAGATCAGGTTGCGTATGAAAGTGTGCGCGCCTATCAGGATGTGTTGCGCTATCGGGAATTGGTTGCCCTTGCTCAAGATAATTTCGCATTACACAAAGAAATTTTAGGCCAGATCGAAGAGCGGGTTAAAGCCGGTGTAGGACGACGGGTTGATTTAGAACAAGCCTCTGGTCGTTTAGCTTTGGCTGAATCGAACTGGCTGACAGATTTATCTAATTTGCATGATGTATCTGCACGTTTCCAACGGATTGTAGGTGAAGCCCCTGCTGCCTCATTAGCGCCCGCACAAGATTTACGTGCGGCTTTGCCTAAGGAAGGCAATGCTGCTTTAGCAATGGCTTTAAAACAGAACCCAGGCTTTTTGGCGGCGGTCTCGAATATCCGCTCTGCCCGTAGTGATGCAGAAACCCGCAAGTCAAATAACTATCCCAAACTTGAATTAGTTGCTAAGCAAGCGATTGATAGCGATCGCGATAATATCAACGGCACTTTTCAAGACCGCACGATTCAGCTTAATTTAAATTACAACTTGTTCAGCGGTGGCCGTGATAGTGCACGTACGCGTGGTGCAGTTGAAAAGCTTAACTCGGCTTACGAGCTGCGAGATAAAACATGCCGTGATATTCGTCAAACCACGCAAATTGCCTGGAATGATGTGCGCCGCCTGAACGAGCAAATGAAGTTCCTCGATCAGCATCAGCTTTCTACTGAAAAATCACGTGATGCTTACCGTAAGCAATTCGATATTGGCCAGCGCACCTTATTAGATTTATTAGATACAGAAAACGAATTATTTACTGCTAAACGTGCGGTTGTGGCTGCGGTTTATGATTTGAAAACGTCTGAGGCAGGCATTTTAACGCAGACTCATCAATTGCTTTCTGCACTCAAGCTGGTTCCGTTGGAAGCCGAAATACCGGAAGCGCTTAGTGATAACCAGCTGGATGATGAGCGTGTGCGCTGCAGTGCAGAGATGCCTGCTGCGTACAATATGGACAGGGATGCGGTTATGGCGAATCGCCCATCGCTAGCGCCTGCAGCTGCGGCTCCTGAAGTGCCTAAAAATGCCTTACCCGTGAGCAAAGATCTAACGCAGTTCGGTAATGACCTTGCTGATAAATGGTCGAAAGCTTGGGCAGAGAAGCGGGTTGATGATTACTTAGCGTTTTATGCCGATAGCTTTGTACCAAGCAACGGTATGAGTGTGGATAAATGGAAAGCATTCCGCCGCGAACGTGTAGCCAAGCAGGGCGATTTGACGATTACTCTGGATAAAATGAAGCTGAAGCAAGTAAGTGAGACCCAAGCTGAAGCAAGCTTTAGCCAAAGCTATAAATCTAAGGATTACACCGATGTGGTGGGAAAAACTTTAGAGATGGTGAAGCAGGGCGGGCAGTGGAAGATCAAATCTGAGAAAGTGACTAGAGGTAAGGTATATTAATTTTTTATAGCGCTTAGTTTTTGAATGGGCCTTCTTCGGAAGGCCTATTTTTTTGCCGAGAGCGGCTTGCCCTCTTATAGAGTCAGTTTTTTGATTGATGAGCACTTACGCTTCTTTCCACCGACTTAGTGATCTATAAAGGAATAGCTCGTTATTGGGGACGAGCTACGGAGGCTAGCTCATGGCGGATATCGCAGCTGAATTACAAAACACCGTTTTGATTAATGAGAATATCAAGATGGTGATCTGGAATTGTTTTGAAATTAATTTAATGGGTTTAAACGCGATTTTATTGGCGAAAAGAGCGGGCCGCATGGCGCGGGGCTTTGGGGTGATTTCTGGTGAGTTACGTGAATTATCTTTGCAGTTACAAGGCAGTATGAACCGGCTAAGCAGTGCCAGCCAAGATATGCTGGCAGAATCATCGCACAGCATGATCCAGGACCGGCGCAGTCAAATGTTGGCGCATACCTCCGCGCTATCTACTGAAAACACGTGTTATTTGGCGGAAACACTTGGGCGAAACCGTAAGGCTGCAGATGAGAATTCTGAACGCTTACGCATGGTGCATCAGCGCTTGGCAGAATATATTGATGAAGCTTACCAAGCCTGTGTTTTTGGTGTGGTTATTGCGCGTGCAGCTAGAATTGAATCAGCCTATTCGGGCGAGCATTCGAATGTGCTGGCAGAGCTATCCAATGATTTTGCCCGAAAAGTGGATTCTATCGTACCAAGGTTAGAAGAACTGAGGCGTATCTCTGGGAAGATGAAATGAAAAAAGCGCAAATACTGTTTGAGCAGGACGATCATCGTTGGTTTGCTATTTCACGCGATTCGGAGCGGCCCAATTATTTAATAGATACCAATGAGTACGTGATCAGCAATACGGGTGAGGCTTTAATTACCAACCCCGGTGGCTTAGAGATTTTTCCAGCGGTGTTTTCTGCAGTGAGTACCGTGATTGATCCGCGATTAATTCAAAGTATGTTTGCCTCGCACCAAGACCCGGATGTGGTTTCTTCTCTTGCCCTCTGGTTAGAATTTAATCCAGAAATGAAGTGCCATATTTCTGAACTATGGGTGACCTCTGTACCGCATTTTGGCGGTAAGGCAGAAACCATGAGCCCCATTGCGGATTTAGGGCGGGAGATTGTGGTGGGCAGTGCGCATTTAAATGCAATTCCAGCTCATTATCTACACTCGCCTGGCTGTTTTCATCTGTATGACCCACTGGCTAAGATCTTGTTTTCCGCCGACATCGGCTCTGCATTATTGCCCGAGGGTAATAGTAATTTATTTGTGACTGAGTTCGATCGACATATTCGTTTTGCAGAAAGCTTTCATAAGCGCTGGATGGGCTCTAACACTGCAAAGCGGGCTTGGTGTGAAAAGGTGGCTAGCCTAAAAATAGATATGATTTGCCCGCAGCATGGCTCGGTATACGCAGGTGAAGATGTTGAGCGTTTTATTAATTGGTTTGATGAGCTGCATGTAGGGCTTTTTTGATTGACTAGGTTGAGGAATTTTCTGTGGGGGCTGGAAATGCGTGCATTCAGCCCCCATGTCAATTGCTTAACTAATAAAGCATTCAAGGAAGATGATGAGTATCACTGTTAATGGCGTTGAAATTACCGATGCAATGATCGAAGCAGAAAGCCAGCACCATCAAGATGCACCATCGATGTTGGATGCCACCATTCAAGAGCTGATTTTGCGCGAGCTGTTGCTGCAACGCGCCGCTGGCCTTGCTATTGAAGCGGGCAGCCCGGAAGAAACCATTGGTTTATTGCTGCAAACAGAAGTAAATGTGCCAGATGCAGACGAGGCGGCTTGTCAGGCATATTACGATAATAATCCACAGTCTTTTGTGCGTGGTGAAATGGTTGAAGGCAGCCATATTTTGTTTAAGCCAAGCGAAGAGGTCTCTTTAGACGTGATTCGTGAAACCGCCAATGCGGTTTTGGCCGATGTAAAAGCCAATCCGGAAAAATTTGCAGCGTTGGCTCTTGAGCATTCAGCTTGCCCGTCTGGCCAGCAAGGCGGCAATCTGGGCCAGTTTGGCCGCGGTCAAATGGTGCCTGAATTTGAACAAGCGGTATTTAGCTTGAATGACGGCGAAGTGGCTGCTGATCTGGTAGAAACTCAGTTTGGTCTGCATATTATTCGCGCAGGCAGCAAGGTAGAAGGTGCAACCGTTTCTTTTGATGAAGTGAAAGAAAAGTTGGCCGAGTTTTTAAGCAATATGGCCACACGCCGTGCAATGAATCAGTACCTCCAAACCTTGGTTAATGCCGCCAAGATTGAAGGCTACACCTTGCCAGGCGCAGAGCCAGCTGCTGTTTAAGCTTTTTATAGGCATGCTCTTTTAGAGCAACATTTAATGGCCAGCGATGCTGGCCATTTTTAATTTTGCTGATAAAACAATGTATGGTCATGACGCCGGCAGGGCTTGGATCAAGCCTGAAAAATACTGAAAAGGCATAAATTTTGTAAGTCATTACGATAGATACAGCGATTTTTATCGCAAACTGATGGATAATCAGCCCGTTTCTTTACGGGTTTACCCTTATGGCCGATTTGCATCAGTTTATTGAAGGTTTTCGTGAATTCCAACAGCAGTACTTTGCTGGCGAAACTGCTTTGTTTGACCGTTTACGAGCAGGCCAGACACCAACCACCGTGTTGATAGGCTGCTGTGACTCCCGCGTTGATCCCGCCATCCTGACCCAATGTGCGCCTGGCGAGATGTTTATTATTCGCAACGTGGCCAATTTGGTGCCTCCTTTTGAGCAGGGGACTACCAATCAAGGGGTATCTGCAGCCTTGCAATACGCTGTTACTGTGCTCAATGTTAGTCGTATTGTGGTGCTTGGGCATAGCCACTGTGGGGGTATTAAAGGGCTGATGGATAGCTCGGATATTGTAGAGAAAGATGATTTTCTTGGCCGCTGGATTCATATTGCCAGCAAGGCAAAAGAGCGTGTCCTGCAACAACTGCCTAACGCTGATAAAGCCATCCAGTATCGCGCCTGCGAGCTGGAAGCGATTCGTGATTCTTTAGATAATCTTGAAACTTTCCCTTGGATTAAAGAGCGTTTGGGCACTGATGCACTGAGCGTGCATGGTTGGTTTTTTGATTTTGAGCACGGCGCTTTGCTGGGCTTTGATGATGAAACTAAGCAGTTTCAGCCGCTTGTAAGCGCTTTGCCTGCACAGGATTTTTCTATCAAGCTTTAATGAAGAGTGAGGCAAAGCTGGCCAGCAGCAGGAGCGCTGGGTTGAGCGATATTCCATGCACTCTTTTTAAAATAAGGAGTTATTGCCTTAAAAATGCGTGAAATTTCTCTTAAACCAAGCTTCTCCTCGCAGCTGCAGTCTGAATCTGCTCCACCGCCTGCGTTGCCATCTGCTCAGCGTGTGTTAGGTATTGCAGGCTGGTCGGGCAGTGGTAAGACCACGCTGATAGAAAAACTACTGCCAGAATTAGCGCAACTGGGCCTCTCGGTGAGCGTGATTAAGCATACCCATCATGCTGTGCAGTTTGAGCCTGAGGGCAAAGACACCACACGCTTTCGGGCTGCGGGTGCGGGGGAGGTATTGCTGGCATCGCCTCAAGGCTTTGCCCTGCTGCATCAGGGGGCTTTGCCACTTAATGAGTTGCTGGCCCGCTTAGCACCAGTGGATTTAGTCTTGGTAGAAGGCTTTAAAGCGGCCGCTATCCCCAAAATAGCAGTCTGTCGTGCCGGTTTTCCCGTCTTAGATGATGAGCACATCATCGCCATTGCCAGCGATTTCTCGCCGGATAGTCACCTGCCTGTTTTCGATCTTAACCAAGCTGCAGCGATTGCAGCGTTTATTGCTGCGAGTTGCCATGCTGGATTTTGATAGCGCCTTATCCCGTTTATTATCGCAAGCCCGTGTTTCACAGGCTGCCGAAATATTATCTTTAAATCAGGCCTGTGGCCGCGTATTGGCTGAAGATGTGGTTTCGCAAATTGCAGTGCCTGCTTTCGATAATAGCGGCATGGATGGCTATGCACTGAATGTGGGTGAGGAGTGGCCTGCTTATTTTTCGCTGGTGCAGCGAATTGCTGCGGGTGAAGTGGGGCAAGCGCTGGGCTTGGGTGAGGCGGCTAGAATTTTTACAGGTGCACCTATCCCGGCAGGGGCGAATGTGGTGGTCATGCAGGAAGACTGCCGCTGTGAGGATGGGCTGGTTTATATCACTCAAAAAGTAAAACTAGGCGCCAATATTCGTTTGCGCGGTGAGGATATTGAAGCAGGCACGATGATCCTGCCCGCTGGCAGCCGCTTAAGCGCGGCTGCGATTGGTCTGGCTGCGTCGATTGGCGTGGCGGAGCTATCTGTAAAGCGCCCCTTGAAAGTAGCTCTTCTATCGACAGGGGATGAGCTGCTGGAGCCGGGCCAGCCGCTGACGGCAGGCAAAATATATAATTCAAACCGCTATGCAATTACGGCTTTATTGGATGATTGCATCGTCACCGATTTGGGCATTGTTGCTGATGATGCTTCTTTGACTAGAAATATTTTGCAGCAGGCGGCTAAAGAGCACGATGTGTTGATTACTTCGGGCGGCGTTTCGGTAGGTGAAGAAGACCATGTTAAAGCGGCGGTAGAGCAGCTTGGCACATTAGATTTATGGAAAATCGCTATTAAGCCGGGCAAGCCATTTGCTTATGGGCGAATTGGTGAGTGCGATTTTATTGGTTTACCTGGGAATCCTGTTTCTAGTTTTGTTACCTTTCTTTTATTAGTTCGCCCCTTTTTATTGGCTCGGCTAGCTTGTTTAAATACAGAGCCATTGCGCTTTAAGCTAAGCGCTGCATTTGAATGGAAAAAAGTCGGCAATCGCCGCGAATTTTTGCGGGGCAGATTAAATAGTGAGGGGCAGGTAGAGATTTACCCTCAGCAAGGCTCGGGGGTATTAACATCTGTGGTATGGGGAACGGGTTTAGTGGATATTGCCGTGGGCGAAACGATTAGTGTTGGAGATAAAGTGACGTTTATTCCTTTATATGGCATGCGTTGAATCGGGGGATTAATGCTATGCTGCAATTTATTCCATGTACGTAAGACTCGCGTTAATTACGGGATCTTGATATGAAAGTGAATCTTCGGCGTAGTATTTTACTTGGCTTACTTTCCCTGCTGGCGCTGCCCGTATTGGCAGGTGGTTTTGATTTACTTTCCGAGCGTGATGCCTCAGGTGGTTTAAAAGAAGCGTTGATGCAAGGCGTGAGCAATGCCACTTTGCAATTGAGTAAAAGCGATGGCTTTTTAGCCAATGAAAAAGTCCGTATTCCCTTACCAGATACGATGCGCCAGGCAGAGCCGATTCTGCGTACTTTAGGTTTTGGGCCATCGATCGATGATTTGCAAATCTCGATGAATCGGGCAGCAGAAGCCGCCGTGCCTCGTGCTAAGCAATTACTGATTAATGCGGTTAAAAAAATGAGCGTACAAGACGCAAAAAATATTTTGTTAGGCGCAGATGATGCCGCAACACAATATTTTAAATCGGTAAGCCAGACGCAGTTGTCTGAACAATTCTTACCGGTAGTCCGGCAAACTACTTCAAAGCTGCAGTTGGCTCAGCAATACAATACGCTGGCTGCCAAGGTGTCAGGGTTGGGTTTGCTGAAAGCTGAAGACGCAACGGTGGAGCAATATGTAACACGCAAAGCTTTAGATGGCTTATATCTGGTGATTGCCGATGAAGAGCGCGCGATTCGTCAGGATCCGCTGGCCGCGGTGGGTAAACTCGCTAAAAAAACATTTGGTTTACTGACGGTAGGCCAATGAAATATTCGTAATTTAGGCCTTTAATCAATGATTCGTATTTTATATTTTGCCCGGCTGCGTGATGTATTTGCTTGTAGTGAAGAAGCGCTGCCCCTGCCTGTGCCTGCCACGGTTGCGGCCTTGATTGCTATTTTGGTCGGGCGTGGTGGTGTTTGGGCCGATGAATTGTCGGGGAATAAGGTATTTCGTGTTGCCATCAATCAGGAAATGGCGAGCTTGCATGAGCTGATTCCGGCCCACGCAGAGGTGGCGATTTTTCCGCCGGTGACGGGGGGATGATGTCTGAGATCCGAATTCAAGTACAAAGTGCAGATTTTGATTTTGCTGCCGAATATGCTCGCTTTGATGGCAGGGCCGATATGGGCGCGATGGTCGCTTTTGTCGGGAGGGTAAGGGATTTTGACGGTAGCATTACTACGATGAGTCTTGAGCATTATCCGGGCATGACAGAAAAATCACTGGCTAAAATTGTTGATCAGGCGTGTGATCACTGGCCTTTACAGGCGGTTACGCTGATTCACCGGGTAGGCGATTTACGCGCTGCTGAGCAAATTGTGCTTGTACTCACGGCATCAGCGCATCGCCAGGCTGCATATGAAGCCAATGCATTTATTATGGATTTTCTAAAAACACAGGCGCCATTCTGGAAAAAAGAAGGGAGTGGCGCTTGCCTAGAATGGGTTGATGCACGAGAGAGCGATCAGAGCGCGCTCGATCGCTGGCAGTACTTGAGGGTGGTTTAAGATGATTTTGGATGCTGTCATTCTGGCTGGCGGTGAAGGGCGTCGTATGGGCGGGCGCGATAAAGGCTTGGTTGAGCTTTCAGGTAAACCTTTGGTTGAATGGAGTTTAGAAGCACTATCGCGACAGACCCGGCCTGTGGATCACATTTTGATCTCGGCAAATCGGAATCTGCCCGATTATGCGCGCTTTGGCTCGCCTGTTTTACGCGATGTTTATCCCGGCCACCCCGGACCTTTAGCGGGCATTCATTCTGCTTTACTGGCGTCCCCTGCTGAATATCTGCTGGTTTTGCCTTGCGATGTGCCTTTCTTGCCTGCTGATCTGGTAGGCAGGTTGTTAGAGTGTATAGAGCAGAGCGAAGCACAGGTGGTGGTAGCACGTACACCTGATGGGCAAATCCATCCAACGATTTGCATGTTGCGGCACGATGTATTGCCATCTTTGATGGATAGATTATCGCGGCAGGAGCTTAAATTATCGGCTTGGCAAGAAAGCCTGAAGCTTCAGTATGTTGATTTCCCTGATTTGGCGTTTCCAAACCTAAATACCCAAGATGATTTAGCCGTATGTGCCGCACGTTTATCAGGGGTTGACACCATTCCTATGCCTTACCGGCCCACCGATCAGAATCAAGCTGATACGCCATCGGGGCTAACGCATTTCAACGCTAATGGCGAAGCGCATATGGTTGATGTGGGTAGCAAAGTAGATAGCCACCGCATTGCCCGGGCCGTGGGCGAAATTCGCATGTTGCCCACTACCTTGCATTTAATTGAAACGGGCAGCCATAAAAAAGGCGATGTGCTCGGCGTGGCAAGGATTGCAGGCATTATGGCTTCTAAACGTACCGCCGATTTAATCCCGCTTTGCCATCCGATTCCACTGACCAGTGTGAGTGTCGATTTCACGATTGATCGGGCGGGCAGCCTGGTGCGTTGTGAAGTGACTGCTGAAACAGTCGGGCGTACAGGCGTAGAAATGGAAGCGTTGACGGCACTCAATGTGGCGCTGCTAACTATCTACGATATGTGCAAAGCCGTAGATCGCGGCATGATTATGTCGCAGATTCGTCTTTTGGAAAAACAAGGCGGTAAATCAGGGCATTGGCAGGCTAGCCATACGATTTAATTTTTGTAGTGGTGGGCACAAGAGCTACTGCCCACCTGTCAAAGCGTATCTTATGCAAATCCCAAGAATGCACTTTTGCTAAATGCCACACCAATAATATAAGCAAAGGTGAGTAGTGACGCGATCAAAGCACAGGTGCGGATGGTTTTGGTTTTGCCGCGTTTTAGTGCAATCGTCCCCAATACGATATACACCAGCAAGCCAACTACCTTGGCTCCCAGCCATGCTTTCGGCCCCGGATACATCATCGCTAAGCTTATTGCACTAATTAAAAGTGCAGTATCGATAATATGCGGGGCAATACGAAAGAAGCGTTGTTGCAAGCGTGCAGATTCAGCCAGCATCAGCCCTCCGCGTAGTAAAAATAGCCCTAGTGATAGGGCAATAAACAGCATATGTAGATGTTTTACAGCAAGATATTCCATCGTGAGGGCTCTCTCGTGCGAAAATGGTCAGTTCTGCATCTTAATGACATGTGCTCGTCTTGAGTATTGCGATTAGTTGTGTTTAATCAAAATATGTTTATTTGATGCGCGGTGCCCTTGTGAAAGATGCAGCTTGTCTGCTTAGAATTTCAGGCAAGCATGGTCAGTGGAATGAAAGGATAACAGTGTATGGAAGAATTACGTTTATCAAAGCGCTTAGCCGAACTAGGTCTTTGCTCGCGCCGTGAGGCCGATGAATATATTGCCAAGGGCTGGGTAAAGGTCGATGGCGTGGTGGTGGATGTATTGGGTAGCAAGGTTTTACCTAGCCAGACCGTGACGCTAGAGCCTGCGGCAAAAGCCACTCAAGCCGGGCGCGTGACCATTTTGGTGAATAAGCCGGTGGGCTATGTGTCTGGTCAGGCAGAAAAAGGCTATACCCCTGCGGTAGCGCTGGTGGTGCCGGATAACCATTGGGAGGGGGACACCAGCGGTATTCGCTTTGTGCCGCCGCATATGCGTGATCTTGCCCCTGCTGGGCGCTTGGATATCGATTCGGTAGGTTTGCTGGTGCTGACGCAAGATGGCGTCGTGGCAAAGACCTTGATCGGTGAGAACTCGAATGTTGAAAAAGAATATCTGGTGCGTGTGTCAGGCCAGCTTTCCAGCGAGGGGATGAAAAAGCTAAATCATGGCCTAAGTCTTGATGGCAAGGCGCTGAAGCCTGCTCGGGTAAGCTGGCAAAATGAAAATCAGCTACGCTTTATTTTGAGAGAAGGCAAAAAACGCCAGATTCGCCGCATGTGTGAATTAGTCGGCTTAGAAGTGGTGGGGTTAAAACGGATTCGCATTGGCCGCGTCTTACTGGGTGATTTACCGCCGGGAAAATGGCGCTATCTTGCTGCTTCGGAGAAATTCTAATGTTGCGCGCACTGGTTTTAGTTTTGCTTAGCGGTATGGCTTACGCCACGCCCAATGAAATTACTGGTTCGTACCAATGCAAAGGTGGCGCGTCGTTTTACGTGACCTCTAGTGCCGATATGGCGCAGGTTCGTCTGCGAGTCGATGGCCGCATCTATGATTTGGATGAGCAGCGCAAAGCCAGTGGCGCTGCTTGGGGTAATGGCGAATGGCTGTGGTGGACTAAGGGCAGCGATAGCTTTTTAGAGCGCAATGACATCATCGTTGCTCAAGATTGCCTGAAGAAATCGGTGCATTAATGTTGCGTGTGGATGTTTTATTAGTAGAGCAGGGGCTTGCCCCTTCTCGCACTGCCGCACAAGTGATGATCGCAGCAGGTCGTGTCAGCTGCGCTGGCAAGATCATGACCAAAGCCAGTCAAAAGCTCGCAAAAGATCTGCCACTCTTTGTGGCGAGCGACGAGAGTGATCGCTTTGTTTCCCGTGGCGGGTTTAAGCTGGCGGGCGCTTTAGAGCAGGCCGGTGTGGATGTGGCGGGCTGGCAAGTGCTTGATGTGGGGATTTCTACCGGTGGCTTTACCGATTGCTTGCTGCAAGCGGGCGCGCGCAAAGTAATCGGGGTGGAAGTTGGCCACGGCCAGCTGCACCCAAGGCTGCTTAGCGACGCCAGAGTGGTGCAGTTTGAGGGCGTCAATGCCCGCCATTTAGTACCCGAGCTGATTGCCGAGGTGCAAGACGGACCGCTGCAATTGATTGTGGGCGATGTGTCTTTTATCTCGCTCACGCTGATCCTGCCCGCACTACGCGCCATGTTGCAGCCGCAAGCCAGCGTACTGTTTTTGGTAAAGCCGCAGTTTGAAGTAGGCAAAGCCGGAATCGCCCGTGGCGGCATCGTGAAAGATGAAAGCCTTTACGCTCAAGTCGAAGACAAAATAAAAACAGCCGCGACAGCGGCTGGATTTACAACTCAAAATTACTTCGCTAGCCCAATTACAGGCGGCGACGGCAATCGTGAGTTTTTTATTCATGCTCTTGCTGTGTAGATTACGAGGCGGGATAAACCCCAATCCTATCAACTTAAGCAAACCACGCGGAATATGATGTTTTTGTAGGTTGGGTTAGCTGATTTATTCGCCTATTGGGGCGGATAAATCAGCTAACCCAACATTGAGGTGGAAAAGAATGTTGGGTTACGCGATATATCTGAACTTGGTAAACCTCGCACGCAGATTGCTAACCCAACCTACAAATTCCCTTAAGTTGATCGAATGGGGAGAAACCCCATCTCTCCCTACTTCTTTTCCTTCCCAAATAACTTCTCAGCGTCTTCCACTTCCTTGATTAAAGCGCGTACTTCTGGCTCTTTAAATTCCAAGATTGCTTCGCGGAAGTAATCTAGGCTTTCTGGGTAGGAAAACGCAGCTTGGCGCATCAGCTTGTGGGCTTTGCTGCTATTGCCACTGAGCGTTTCCATAATGGCTTGATCGCTGAGCTGGCTAGGATAAGGGCGAACTTGATTGAGTCTGTCTAAAATCTGTAGCTTCCACGGCATGTCTTGCTTGCTGGCGACAATATAATTAGACAGCGCAAAATCAGCATAGAAATCGATTAATGGATTTTGCTTTAGTTTTTGCAAAGTCTTAATCCGGCCAGCGTTTTCTGCTGCTTTATCGGATGGATCCATAATCGGGTAAATCTGGATGTAGAGCAGGCCACCAAATACTGCGGTAGCCAGCGCTGCAACGCCATAAGTGCCAAGGCTTGCACGCTCTACCCAGTCAGGTAGTTGCAGCTTGCGAGGCGCATCAGAGCGCATAAAGAACAGTGCTAATGCAAAGGGGCCAAGCAGGTGGTAATACCAAAGAGGGTATTCAACCAGACTATGCAGCACCGAAACGATGACCATCGCCGCGCCAAAGATTTTGACTGGATCGTGTTCACGCTTCAGTAAAGCCACAAACATCCACAAGATGCCGCCTGCCATTACCAGAGTACCTGCCAAGCCGGTTTCGGCCATGATATTGAGCAGCGAATTATGTGCGTGGGTAAACAGCACGCTTTCTTGCACAATGGCAAAAGCAGGATTGATTTGCAGGGCAATACTTTGTGATGGATAAGCTGCCCAGCCTATACCAAGCCAAGGATGGGCCAGGAAAGTGATCCACGCTTTTTGCCACTCAACAAAGCGGCGCGAGCCATTGGAATCGAGGCGATCAAGCCCTGTAGGCACTTCATTCTTAGCATGCAGCAGCGATTGCAAAGCATCGTTTACCCAAGGGGCAACAAATTGCATCACTATAATTAGCACGGCGCAGGCTGTGAGCAACCAGCCAAAGCGGCGTACGCTGTCTTTGCCCAGCCATGCCGACAACAATCCAAATACCAGCCATGCACTGGCATACATGAGCGGTGAGCGTGAGCTGCTCCAGGCAATGGCAAGCGCCAGCCAAACCGCTACGGGCCAGAACCAAGTTTTAGGCAGCTCTTTCTCGGCGGTTAACCATGCGGCGGCGGCAAGCCCCCAAGTTAAATAATGGCCATATAAATTCTTTTGCCCTAAATGGCCAAAGATGAGTCGTGGCCCATTTTGTATCAGCTCAATCACCTGCTGTACGGATACCGCAGAGTTGAAAATCGCTCCCGCGAGTAATCCCCAGGCAAAGTAGGTAGCGAGTTGCATTTTGCCAAAGTGATCTGTTGCCCGTGCCAAGGCCCACACCGAGAATGCTGCGGTGAGCGCATAGAGAATAGGCTCGGTGCGATCAGACCAATACAACACCGGCATCAACACCATTTGCAGCGCAATCACTGCTGCCAGGCCAAACCAGATTAGGCTGGCATAGGGCGGGTTGGATTTCTCACGGCGAGGCAGCAGGGTGGCGGTGAGCACCATCAGCACTGCCAAGACTAAAGCGGCTAGCTCGGATGGAAATACTGGATTGGGCTGATAACGAAAAGGAATGCCGCAGGGCACTGCGGCAAGCAAAAACAGCAGGGTTTGGAATATTCGGAGTTGCGGAATCATGGGGCGCTTTCGATAGTTTTCTGGGGAGGTCGGTACAGCCAGCTGGCAACCAGCACACCTGCTTCAAACAATAACCAGAGCGGGATAGCCAGCAGGCATTGAGATACCACATCAGGCGGCGTAACAACAGCGGCGATGACAAAGGCCCCGACGATAACATAGGGACGAATCTCTTTCAGCTTAGCAATGCTGATAAAACCCATCCGCACCAGCACAATCACCAGAATAGGTACTTCAAAGGTCACGCCAAACGAGATAAACATGCCGATGGCAAAATCAAGATACTCACCCGAATCGGGCAGCCATTGCATGGATGCGGGTACAACAGAAACAATAAAGGAGAAGACCACGCCAAAAACGAGGAAATAGGCAAAGCCCACTCCCAACATAAACAATAGGGTGGACGCCAGCACCAGCGGCAAAATCAGCTTTTTTTCATGGGCATAAAGCCCCGGAGCAATAAAGCCCCATACCTGATAGAGGGTGTGCGGCAGCGTAAGCATAAACGCGGCCATCGAGGAGATCTTGATTTGCAAAACAAAGGGTGAGGCAATGCCAATGGTAATCAGTTTTTGATTAGGTAAAACATGGGCAAGCGGGGCCACCATCAGATCATAAAGCTGTTCGGAAAAAGCAAAACAGGCAATAAATCCAACTAAGAAAACCGCAGCAATACGCACAATCCGCGTACGCAGCTCGATTAAATGCACTAAGAGGGGCTGGAGGTTATCCGTCATTGTTTAACGCCGATCTGGCCTGGAGCCTGAAAGAGGAGGTGCGGGAGGAGCGAATAAATCACCCTGAGGGCCGGGTGGAATCTCAACCGTTTTTGCAGCGAGCGCTTGAGCCGCTTGCTGATCGGCTTGAATTGCTTCTTCCAGAGGCTGCGGCTCGGATAAAGCCTGAGCCGCTTCTTCTAAGGGCTGGTGTATGGTCTGGCTAAGCGCTGAGGCTTCGGCACGGATTTCCGCTTCAACCTTGGCTAATTCCGCCAGTTGAAACTCCTTATCCAGATCTGCTTTTACTGTTGAGATAAAGCGCTGTGCACGGCCAAGCAAAGCGCCAGCAGTGCGTGCAACTTTAGGGAGTTTCTCTGGGCCAACGACGATTAAGGCGACGGCGCCAATAACTATTAGCTCGCCAAAACTTACATCAAGCACGGGCCAGCCTTAAGGTTTGTTAATGTCGACAGGTTTATCTTCTGTTTTGGCTGCCGGTGTTTCACCGTCTTTAATGCCATCTTTAAAGCCTTTTACGGCCGAGCCTAAATCTTTACCGATATTGCCCAGCTTTTTGGTGCCAAACACCAAAACAACAATCACCAATACGACTAACCAGTGCCAGATGCTGAATGAACCCATGATGTATAACTCCTATGCTTTATTGTGTGCTGATTTCTGAGATATTCGTGGATAGCGGTTTACCGCCAATAATATGCATATGCAGGTGGAAAAATGTCTGCCCACCGCCGTGCCCAGTATTAATAATGGTGCGATAGCCATCGCTTAAGCCTTGTTCTGCAGCCAGTTTTGAGGTGAGCAAGAGCATTTTACCAAGCAAAGTTTGATGCTCAGCTGTCGCATGGGCTAAAGAATCAATATGAATTTTGGGCACCAGCAAGAAATGCACAGGGGCCACAGGATGGATATCGTGAAAGGCGATCACATCATCGTCTTCAAACACTTTTTTAGCGGGGATCTCGCCAGCCGCAATTTTACAAAACAGGCAATCGCTCATTGCTTATAGCTCCTTGCGAGCGTTTTTCTCATCAATGCCGGAGATGCCTTCACGGCGGGCTAATTCTGCCAGTACATCTTCATGGCTAAGGCCAATATGCTCAAGCAGGACCAACGTGTGGAACCATAGATCAGCAACTTCGCGAACAATATGCAGCTTATCGCCGTCTTTGGCCGCCATAATTGTTTCAACGGCTTCTTCACCCACCTTTTTCAAGATTTCGTCCGTGCCCTTATGAAACAATTTAGCAACATAAGAGGTGGCGGGGTCGCTACCACGGCGGCTGGCCAGTGTGGCGGATAAGCGTTCTAAAATGTCTGCGGAAACCATAGATCTTTATTCCTGATGCAATTCAGAGCTTGATTATATTGCTATTAGGTTACAAGTATGTGGCGAATATATGGAAATCTTGCGGATTTAGCGACGTATCTATCATTTTACTGATACCGCGGTGTATTTTTAAACTGCCTTACCTATCTGCTGTATTTATGGCTTATTTGTAGAGCCATAAATAGTAGACGGATCTTTGATAACTTGGTCTGTGATGACCCATTCATCATTAAGCAGGGTGCGGAAAAAACAGCTGCTGCGGCCAGTGTGGCAGGCAATGCCGCCTACTTGCTCGATTTGGTAAATCAGTACATCGCCATCGCAATCAAATTGAATCGCCGACACGTTCTGAAAATGCCCCGATTCTTCGCCTTTATGCCAGAGCTTTTGTCTGGAGCGAGTCCAGTAATGTGCGGTGTTTTTTTCGGCAGTGAGTGCCACGGCTTCGCGATTAGCATAGGCAAACATCAGCACCCGGCCGCTGTCTTTATCTTGTGCAATCACGGGGACCAAGCCTTTTTCATCCCATTTAATTTCGTCTAACCAACTCATCAGTCGACCTTTATTCTCATTGAGTATTTAATGGACAAGCCTCACACAACCCTACTATCAAGCTAGCTAAGTCATCGTAGGGCGGGTGAAATCCGCCATTTATGTCTAAAAAGCTACGTAAACGGCGGGTTTCACTCCATACGCGCTAACCAAAGTCAAAAGACCTTTTTTAGTGCCTTCGGCACGTTGATTTAGGTGCGGGCGTCCCGCTGGACCTTCCTTTCTTGTGTGGCCAAGAAACGAAGCCAAAGAAGGCCACCCCACGAAACACGAAGGCCCCTTCGCTGCGGACAATCGAGTCGGCGGCGGGCGGGATTGGCTCGCTGCCTCGCTCCCTTGTCGAAACCCCGCCCCGCTTGTTCCTCACTCCGGCGTGTTTCAAGGGGGATTAAGCCCAGTGCCACTCGCTGCGATACGAATCCTAATTGCTGGGTTTTTAAATACTTAAAGCCTAACGTAAAACAACTTAACTCAAGCCTTGTTTCTCTCCGTGAAACTCCGTGTTCTCTGTGCCCTCCGTGTTTCAAGATTTGGGTTTTGCTAGGTAAAACAGCAGCTCACAATCGCACTTCAATTCCCGCTGCACGCATCGCTTCTTTGGCTTGGCGGATGGTGTATTCACCAAAGTGGAAGATGCTCGCGGCCAGTACAGCATCGGCGTGGCCTTGGATCACGCCATCTACCAAGTGCTGCACATTACCGACGCCACCCGAGGCAATCACGGGGATATCCACTGCATCGCTCACTGCACGGGTGAGTGGCAGATTAAAGCCGATCTTGGTGCCATCTCTATCCATACTGGTGAGTAAAATCTCACCAGCACCCAATATCTGCATACGGGTGGCCCATTCAATGGCATCCAGCCCCGTGGCATTGCGGCCGCCGTGAGTAAATACTTCCCAGCGTAATGGTTCGCCCGGCAGGCTGACTTGTTTTGCATCAATAGCCACTACAATGGCCTGGCTGCCAAAGCGATCCGCAGCGTCTTTGACCATTTGCGGATTGGTTACTGCTGTGGTGTTGATACTGACTTTATCTGCGCCTGCGTTCAGCAGGCGGCGAATATCATCAACGACGCGCACGCCGCCACCAACGGTGAGCGGAATAAACACTTGCGCGGCGACTTCTTCAATCACATGCAAAATAATATCGCGCTGATCGGATGAGGCGGTGATATCTAAAAAAGTGATTTCGTCTGCACCCTGAGCATCGTATTTCTTGGCAATTTCAACCGGGTCGCCTGCATCGCGCAGGCCCACAAAATTGATACCTTTTACAACACGGCCAGCGGTGACGTCGAGGCAGGGGATAATACGTTTTGCGAGAGGCATGAGGTTTTTTCGTTAGTCATCAAGTTGCTGGTTAAGCCAGAGTGCCCATAATTTTTGTGCCGTATCAGCATACTGGCTAAGGCCGCCGGCAAATTCCGGGCTAAACCACTGGGTAAAGACGTTGTATAAAACGTCTTGCACATCTTGTACTGATTGGCATTGCGGCAGAATACGTAAAATACTCCCCACTTCAGACGCATAGTCTTCGGGGTTTGCCACCAAATTGATCATCATTGGGTTGCAATCAAATAAGAGCTGGCACACCTGCTTAAACCAGAGTGGATTTTCTGCAAGAAAATACTCACCAATGGCTCGCTCATTTTGTGCCCATTCATACCAGTCAGGTTGTGACATGGGCACCTTGTCGCGGCATGGGGGTAAGAAAAACGGAGCATAAAGCCATCGTTTTTCTGCCCGGTTTTAGCTAGACAGTTCGTCGGCCAGTTCTTGCGCCGCTTTAAAGTCTATGGTGCCTTCATAAATGGCACGGCCTGTAATCACGCCTTCGATTCCTTCTGCTTCAACTTCAGCTAGCTTTCTAACATCATCCAGATTGGTCAGGCCACCTGAGGCAATCACGGGGATAGTTAGTGCTTGGGCCAGTTTCACGGTGGCTTCGATATTCACGCCAGAGAGCATGCCATCGCGGCCGATATCGGTGTAGATCACACTTTCTACACCGTAGCCTTCAAAACGCTTGGCCAGATCAATCACATTCAGATCCGTAATCTTGGCCCAGCCATCGGTGGCGACAAAGCCATCTTTGGCATCCAGCCCTACAATAATCTGGCCGGGGAAAGCATCGCAGGCTTCGTGTAAAAAGCCGGGTTGCTTGATGGCTGCGGTGCCGATAATGACGTAATCGATGCCTGCATCCAGATACATTTCTATGGTCTCTAAGCTGCGAATGCCGCCACCTAACTGGACGGGCACTTCGCCATTGATTGCTTTGAGAATGCTTTTAACCGCAGATAGATTCTTGGGTTTGCCAGCAAAGGCACCGTTTAGATCAACAAGGTGCATGCGGCGGGCGCCCTGGCCTAACCAGTGGCTTACAAAGCTGGCCGGATCGTCAGAAAATACAGTGGCATCGTCCATTTCGCCTTGGCGTAGGCGTACGCATTGGCCGTCTTTAAGGTCGATTGCAGGAATGATAAGCATGATGGCGTCAGGTTTATAATTTAGTGTGGAGAAAAAGTTTTGCCATGATTAAATCAAGACATTACAAGTCAGTATAAAAGAAAAATACGATGGATGGCTGCTCTAAATGGGCCCAATTGCAGGGTATTGTTGAGAAAACCCCTGCTATTAGCTCCTTGCTTTTAATGCTGCAAAGCGCGGCATTCAGATATTTTGCATTCATCTCCCTTTTAGATACATCCGTCCCAGTTTACAAAATTCTTTAATAAGCTTAGACCAGCATGATGACTTTTTTCAGGATGGCATTGAATAGCAAAGATATTATCCCTTGCTACTGCTGCTGCAAAGCGATATGGGTAGCTGCTTTCTAAAACGGCAATATTTTCTGTGGGCTGAAAGTGATAGCTGTGCACAAAATAAAAGCGTTCGGCATCGTTAATGCCAGCCCAAAGCGGATGATCATGCACTTTAAACATTTCATTCCAACCCATGTGCGGCACTTTTAGTTTTTGGCCTTGGGCATCAAACATTTTATCTTTTGGAAAGCGCACTACCTTGCCTTTAAAAACGCCAAGGCCAGCGGTATTGCCTTCTTCGCTATGTTCGAATAAAAGCTGCGCGCCCACACAAATGCCAAGAAAAGGTTTGTTGTGGGTGGCATCAAGTACGGCTTGTTTTAAGCCGCGCTCAGTCAACTCTTTCATGCAATCGGGCATGGCACCTTGGCCAGGGAAAACCACTTTATCGGCAGCGGCCACGACGCTAGGGTCTGCGGTCAGCACAATTTCAGCGCTGTTGCCTGCAACGTGTTCTAAAGCTTTGGTAACCGAGCGTAAATTACCCATTCCATAATCGACGACTGCAATTTTCATGGTGATTTTCAGCGTTTGATCAGGGCCTCATTGCCGCAGATCGGGTGATTGATATCAGCTTGATACTGACACAGTTGCAAGGCTGTGCCACGTTTTTTCTGCTCCGCGATCAGGCAAGCGACAGCATGTACGGTGCCGGCCAGATCTTGTGAGATGAAATCATGGCCGCTAAGCTCAGCAATTGCTACATCTTGCCGCAATAAAAGATGCTTTAAGCTGGCGCTCTGCTCTGCCTGGCAATCTACCGCAGCACTTGTTTGCCGCTTATCGTATTCACCATGCGGGCTGTTTTGCAGATTTAAATAGCGCCACTGATAGCGGTAGTAAATATGATTACGCCGCTCTATTACTGAGTCAGTATCTATCCAGCCGCTGGAATCGCGATCCTGTGCCCATTGTAGCCAGTTGGCTGCTGCGTGGCTTGGGCAGGACAAAATGAGCGCAAGAGTGGTGATAAGTAGCCGCATTAGCCGACTAAAGTGCCTTTGGTAGAAGGTGTGATGCCCGCCATGCGCTCATCTAGCTCTACGGCCATACGCAGTGCGCGGCCTAAGGCTTTAAATACGGTTTCGGCCTGATGGTGGGCATTCTGGCCTTTCAGGTTATCAATATGCAGGCTGATGGCCGCGTGATTGATAAAGCCTCTGAAGAATTCGCCAAACAGATCAACATCAAAGCCGCCAATCATGGCACGGGTGTATTCAACGTTGTATTCCAGACAGGGACGGCCTGATAAGTCGACCACTACGCGGCTCAGTGCTTCATCAAGTGGCACATAGCTATGGCCGTAACGACGAATGCCTTTTTTATCACCCACGGCTTGGGCAAAGGCTTGGCCCAAGGTAATGCCAACGTCTTCTACGGTGTGATGGGCGTCGATATGTAAATCGCCGATCGCTTTGATTTCGATGTCGAATAAACCGTGGCGAGCCACCTGATCGAGCATATGTTCAAAAAAGGGCACGCCGGTATCAAATTTTGATACCCCTGTTCCATCAAGATTGAGCGTGACGGTAATCTGGGTTTCCAGCGTATTACGACTAACAGTAATCTGACGCATTTCGATACTCTCGATCAAGGGACAGTAGATTTAAACAATGGCCGTCTGCAAATAGATTCAGACACTTGCGATCGATCAAGGTTCAGCCCGAATGACAGGCTTCTTCCCGAAGGCCGCATGCTTGGCTAATTGTCTACGAGAACCGCTTTGTCGTGAAGTCTTTACTGCTTACGTATTACAGAGACTTGTTATGTTTTACCTTTGTTTTTCAGTGGTTGGCGTTGACGCAGTGCCGCTGCGATGCCATTTTTTGCCCAGAAAATCATTGTTGCTGCTTCTTCTAAAGCGTCTTCGGGCAGCGGGTAATACGCCATGCTTAGTTCTAAGCCGTTTTTTTGCTGTAGCTAAATGGCTTGAGGCCCAGGGTCTGTTGACGTTTCATTCACAATTGCGCTGAGCCGGAAAACGGCCAAGCACAAGGCATGCGACGAAGGCAATAACTAGTTATTTCCGAGGAGCATAACGCAGTGAATGGCCGTTTTCCGACTCAGCCCTTCGGGTTGGCTGCATTTTTGGGGCTGCACGGCGTTAAAAGACGCTCATGGTACTCGTACCACCTTGCGTCTTTTGCCTTGTTCAGCCCCAAAACTGCAGCCAACGCAGCCGTGAATGAAACGTCAACAGACCCTAGCTTGCAAAAATCAGGCTTCGATTCTGCATCTGTTTTGATATACAAAATATCGTCTGCAACGATGGCAAAGAAAATTTCATCGCAATACAAGCCGTAGCCACCAAACATGGCCTTGGCACGCAACGTGCCCATTGGGGCGAGTAGTTCTAGCAAATATGCTACATATTCACTTCGTTTAGCCATTTTCTCCTCCTTTTTGCGAGTAATTTAAACTATTTATGTAGTTTATGGCACGGCACTACATTAAGGCTGCATCAGCGTTCTGTGCTGCTATCTATGCCAAAAATACAACGAATATGCCTATGTCTTGACTTGTACCTATGAAATGCCTACATTTTGCTTTTGATTACCTAAGCAAAGCGCTTTATAAGTGCTGTTTTCAGTGGTTAAAATACATTTCTCGCGAGAAATCTGTTAAGTGTTTTGAAGTTCAATTTTTAAAAAAAGCATCAATTAGCTAGTCGAGTCAAAACAAGGTCGTATTCCAAAAATGGTGGGATATAAAACCCACTTAATAAAATCGGAGAGAGAATCATGTCAAAGCGTTTTAAATTAGTTCGTCCGTTGATGCTGGCCGCTTTATTGTCTTCAACATTTGCTCAGGCCGCAGATACGACTAAGGTTGAATTCTGGACATTTAACCTGACCAAATTTGCCCCATATTGGAACGATACCGTTCAGCGCTTTAATAAAGCCAACCCTGAGCTGGAAGCCGTTTGGGTTGATATGAACTGGGATCAGATTCAACCTAAGCTGATTTCTGCAATTGCTGCAGGTAATCCACCGGCGCTGGTGAATTTTAATACGCCATGGACGCATGAATTTGCTCATAAAGATTTGATTGTTCCGCTGGATGTTTTAATTGGTAAAAACAAAACAGAATATCAGCCAGGCGCTTTGGCGGATCTAACGGTTAATGGCAAAATTTATGGTTTCCCTTTTTATAACGCAGTATCGGTTATTGCATATAACAAAGAGATCCTAAATAAGAGCGGCATTAAAAATGATCCGAAGAATTTTGATCAGTTTATTAGCGCTGCTCGTGAAATTACCAAAAAAACCGGCGTTGCAGCGTTCTCGCCTAAATTGGCAACCAAGAGTGGCGATGGCGGCATGATTCCTTGGTTCCAATATATGGGCCTGCCTATTTTTGAAAAGGGTAAAGCGGCATTTAATAGCCCTAAGCATGTAAAGGCAGTTCAATTGTTTGCTGATCTTTACAAGCAAGGTGTCTTGCCAAAAGACAGCTTCCGTCTTGAATACGAACAAGAAATTGCGGGCTATGGCGCGGGTAAAATCGCCATGATGACCACTGGCCCAACCGCATTGGGTAAATTGGTAACAGATAATAAGCCTGCTTACGATAAAACTGCGGTGATGGCTTTCCCTACGGGCGATGGCAAAATGGCGTTGGGTGCATGGCTGATGTCTTTTGTAGCGCCTAAAGGCTACAAATCACCAGAAGCAGCGGCAAAACTGGGCTTGTTCCTAACTAATAGCGAGCAACAATTGGGCTTCTCGCAAGCAACGGGCACAACCTTCCCATCGGCTCGTAAAGCGGCAGAAAATGCATTCTTTATGTCGGGAGCAAATGGTGGCGATCCAGTGGGTGTAGCACGCGCAACTGCGGCTAAATCAATGGGCGCGGCACGTACGCTGACATTGCCTGCAGCGCTGATGCCAGATGATACTTCGATGCGTAAAGAATTTAATGATGAAGTGCAGGCAGCAGTAGAAGGCCGTAAATCGGCTAAAGAAGCTTTGGATACTGCGGCTAAAAAATGGAATGCGCGTATTGCTGCTAAGTAATAAACCTCTGTTTTCCTCTGCCGGTTAATCGGCATTTTATTCCTCTGCCTAGGCAGAGGAATTTTTTTGTATTGTGGCTGAGCAGAGCGGCCGTGGGCACATCGATTAAGCGGCGCAAACAGAGTTTGCTGAGCCATTTTATACATCTTATTTTACTTAAATCGGCAATAAATGTAGTGCTTAAATCAAGATCAACAAAATCTGCTTGTTTTTTATGTCAAGTGATTGACTGCACCTATAAAACACCTATACTACACCTATAAACACCCATGCACTGAGGTTGGAAAATGCGCTCTAGTTTGAAAGTTCTGCTGCTTACCCTGTGCTGTAGCTCTGCCTTTGCAGCTGCTGATCGTACCGTGGGGCCAAATGGCGAAATACCGACCTCTTATACCCAAGTGAAGCTGGCGGCACCAGATGTTGCTCAGCTTAAGGGGAAAAATTATAAAGCGGCTATTTTGATGCACACCACCTCAGATTTTTCGACCGCCTTGATTGCGGGTGCGAAAAAGGTGTTTGATGAATTAGGCATTAAAGTCGTGGCCGTGACTGATGCCGAAATGGACCCAAAAAAACAGCGCACCGATCTAGAAACCGTATTGGCGCTAAAGCCCAATATTATTATTTCGCTGGTGATTGATCCCGTGTCCGGTGCTGTGGCGTTCAAACAAGCGACTCAGCAGGGCGTGAAGCTGGTGTTTATCAGCAATGCGCCTCAGGGATATAAAGCGGGCAAAGATTACGCAGGCATTGTGACCGATGATTTATTTGGTATGGGCAAAGCGGCAGCGGAGTTGATGGCAGACAGCATTGGCAGCAAGGGCGATGTGGCAGTGATGCACCACGCGGCTAATTACTATGTGACCAATCAGCGCGATAACGCGGTAAAAGCAGTGCTGGCGCGTTATCCAAATATCAAAGTGGTGGCCGATAAAGGCATCGCTAATCCCAATGATGGTGAAGTGATTGCTTCGGCGATTCTGACGCAAAACCCATCAGTGAAAGCCATTTACGCCCCTTGGGATGCGATTGCTGAAGGTGTGACTGCGGCCGTTCGTGCTGCGGGTCGTAAAGACGTAAAAGTGATCACTATGGATTTGGGCGCGGCCAATGCGCTGGATATGGTGAAGGGCGGTAATGTGGCGGGGATTGTGAGCGATCTACCTTACGATATGGGTAAAACCTTGGCCACGATGGGCGCGATGTCCCTGCTCAATAAACCAACGCCTGCTTTTGTGACTGTGGACGCGATCAAGGTGACCTCGGCTAATTTGTCTACTCAGTGGCAAAAAGCTTTGTTTCGCCAGCCGCCAGATGCTGTTGTGAAGGCATTGGCAGCAAAAAAATAATGGCTGTTGATAAAAACCTTAAGTCTGTAGACACAGAGAACACTGAGTTTAAAAACAGCACACAGAGAAATCATAAGAACGAGATGATGATTCTGAGATGCACTGTTTTCTCAGGGTAGTTTCGCAGGGTGTGTAATCACGCAGTCGCTCGTCACCAAGAGTGATGCGCAACGATTTGCACACCTTATGCAAATCCAACCATGTTTTTAACCTTAAGTTGACAGGATTGGGTTTTACCCGCCAAGCAACAGGGATTCCACCTCAATGAATGAAGCTGCAATTCAAGCACGAGGACTCACTAAATCGTTTGATGGCAATGCCGTATTAAAGGGCGTTGATTTCACCCTTAGGCAGGGTGAGGTGCATGCGATTGTGGGCCAGAATGGAGCGGGTAAATCCACGCTGATGAAGCTTTTGAATGGCTATTATCAGCGCGATGCGGGTGAGCTGGAATTATTTGGCAAGCCCGTCGATTTTCAGTCGCCACGCGATGCGCGCGATGCTGGCATTGTGATGGTTTATCAGGATCTAAGCCTCGTTGCGACGATGAGCGTGGCTGAAAATATTTTTATGGGCAATTGGCTGGGCCGGGGCGGCATGGTCGATCACCATGCCATGGAGCTGGCCACGCTGGCGGTGCTGGAGAAAATGGGCATCGTGCTTGATCCTTGGCAAAGCGTGGGCGAGCTGACGATGGGCCAGCAGCAGTTTATCGAGATTGCCAAAGCTATTTCGCAAAATGCCAAGGTTTTGATTCTGGACGAGCCTACCGCGTCTTTATCCGATAAGGAAATCGAAAAGCTGTTTGCTGTGGTGAACACGCTGAAATCGCAAGGCGTTTCGATTATCTATATCACTCATTATTTGCGCGATATTTTTAAGATTTGCGATTCAGTCAGCGTGCTGCGCGATGGTTTTCTGGTGCGCAGCAGCCCTGTGATCAGCACTAATATTGAAGAGCTCGTCGCCGATATGCTGGGCCACCATCGTAATGCCAATGAAAACTGGCAGCGCGCGGTGGATACGGAGCAAACGCCGCTGCTAGAGCTACGCAATGTGGTGACGTCGGTCTTGGAAGATGTGTCTTTCAAAGTATATCCGGGGCAGGTGGTTGGCTTGGCGGGCTTGCTTGGCAGTGGCCGTACCGAGATTCTGGAAGCCATTTTTGGTCTGGAGAGTATTAAATCCGGGCAGATTTTGCTCTCTGGTCAGCGCGTTAAAATTAAAACCCCGAAAGACGCGATTAAGCTGGGCATCAATCTTGTGCCAGAAGATAGGCGCAGCCAAGGTTTGGTTTTAGATTTTAGTGTTGCTGACAATATGCTAATGTCTTTGTTTGATAAATTGTCGTCTCCCTTACTGCTTGATGAGGGACGCGGCAGGGAATTAGTCGAAAGCCTGATTAAACGCCTGCATATTAAAACCAGTGGTCCAGATCAGGTGGTGAGATTTTTATCGGGTGGCAATCAGCAAAAAGTGGTCATTGGCAAATGCATGAGCACCAACGCCCGCGTCATGCTGCTGGACGATCCTACCTTTGGTATTGATCTGAGCTCCAAATACGAAATTATGCGCATCGTGAATGAATACGCGGCGCAGGGAAATGCTGTGATCTTTGTTTCTAGCGAATACAGCGAAATCGCCAGTTTTTGCGATAGCACGTATATCGTGAATAAAGGACGGATTTCCGGGCAGATTAAAGAAGGCCAAACAGAAGAGCGTTTGCTAGCTGCGGTGCAGTAGGGATCAGGGCGTAGGTTGGGTTAGCCGATTTATTCGCGGGTTTTAGCGAATAAACCGGCGTAACCCAATCTGCTCAAGCGACAAGATCAAAGAGTAGGGCGCACTCGCAGCTCGGCGTGCGACGGTTTTTAGTCGCTCGCTGAAGCGCAGTGCGCCATGCCATGCAAAAAGAAAATCTAATTCCTAAATCTAAAAGGGATGGTATGGATATCACGGCAAATAAAGCGGAAACAGGGCTTGTTCCCGCCCGCCAGATCGATTGGAAAAGTTCGGTTATTTATCTGGTTTTTATCGGCATTTTCTTGTTTTTTTCGATCACCCTGCACGACAAGGGCTTTTTAGACGCGGGTAATCTGATGAATATCGCCCGCCAAACCGCCATGATTTCCATCATGGCGGTGGGGATGACGTTTGTTTTATCTGCCGCAGAAATTGATTTGTCTTTTGGCGCAATTGTGGCGTTATCCGCCGTTACCGCCGCCATGCTTATGCCTTATGGCATGGGCTGGGCCGTGCTGGGGGCCTTACTTGCAGGCTCTTTGTGTGGGCTGATTAATGGCTTGTTTGTGGCGAAAGTGGGCATCCCCTCTTTTCTGGTGACCCTCGGTATGGCGGGGATTATCACTGGGGTTACGCGCTGGATTACCGCCTTGCAATCGATTCCGGTAGAGAACGAAACTTTTGTGTTTGTGTTTGGTTCTGGCGATATCGGCCCTGTTTCGGTGTTATTTATCTGGATGATCGTGATTGCTGCATTGGGGCATGTATTGCTGCGCCGCACTGCTTTTGGCAAGGAAGTGCTGGCCAGTGGTGGCAATAAAATCGCTGCAATGTATTCAGGAATTAATGTCAATCGAATCAAGCTCTATGTGCTGGTGCTTAATGCATTCCTTGCTGCATTGGCAGGCATTCTCTACTCAGGCCGCTTGCAAAGTGCGCGCTACACCCTAGGCGAAAATGATCTGATGATGGTGGTGGCCGCGGTGATTATTGGTGGTACCAGCCTATTTGGCGGCAAGGGTACGGTGATGGGCTCCATTATCGGCGCGCTGATTATGGGTATGGTGAATAACGGGCTGGTGCTGATGGGGCTAAATGTCGATCAGCAAATGATTTTCCGCGGCTTGATTATTATCTTTGCCGTTACGCTGACCATGGGCAATTTGCGCAAGAAAAAGCGCTGATCAAATCTTTAAAAGGTCTGTAGACACAGAGATAAGGAAGAACTCAGAGCACGCAGAGAAAATCGAGAGCTAATGCTTGCGTGTGTTTTTCTCTGTGTTCTTTGTGCGCTCGGTGTTCTCTGTGTCTACAGATCTTTCTTCCTGAATTACCTATTTCCTTATTCCCCTCAGACCGTGTTTTACACGGCCTATGGCCCTTTATTGCTTAAATTTGGAGTTTTAGTATGTTTGAATCGTTTCGCAGCCAGGCAGCACAAAAAATAAGTGGCTGGTCTTTAGAAGAAAAAGTGGGGCAATTGTTTATTCTGGCTTTCCCCGGCAAAGACGCCGAAGCAGCTCGGCCTTTGATTGAGCGCTACAACTTGGGTGGCTGTTACTTAAGCCAGGATAATGCGGCTACTTTTGCTGAGGCACGTCAGCTGACTCAAGCGATGGCCGCGATTGTGAATCAGCGAGTGGATAGCGTACCGATGCTCTTGGGTGTGGATCAGGAAGGCGCGTGGAGCGTGCTGACCCCGGAATCAACCACAGGGCCGGGCAATCTGGCCTTGGGCAGCGCCGATAATCCTGCGCTTAGCGCGCAAATGTATAGCGTGTTTGGCATTGAAATGCGCTCGGCTGGTTTTAACTGTGTGCTTGGCCCATGTGCTGACGTTAATTTGCAACCTAACTCACCTATTATCGATACACGTGCTTTTGGTGAAGTGCCTGCCCAGGTGGCGGTGCAAGTAGGGGCGGCGGTGCATGGTGCGCATGATGGTGGAATTGTCGTTTGCGCCAAGCATTTTCCCGGCCACGGCGACACTACGGGCGACACGCACCGTGAAATCCCCGTGGTGGATAAGTCTCTGGCAACGCTGATGGTGGAAGACCTTGCACCGTTTAAAGCCGCGATTGATGCACGGGTTGAGTTGATGATGACTTCACATATCTGCTATCCGCAGATCGATCCTGTCTATCCGGCCACCTTATCTAAGGCCATTTTGCAAGGTGTATTGCGCGAGAAGCTCGGTTTTAAAGGCATTGTGATTTCCGATAGCATGAATATGGGCGCGATTCGCCGTAATTTTCCGCCGGTAGAAGCCGCCATTATTGCGTTTAAAGCCGGTATCGACATGATGATGCTCTCTGAAGAGCATTACGATCACAACGATAATTACCTTGAAAACCAGCTCGCCATGATCGGAGCCATTGTCAGTGCGGTAGAAGACGGGCGTATGCCAGAAGCTGAGCTGAATCAGATTGTAGAGCGCGTCGTGGCTTTCAAGCTGGCGCGTTTGGTGGGTATGCCTTTATTTAGCGAGTTTAATCCAGAGGTAAACCGCAAGGTGGAGCAAGCCGCAGCCAAAGCAGCCGTCAAAATTTTGGCCGATCCAGCTCGCAATCTACCTATCCAATTGCAGAAGCAAGTTTTTGTATTGCAAACCACGCCGCTGGCCGATTACGACAATTTGGTGAATCCACGCGGCATTGGCCCAAATCAAGCAACACCCGCTTTTGATTATTTTGCCGCAGAAATAAGCGCGGGCATGGCCAGCAATAGCTTGAGTATTCTGGATTACACCGAGGCCAAAGCATGGCTTGCCGGGGTGAAAGTAACATCTCAGCAGCTGGTTCTGGCCGTGATCGAAAATTACCCACTGCCCGGCGAAGATTTCAAACAAGCGGCCTCTAAAGCACTGGTTGCTGAATTAGCAGCCAAATTCGGTAAGCAATTAGTGGTGATTGGTTTACGTAATGCTTATGAGCCAGTGCCGGAATTAGCTGGCCATGTATGTGCATATGGCAGCCGTGAATGCAGCGCACGCGCTGCGGCGCAGGTTTGCCTGAGTATCTGATTGGGATGCTTTTGTAGCTTGGCTTAGTTGGTTTATTCGCCCATTTAAATGGCGGATAAACCAGCGTAATACAATATTTGGCGTAAAAGAATGTTGGGTTAAGCGATATATCGCTGAACGAGGTAAACCTCGCACGCAGACTGCTACCCAAGTTACGAATTATCCTTAAATTGACAGAATTGGAGTTTTACCCACCCTACAATATTTAGAATTATTTTTTTTATTAAAAGGAGGTGCAGTAATTAAATAGGCTGGGTTTGAGTTTGTGTATTAAATTTTTCAAAAAATATAAAGAACTTGCTTTTTAAACAGCATTTATCCTAAACAGAGAGACGCATGAAAAATTCAATGAAACACCGCTTAACCATCTTAGCTAGTTTATTAGTTTCTGTACCAATGGTTGCAATTGCCGCACCTGCTGCAACTAAGGGATCTTTCCAAGATTTCCTTGAAAATATGCGTGCTTTTGAGTCGGGTATTGATCCTGCTAAAGCAGAGTTTTATAAGCAAAATTTTAATTCACCTATTCTTCACTATGCCAAAGTAGTGGTCCCTGGCTTGCCAGTGCGCGATCCAGCTACTGGCAGCTTAATTATTGAGCCTACAACGGTTAATCAGTACTTTACCAAGCTGGGTCTTAATACTATTTATAATCCCAATGCAGCGGATCAAGCTGCAATGTTTAAAACCATGCAATATAGCTCGCTCAATGCTTGGGGCTTTATTGGCTATCAGCTGGGCGAAGCATTAATGATTGATACCGGTTATTACACACCGGTGAAATATGTTTCTGCAACTGAAAGCCTAGATAAATTCTATATTTTTGCGCCTGATTCAGTTTGGGCAAATGGCGTGACAGAAGCCACGATTGAAATTCCTGGCTCTGGCGGTAATAAAGTTCGCGGTACGCACAATAATCGCTGGGAAGGAACGTTCTCTGGCAGAAATGGCGTAAATAGCTTTGCGGATTTAAAAAACCCTGCAAAACAAGAGTATGTGATTCGTGATGCCATGCGTTTTAATTATGGCGTAATGTCAGAAAAATTAGCGGCTGCAAATATCACTTGGGCACAGGCTTTAGCTAAAACTTGGCCGGGTAAGGATGAGCAGGGCAATGCGATCACGATTAAAGCCACCATGTCTGGCTTATTGGCGGCAGCTCATTTGGGTGGTGCTTGGGGCGCAGCGGATTTATTAATCACAAATAAAGTGGCTTGCGATGAGCAAGGCACTTGCGTCACAACGTATATCCATAAATTTGGTAATTACGATACGCAAATTGATACTCCGAGCGACGACACCATCAGTGGTGGCCCGCTGGATGAAGTGTTATCGGCAGGCTTGGGGAATGACATTGTTTATACCGGCGGCGGTAAAAACACTATTTATCTTAGCCAGTTCCCAGGTGGCACGACCACAGTAAAAGACTTTGTTGTGGGTAATGATAAGCTGGTATTACGTAGCTGGACTGGCTCTAACCCGCTGGCCAATTTAGCCGTTACAGATAGCGCAGGCGGTGCATTGCTGCAGTTTGCGGGCCAGTCTGTTTTACTTGAGAAAGTTTCTGCTGCTACCGTTAGGGCAAATCCTGCCGCAGTGATCGCTGTTTCTGCTGTGTATAAACTGGCATGGTCGGGCAAGCAAACCGCGGCTGGTTTTAACCCGGCGCTGGATCAGATTCAAGGGACTGCAGGCTTAGGCTTTAAGCACCTGAAAATATTCCAAGACAACGGTAGCTTGTTTATAGGTACACAAGCTGCGGATGGTGGTATTTACTCTTGGATCGAATTACCGGGCGTAACACGTGCGCAAGTGACTAGCGATATGTTTAGCAATATGACCGGCAGCTATTCTTCGCTTGAATACACCGTGCTGCTAAACCCGACTTCATGGGGCTGGGGCAAGGTAAAGAGCGTTGATTACTTTAAAGCCGCAAATACCACCGTTAATCTAGCCGCATTTGCTTACAACTTTGGTGCCTTAGCTTTGAAGCAAGAGGGTGCTGATGTTGTACTGACTTTAAACCCAGCTTCTAATGGTGGGGATACTAAAGCGCTGCGTTTACTCAATACTAAAATCTCTGATTTGTCGGCCAAGAATTTCTACGGCGTAACCGGCAATTACAGCGATATTAAGATTGATGATCCATCGACTGCGGTTTACTTCCCTGTAACGGCTTCGGCTGGCGCAGGCGGTGTGATTGCGCCTTCTGGCGTGGTGCAAGTGCGTGATAAAACCAATCAAGTTTTCACCATTACACCTAACGCCAATTTCAAAATTAAGAGCATTACTGTAGATGGCGTAGCACAAGCCATTAGCAGCGCGTTTACCTTGGTGAATGTGACTGGTCCACGCAGTGTTGCTGTCAGTTTTGAAGCGGGCAGCTCAAGCACTTGCGCAGCAGCTGCTTGGTCTGCAACACAGGTTTACGCTGCTGGCGGTACTAAGGTTTCACATAAAGGCTTTGAGTACACCAATAAATGGTGGACACAGGGTAATGAGCCAGGCACAAACGATGTATGGACTAAAGGCGCTGCTTGCCAATAAGCCATCGGTGCTAATGAAGTAAGTGAAAGATAAAAGCCCTGCCATCGATTGATGGCAGGGCTTTTTTTGCGAAAATATAATGAGATGACTGATACTGGAAATTGATTAAGTGGATAAACTAATTAAATAATTACGCAGATTAATGCCTTTATTGGTAATGCCCAATTTACTTCTTAAGCTATTTCTATGATTTTCAACGGTTTTGGAAGCCACGCTTAAGCTTTGTGCGATTTCTTTGGTCGACATGCCTACTTTAATAAATTTGGCGACTTGTACTTCGGAGGGCGTGAGTAGGGCGTATAGGCTGGTATCAATATCGCCATTATCATTGATTGCGGAAGCCACAATGCCTTCGATTAAATCGAGGCACATCATTAAAATCGGATCAGAAATCGTGGCCTTTACCTGCCTGATTTGTGGCAGATGCTGGCTGCGAATACGCTCTAATACTTCATCAATTTCGCCGCTATCTTGCCATTCCCTGAATTCGGTTAGGGTTTCGGTAAGGCTATAAAACTTAGCAAAATCCGGGCTTGGGTAATGACTGTCGTTTTCTTCTTCTAAAGAGCCTACTTCGATATGCCAAAGCGTGGGATTTACACGAAATAAATGTAGCTTTAAATCACGGTTAAAAAACTTCCAGCCGTCTGCACCACTTACCGAGGTTTTAATCAGCGCTTTAATTGCCGCAAGATTATCCTGTCCGATCAAAAAGCTGAAATGATCGAGCTGGGTGGCGGTTTCGTGCGAAGGATAATTATGATCCAGAATCTCACCCGAGCTAAAAAAGCTAATCACAAAGATATTGCGATAGGCGAGCACATATTGAAATGAGCTGATTTTCATTTCAAGTTGTTCAATCAATTGCTTAGTCTGGTCAGTGGTCATTCTTTAGCTTGAAAGTGATTAAGGCGCGGGGTATTTGCGAGATTCATTTTAGCTTAGCTGTTGTGGGATGGGGGGATTGAATGTTGCGTTGCGGGGGGGAGTTTTTGTGTGATGGGCTTATCTAATTAGCGCTAAGTGATGCAAAAGCCTATTTTTAGTGCCTTCGGCACGTGGATTTTGGTGCGGGAATCCCCCGCGGGGGACTCACTTTCTTGAACGGCCAAGAAAGTAAGCAAAGAAGGCCGCCCCGACCAGCACGAAAGCCCCTCACTGCGGATAATCGGCTCGGCGAAAAAGGCTGCTCGCTCGCTGCCTCGCTACCCCTTTTCCGAAACCCCGATCCGCTTATTCCTCGCTTCGGCGTGCTTCAAGGGGTGACTTAAGCCCCCTGCTACTAGCTGCGATGGGAGTCCAGATTAACTGATTTTTGAGTACTTAAACCCAACAAAAATGACTTAATTCAAGGGCTGTTTTTCTCCGTGAAACTCCGTGTTCTCAGTGTCCTCCGTGTTTCAAGATTTGGGTTTTCAGCCTCAAGCTACGGCGGGTTTTTCGCCGTAGCTTGCTTAGCAATCAATCTTTCAAGCGATATTCCGCCGATCGTGCATGGGCGGTGAGTCCTTCGCCGTGGGCGAGGGTGCTGGCGATGCGGCCTAGTTTTTGGCTGCCGGCTTCTGAAACTTGGATGATGCTGCTGCGTTTTTGGAAGTCGTAAACGCCGAGCGGGCTGGCGAAGCGGGCGGTGCGGGCGGTGGGGAGGACGTGGTTTGGTCCGGCGCAATAATCGCCTAAAGACTCGCTGGTGAACTTGCCCATAAAAATCGCACCCGCGTGACGTAGCTCAGCTAGGTAGACTTCTGGGGTAGCGATGGATAATTCCAGATGTTCCGGCGCAATATAATTGGCAATTTCGCAGGCTTCGTGCAGATCTTTCACCTTGATTAAAGCGCCTCGACAAGAGAGTGACGCGCGAATAATGTCTTGGCGTGGCATGGTGGGGAGCAGCTTTTCGATGCTGGTGGCGACTTGTTGGATGAAATCTTCATCAGGGCAAAGCAGAATCGCTTGGGCGATTTCATCGTGCTCGGCCTGGCTGAATAAATCCATCGCGATCCAATCTGGGGCGGTGGTGCCATCGCAAATCACTAAAATCTCTGATGGCCCTGCCACCATATCAATGCCAACCACACCAAACACACGGCGCTTAGCAGCGGCCACATAAGCGTTGCCGGGGCCGGTGATTTTATCCACAGCAGGCACGGTTTGGGTGCCAAAAGCTAGCGCGCCCACGGCTTGCGCGCCGCCAATACAGAATGCACGGCTTACTCCGGCGACATAGGCTGCGGCCAGCACTAGATCATTGCGCTCGCCGCGAGGTGTGGGCACCACCATAATAATTTCGGCCACTCCGGCCACATGGGCGGGAATGGCATTCATCAATACGGATGATGGATAGCTTGCCTTACCGCCCGGCACATAAATCCCTACTCTATCGAGCGCCGTTACCTGCTGGCCCAGCACAGTGCCGTCTTCATCGGTGTATTGCCAGGACGCCATTTTTTGGTGTTCGTGATATTTGCGTACCCGCTCTGCTGCGGCCACCAAGGCATCTCTCTGCACATCGGGTAGGCGCTCGAAAGCCGCTTTTAGCTCGGCTTGGGTCAGCTCCAGCTCGGCCATAGTTTGCGCGGCAACGCCGTCAAAGCGCTGGGTATATTCCACCACCGCCGCATCGCCGCGTGCTTTTACATCGTCGAGAATGGCCGCAACTCGGGTATCAACATCCGGGTCTTGCGAGGTTTCAAAAGCCAGCAGGGCAGCGAGTTGTGATTGAAAATCAGCAGAACGAGAATCAAGGCGACGCAACATGGCAGAGTCCAAAAATCTATCGTGGGACGATTATACCCAAGTAAGAAAATCATCTGCGCGGCTTATTGCCTTGATTTGCCGAAAATTTATTCCCAGCTAAACAGCACATTCGCCCGCTCTTTACTGGCTTCAATCAGCTTTGCATTCGGGCCGTCGGTGTTTTTTGCCCAGTCGATGGCGGCGGCTTCGCTGCGGCCAAATTGCATATGGCGCTGGATGAGGCGGGACTCCCTGAGGGCGTGGTCTACGTTTACATACCAAGTTTCATCGAGCAGGCTGTGCAATTTGGTCCAATGGCCGCTGTTTAGCAGCAGGTAATTGCCTTCGACGATGATGAGCTGGTTTTCAGGCTGAATAGGAATGGCGTTGGCGATGGGCTCTTCGATTTCGCGGCGAAATTCGGGGGCGTAGATGGTTTCATCGCTAGGCTGGGTTTTTAGCCGCTGAATCATTGCGGCAAAGCCTGCGCTATCGAAGGTGTCTTCTGCGCCTTTCCTTGCTGCTTTGCCAAGGCGGGCCAGCTCGCTATTGGCCAGATGATAGCCATCCATAGGCACAACAATGCTTTGTGTGGGATGAAGCCGTTGAATCTCTTGTGCCAGCGTAGATTTGCCGGAGCCGGGCGGGCCAACGATGCCGAGCAGTTTGCGCTGGCCACTGGCTAATAGGGTATTGAGTCTGGCTTGATAGCTGCTGGCAATCATTTTTTCCCTCATTAAAGCGGCGTATTCAAAAAAATAGATCAGATGGATTTAGATTTTATGTAGAAGTGTAATGCATTCGTTTTGGTATTTCTGTCTGGATTAATAATGATATGAATAAGGATTTAAATATGCTTGTGCTCATTGCCAGCCATGGCGCTAAGGTGTATAAACCGCGCAGCATGCATTTTGCATATATCGTATTTTGTTGTGGTTAGTAAGGTCTTCATTTGTTAAGCAAACGCACTGATTTATTGTTGTTTTTTTCCTCTGGCTTGCTTAGGGATGGTTTGAATTTGTTGGCGTGATTTATTTTAAAATAAATATAACTATTTAATAAGAAAGGATTTTTAAATGAAAAGAGTTTTAGCTGCGAGCATTGCCACACTTCTTATGAGCGGATGCTCCACTATTATTGAGGGAAAAACTCAACATCTTTCATTTAATAGCGTACCTGATTCTGCCGCGATTACGATTTCTAATCGTGCGGGTGAAAAGGTTCACGTTGGCACTACACCAGCCAGCGTGACATTAAAGCGCGGAGCGGGTTATTTTAAGCCAGAAATATATACAGTTCGTATTGAGAAAGAAGGTTTTAAGCCTAAAGATTTAACCATTACTGGCTCTGTAAACGGTTGGTATGTGGGCAATATTTTATTTGGCGGTTTGATCGGGTTTTTGATTGTGGATCCTATTACCGGCGCGATGTATAGCCTTGCCCCGGATGCGATCAACACATCTTTAGAGGCGCTGGATGTTAAAACCTCTAAGGCCGATGGATCGCTGACCATTGTGCTGGCAGAGAATGTGCCAGCATCCGCTTGGAAAAATGCTCGTCCAATTAATGTAAATTAATGCTGTTGCCGTGTAAGCGGAGCGATAAATAAGGCCCCAATCGGGGCCTTATTGCATTACATCATCCCCATAGCCCTTGGCAGCCAAAGCGAGATGGCAGGCACGTAGGTCACTACCAGCAAGAAGCCCAGCATGGTGAGCAGCCACGGCCAGACGGCGATGGTGAGCTCGGTGATGCCCATTTTGGTGATGCCGGATGCCACGTAAAGATTGAGCCCTACCGGCGGATGGCACATGCCGACTTCCATATTGACCGTGATCAAAATCCCGAAGTGAATTGGATCAATCCCCAGCTTGATGGCAACCGGAAATAGGATAGGGGCCATGATCAGGATGATGGATGATGGCTCCATCACATTCCCCGCCAAGAGCAGCAGAATATTTACGGCTAGCAAAAAGGTAATCGGGCCAAGGCCCATGCCCAGCAGCCAATCGGCCATGGCTTGCGGAATGCCTTCGTTAGTCATCACAAAGGAGAATAGTACGGCATTGGTAATGATGTAGAGCAGCATGGCGCTCATGCTGGCGGAATCGAGCAGCACTTTAGGCACACGGCTCAGCGGCAAATCGCGGTAGACAAATACGGCAATGATAAAGGCGTAAACGGCGGCAATGGCGGCGGCTTCGGTCGGCGTGAAAATACCTGTATAAATCCCACCAAGCACCACCACAATCAGCATCAGCCCCCAAACCGAGCGGCGAAATGCGGCCCAACGCTCACCGGCTGTGGCTTTGGGCATGCGTGGGTAGCCAAATTTACGCGCGCGCCACCATGTGGTTAGCCCCAGTAAAAATGCCAGCATGATGCCGGGAACAACGCCCGCCATAAACAGCGCACCGACCGAGGTATTGGTGGCGACCGAGAACATCACCATGGCAATCGATGGCGGAATCAGAATCCCCAAAGCACCTGCTGTAGTAATCACCCCCGCGCCAAACTGACGTGGAAAACCTTGCTTAATCATGGCAGGCAATAGGATGGAACCAATCGCCACCACCGTGGCCGGGCTGGAGCCGGAAACCGCAGCAAATAAGGCACACGCGAGTACGCCCGCCAGACCTAAGCCACCATGAAAGTGCCCCACCATGCTGGTGGCAAAATCGATCATGCGGCGGGCGACACCACCGTGGGTTAAGAAATTACCGGCCAAAATAAAGAAGGGAATGGCCATGATTTCAAATTTCTCAATCCCCGTGAATAATTTCAGCGCCACCGATTCGATGGGCACATTGGTCATGGTGAATAAGAAGGTGAGTACGGTAAGCCCCAGCGCGATAGAGATCGGCATGCCAGTGGCCATCAGGGCCAGCAGCAGGCAGAACACCACCGCTTTATTGCCGCCGACCAGAGCGATAATCGCTAAAGATCCGAACAGTAGGGCGGGTATTTTGATGGACCAGTGCGCTTCTGGTGCAGGAATGGTGCTCATGCTGGTTTTCCTTCTTCTTCTAGGCCTTCAACGTGGGCTACGTCGTGGTGAGGTAAGTCGCCAGTACGCATAAAGGCTGCTGCGACTTGTAAAAAGCGGAAACACATCAGGCTGGTGCCCAGTGGAATTGCGCTGTATACCATCCATGTTGGCCATTCCAGATCGGGAGTGGTTGGGCCTTCATACAGATTGCCTATCGTCAGCCCAAAGGCGTGCACAAAAGCGTAGTGGGCACCGTTTCCCCATACAAATTCAGTACCTAGTACGGCCACAATGCCGGTGAATAAAGCCCCAGCAAGCAGGCCGATCATCACAAACGCTGAACGATATTTAGGTTCTAGGCGGTTAATCATGACATCTACACCCACATGGATGCCGACGCGCACGCCATAGGCCGCACCAAATTTAGCCATCCATACAAATAAAATAATGCATAGCTCTTGGGCCCAGGAAAGGTTGAAGCTCAGCAGATAGCTTTGCAGCACAGGGATGTTGAGGCCTGAAGCGTAGCGATGGACTACGGCGATAAAAATCACCAGCGTCGCCACCGCCATCAGCGATGCGATCAGCCATTCTTCTAGGCAATCGAGTATTTTCATGAAAGTCTCCGAAGGGACGGTGGGGGCTTGTAAGAGGGGCGGTTTGCCCCTTGTAGGGCGGGTTGGAACCTTGAAGCAATTTGGTTTTTCATAAGCAAACTAGGAAAAATACGTAATGACCACTCACTTGGCACGGGGCTTTAAAGTCCCCTTGAAGCACGCCGAAGCGAGGAACAAGCGGGGCGGGGTTTCGGCAAGGGAGCGAGGAACGAGCCAATCCCGCTCGCCGCCGACTCGATTGTCCACAGCTGAGGGGTTTTCGTGCTGGTCGGGGCGGCCTTCTTTGCTTCCTTTCTTGGCCGTTCAAGAAAGGGAGTCCCCTGCGGGGATACCGCACCAAAATCAAGGTGCCGAAGGCACTAAAAAGATCTTTTTGACTTTGCTTGGCGCCCCCTGTTGCTCAAACCCCTTTATTCAACAGGCTTAAACGCGGTCTCTTTATAAATCTCAGTCAACAAATCCTGACCGAAGCGGGAGGCCATTTTTTGGTGGACGGGGATGAGGGCTTTACGGAAGGCGGCGCGCTCGGCGGCAGTTGGGGTGTAGATGGTGGTTTTACCGCTGGCTTTGATGGCGGCAATCGCTTTGTCGGTTTCTTGTTTGGCGATCTGGTTGGCGTAGACCGATGACTCATTCATTGCGGTGGTGAGCGTGGCGCGAATGTCGGCAGGCAGACCTTCCCAGAAGGTTTTGTTGACGATCACGGCATAGCCCAAAAAGCCATGGTTAGTCAGGGTGAGGTGTTTTTGTACTTCAAAGGCTTTGCTGGTGTAGAGATTGGATGGCTCTAGCTCGGTGCCATCGACTACGCCAGTTTGTAGTGCCTGGTAAACCTCAGAAAACGCCATCACTTGCGGCAGCGCGCCTAGGGTGCGCATTTCTTCGTCTAGCACTTTGGATGATTGAATACGGACTTTCATGCCGCGCAGATCGTCCGGGGTGCGGATTGGTTTATTGCTGGAGAAATTTTTAAAGCCGTTTTCCCAGAAGCCCAGTGCTTTAATGCCCTTGCTTTCTAGCTTGGTAAATAGCTTAGTGCCAATCGGGCCTTTCATTACTTTTTCTACTTCGGCATAGCTATCAAAAATATACGGCAGATCAAAAATTTCGAATTCTTTGACGCCCAGCGGGCCAAATTTAGCCAGGCTAGGGGCTAGCATTTGTACTGCGCCTAATTGCAGCGCTTCCATTTCTTCTTTGTCTTTGTAAAGCTGGCTGTTTGGATAAACCTCTACTTTTACTCGGCCCTTGGTGCGTTCTTCGGCGATTTTTTTGAAGTAATCAGCAGCTTTGCCCTTTGGGGTATCGACGGCGACTACGTGGCTGAATTTGATCACGATCGGTGCTTCGGCCGCGAAGGATGAAGTGACAGTAAGAGCCAGAATGGCCGCTAGTAAAGTACGCATTACAATCTCCAAAGCTGTTGAATGTATTGAGGATTGTTGATCAGGATTCAGGCGTATTCAATTGTGGTTGTTACGACTGTGGTAAACCACAGGCGGCATAAATTTACCCTGTGCTAACATTGCTGCATGCAATTACTTACTCCTATTTCAAGGCGGCTGAGCACTCATCCATGGTTTATTCCAAGGTTGGCCCTGGTCTTGTTTTTGGCCACGGTATTGGGCCTATTTGCCTATTTACGCCACGGCGAGCGCGAAGAAGCGCGGCTGGTGCTGATTAATGATGTGCTGTGGGTAGAGCAAAACTTGCGTTTTGTATTGGGGCAATCTGAAGAACGCTTGGCCGCACTATTAGAGCAATCTCGCGATGGCAGCTTAAGCGAGGCCGAGTTTCGTGGCCGTGCACGTTTGATTATTGGCGCAAATGCGGCGATTACCGGTATTCAGCTGCGCACAAAAAATCAGAGCTTTAGCTATGGTCAGCATTTATCGGCTGAGGTGACTCGGGAGGCAATTGCCTTGGCACAAGGAATAGGGCGGCCTAGCTATACCGTGCCGCTTTACCCTAAGGGAATGATTGCGCTGATTTTGGCTGAGCATGATTTAGAGCTAGTGGCGTCGATTGCCTTGCCCAAGCTCTTACAGCAACAGGTGCCGTGGTGGTTTGCTTATAAATATCGGCTGGCGATGATTGATGCGGATGGTCGGGAAGTGGCCAGCAAATCAAAAATCGAGGCGGACGACACCAATCTTAGCTATCAACTGCCCTTTGATTTAGTCAGCAGTGGCTTACTGCTGCGCATCACGGCTTACCGCCATCCAACTGGCCTCGTACAAAAATTGCTGACTGCCAGCGTGATGGGCTTGGCTTTGATTGTGTTGTTTAGCTGGTGGCGTTTGCGCCGCCAGATGCAGGCACGATTATTGGCAGAAAACGCGCTCAGGGAAGAGCACGCTTTTCGCACCGCCATGGAAGATTCGCTCTCGGTAGGCATGCGCGCCCGTGATATGGATGGGCGCATTGTGTATGTCAACCCCGCCTTTTGCGGCATGGTCGGTTACACCGCCGAAGAGTTGATTGGCGCATTGCCGCCTTATCCTTATTGGAATCCTGAAGATATCGCCGGGCATCAGGCGCAAAACGAGATTGTGCTCAGCGGTCTTGCGCCGCACGATGGATTTGAATCGATGGTGCGCCATCGTGATGGGCCTTTGGTGGCGACTCGTGTTTACACCACGCCGCTGATCGATGCTACGGGCAAGCAGCGCGGCTGGATGAGCTCGGTGGTTGATATCACCGCCTTAAAAGCCGCCGAAGCCAGAGAGCGTGAGCAGGAAGAAATGCTGCGCCACACCGGCAAGCTAATCACCATGGGTGAAATGGCGTCCACGCTGGCGCACGAGTTAAATCAACCACTGATGGCCATGAGCAATTACGCTAGTGCCGCCCGTCAGTTTGCCAATCAGAATAATCAGGAGATGCTGGATTCAACGCTCAGCAAAATTGCCGGGCAAGCACAGCGCGCCGCTGCCGTGGTGAAGCGCATCCGAGAGTTTGTACAAAAACGCACCCCTCATTGCGAGCCTTGCGATATCAATCATATTGCCAGCAATGCGTTTGAGTTAATTGACTCAACGGCACGTAGCCAAGGCGTGCGTGTACATTTTAATTTGGGTAGGGCATTGCCGCGGATTGATGCCGATGAAGTTTTACTTGGGCAAGTGGTGCTCAATTTACTGCGAAACGCCTTGGATGCCAGTGGTGAGCAGCCCCAAAGCCGCCGTGAAGTGTGCTTGGCAACGTATTGCGACGATGTTGCGGTGTATTTATCGGTGGGTGATCGTGGCTCGGGCATCGCGCCTGAAGTGGCTAGCCGTCTATTTGATGCGTTTTTTACCACCAAATCGCTGGGAATGGGGATTGGGCTGAATATTTGTCGCTCAATTTTAGAGCAGCATCATGGCAAACTATGGTTTGAAGCCCATCCACAGGGCGGAACTACTTTTTATATGAGTCTTCCACGATGAAAACAGTTTATTTGGTTGATGACGATATTGCCGTACGTGATTCACTCGGCCTTTTATTGCTGTCGCATGGCTATACCGTGCATGCCTTTGAAGGCGGAGAGGACTTTTTAGCCGCCATCGATGCCAGTAGCGAAGGCGTGGTGCTGCTTGATGTACGCATGCCGGGCCTGAGTGGGCCGGACGTGTTTAAGCAGATGTATGAACTAGGTAGCGAGCTAATCGTATTGTTTTTATCCGGCCACGGCGATATCCCGATGGCGGTGCAGGCGATTCGGCAGGGGGCTTTTGATTTCTTAGAAAAACCTTGCAGCGAAAAACAATTACTCGAGCGGATAAATGATGCGTTGGAGGTGGCCATTGGCCGCCAGTCTGTGCGCGGTAATCAGCAATTATTAGAAAAGCGCCTCGCCTCGATTACACCGCGAGAGCGTGAGGTGATGGATTGGATTTTGCAGGGCAAGCTTAACAAGCAAATTGCCGATGAAATGCAAATCGCCATCCGCACGGTAGAAGTTCACCGCGCCAATGTCTTCGCCAAAATGGGTGTGCGCTCGGCTTTGGATTTATCACAGTTACTTGGGCATTGATGCTTGGATTTTGGGCGCTAAAAAAGGAGTTTTGCTGATTTTTTAGCGCCGCGGCTATTTATTAAGCCGTCATGCTTTTACGGCGGCGTGCAGCTAATAAACCAATGAGGCCCATGCCCATCAGCGCATAAGTTTCAGGCTCTGGTACAGGAGAGATATTGGCTTTTAAGGTGTTTAAACCGAAGAGCCAGTTAGCCCCGCCATTGCTATTGTTGTTAAAACGTAAGCTGGCAATCCCTGCGGAGGCTAAGTTAAAGGAGCCGCCAAGAGAAAGGGCACCACTTTCCAGTACTGAGCCAGCAGCATTGTAGGCGGTATAAAAGCTTGCGCCTTTGCCACTTGCGCTGAAGCCGTAGTTGTCAAAAGTGAAGCTCACTTGATTAACCAAGCTGGTAAATTTTAAATCTAAAATTGAACCAGTAGGGTAGGTCCCTGTAGTGCTATTTGTTAGCCCTCTGCGTCCCCAGCCACTGGTATCAATGGCGGCATTACCAGAAGGGCCGGGGCCACCTTGCACAGAGAAAATAACGCCGGCAATTTCATTAGAAAATTGCGTGCCTGCCGCGTAGTTAGCAAAGTTAACGTCGATTAGCGCAGCAAAAGCGTTGGATGAAAGCACAAGGCTGCCAGCTAAAAAAATGGATTGCGTAGTGGTTTTAAGCTTCATTGAGTGTGAATCCCCGTCTAAATAACTTTTGAATAAACTGGTGTGCCAGCTGTCGCTGAAAGTGAGCCTATTCATTTGGTTTTTTCATGCAAGGAGATGAATATACACAATGCTTTCTTACATGCTTGATTTTATTGTAAGTTTATAAGCATTTAATGTTATGTGAATGGTATTTAAAAGTGCTTTTTGATGCAGCAAGGCTAGGCATTCTGCCACTTTAGAAACATGATTTGCCTTGTAATATATTTGTTGTTTTACAACACATTGAGTGAATGACTGGAATTTTTTCTGAAAAAATGGCCGAATTTCTTTGTTTGCTTGGCAAAATTGAAAAGGGCTCCAAAGAGATAAGTCTTTGAAGCCCTTCAGTTATTGAAGTTGAAATACTTCTATTTTTAGAACCACACTCCATAGCGGCGGATGTAAATAGTTTTTACCATTTGCGCCAGCATCATATAGCCCAGCATCGTGGCGGCTAGCCAGTACCAGTAGGATGAATCGAGCGAGACAAAGCCGATTGATTCAGCCAGTGGCGAGAAGGGCAGCCAGCAGCCGATGGCAACAGCAATCACGGTTGAGATCATGACCGGCAGCGAGGCGCAGCTTTGGATAAACGGAATCTTGCGAGTGCGTAGCATATGCACCACCAAGGTTTGCGATACCAAGCCCACAATAAACCAGCCTGAATTCATAATGCTCTGGCCACCGCCGTCGGCGTAATACGCGGCTCCGGCACCAAATACCGTCCACATCAGGATATAGGTGGTGATATCAAACACTGATGAAGTGGGGCCGAGCCAGACCATAAAGCGGCGGATATTACCGGCTTCCCATTTGCGTGGTTTTTTCAGGAACTCCTTATCCATCTTGTCCCAAGGCAAGACCAGTTGGGAGATATCGTAAATCAGGTTTTGGATCAGCAAATGCATGGCCAGCATCGGCTCCCAAGGCAGCCAAGCCGAGGCGACGAGCACCGAGAACACGTTGCCGAAGTTAGAGCTGGCGGTGATATTCAGATATTTCAGAATATTGCCGAAGGTTTCCCGGCCTTTGATCACGCCTTCTTCCAGCACCATCAAGTCTTTATCGAGCAGAATAATATCGGCAGTTTCTTTAGCGATATCGGCTCCGCTATCGACTGAAATCCCAACATCGGCATCGCGCAGTGCAGGTGCATCGTTAATCCCGTCTCCCAAAAAGCCCACCGTGTGGCCGTTGGCTTGCAGGGCTTTCACCACGCGTGATTTATGCATCGGCGTGAGCTTGGCAAAGACCGTGCATTCCCGCACCGCTTGGCAGAGCGCGACATCGTCCATGAGCTCGATTTCTGGCCCTAAGAGTGGTGTGCCGGGGTTGAGCCCAACATCACGGCATACTTTGCTGGTGACAATCGGATTATCGCCCGTCAGCACTTTGACGGTTACGCCGTATTCTTGCAGTGCTTTAATCGCTGGAGCGGCGGATGCTTTAGGTGGATCAAGAAAAGTCAGAAAGCCACGCACCACCAGATCTTTTTCATCGGCGACTTTGTACTGCTTTTGATTGCTGCTGATGGTTTTGCTGGCGACCAGTAAAACGCGGAAGCCCTGAGCGTTGTAATCCTGAGTTTGCTTCAGGATGCGGGTTCTTTCTGGCAGGGTTAGCTCGCGGACAGTATCGCCATCTTGGTAATGGGTGGATACGGCGAGCATTTCTTCTACCGCCCCTTTAGAGATCATCAACTGCTGGATTTTACGATTTTCTAGCACCACGGTCAGGCGGCGGCGGATAAAATCAAACGGTAGTTCGTCGATTTTGCTATAGCCCAAGGGCAGGTTATTCAGCTCGGCAGCGCGCTCGATCACCGCAATGTCCATCAGGTTTTTCATACCGCTTTGATGCACACTATTGAGCCAAGCCAGATGCAAAATGCCTTCGTCGAGCATTCCATCGCAATTAAAATGCTGTTCCAGAATGATTTTATCTTGCGTCAGCGTGCCAGTTTTATCGGTACATAACACATCCATTGCGCCGAAGTTTTGTACCGAATTAAGCCGCTTGACCACCACTTTGCGTCTAGCCATGGCGATTGCGCCCTTGGCTAGGTTGGCTGAAACAATCATCGGCAGCATTTCTGGCGTTAAACCCACGGCAACGGCCATGGCAAAGGTCAGCGATGATAGCCAATCGCCCTTAGTCAGGCCATTAATCAGAAATACCAGCGGCACCATCACCAGCATAAAGCGAATGAGCAGCCATGAAACGCTGCTTACCCCGCGATCAAAACTGGTTTCTACGCGTTTATGGCTGAGTACGTTTTTAGCCAAGGAGCCAAAGTAAGTATGGTTGCCAGTGGCAACGACTCGAGCGGTGGCGATGCCACTCACCACATTGGTGCCCATAAAGCAGATATTGCTGCGATCCAGAATACTTTCATCGCTGCTTGAGCTAGCTTGGGTGGATTTCTCAGCCTCATTGATGATTGTGTCGCCTTTTTCGACGGCATCTATGCTTGATGCCGTCTTGGCAGATTTCTCCGCCACATCGCCAAGCGTGTCATATTTCTCGACCGGCAGCGCTTCGCCACTTAATACGGCTTGGCTCACAAATAAATCACGCGATTCTAAAAGCTCAATATCTGCCGGAATCATATCTCCCGCTTGCAGGCAGATAATATCGCCTACTACCACTTGGCTCATGGGCACTTCTAGCTTGCGAGTTTGGCCTTTGGCGGGGGTGCGCAGCACTGTTGCGGTATTGCTGACTAGTGATTTGAGTTTTTCGGCCGATTTGCCGGTGCGATATTCCTGAAAGAAGCGTAATAAGCTACTTAAAGTCACCATGGTGGTGAGAATAATAATGCCAACCCAGCTTTGCTCGCCCGCTTCGGCAAACTGCACGTCGGTGAAGTAGGTGATAAAGGCAAGAACTATCAGCACCATCACAAAGGGATTTTTAAAGGCGAGATAGAGCTGGACGAGGGCGTGAGGTGGTTTGTCGTGCGCGACTTCGTTGAGGCCGTTGGTTTTGAGCAGTTCAGCTGCGGCTGCGTCGCTGAGGGCATTGATTTTAGGCTGCTGGCTGGCGGCGTGATCGATATGGGTCATAGGTATTTTCCTGTTCGCCAGCGTTCAGGAGGGTGCATTGCATTTATTTAGGCAAAGCAATCCCCTTTCGCGCGGGCGGGGCGCTGAGAGAGTAATAAATTTAATTGGCCCGCTGAATTACCTAATGGCAATTCAGCGAGCAATATCGGTTCGTCTGGCATTTTGGAGTCCTTATTTAGCTTCGCTATTTAAAAACTAAATAATGTTAAGTTAAAAAATATTTAAATATTCTGGGCGAGCAGATTCCTCTCCAGATTTAAATGGATTAATAATGACTATGGCCGCTTAATTAATTAAGCATCGACCATTGGCAATTTATTCGACATGTTTAGCCTGCTTTACGCAGGCGAGGCTTATTGCTTCTCAGCCCCCACTGAATACGGCGCACATCCTGATGTTGGCTTAAGCCGATAGCCATCTGGATAAAGCTTTGGCGCAAGTCTGCCGATAAATTCAGCAACACCGACAGGCAGAAGGTGCCTTCGGGCTGGCGAAAAATCTTTAGCTGCTGGGCTTGAAAGCCAAGAAAATTTAGTTTGTGAATCAGCATCTTACGCAGATCACTAATCGTTGATTCAGAGCTGCTTATTTGTAAAAAATATTGTGATTGATGAATTTCACGGGCATGCGCGCCCCGTATGGCGATGATAAGTCGTTTTAGAAAATGCATTCTAGCCTCCAGAAAAAAAGGGAGGACGATTGATATCAATAAGGATGAAACCCAGCCATAGCCATAACAATACGCAGCAAGTTGCCACTTGTTATTACAATGGTGCGGTGAGTGGGGGGCACAAAGACACCACACCCTGCGTAGCAGGATATGGCAGATTGAATCTACTTTATCCTGCTATACCGCGGTTACCAACACAGATCGATTACATCCGTCGTTGTCCACAGGACAGCCTCTTAGATAGTTAATATGCAGCGCATTTTACTTATCAAATAATTAATGTCAACCCTAATTTATTGATTAATTAACATTAATGATAATTGAATGCGATGGGCATATTGTGGGGTGTGGGATTAATTAATTACTTTGATGATGACAAAGTGGAGTAAATAAATTTTGGGTATTAAAGCTTCATTAACTGATGGGCAGGCCACATCAATTCAATTTGTATCAAATTGCCCAAGGCACAAGAAGTTTTACGTTGCTTAGCGAGTCTCTTTCGCCAAGATAGGGTAACTAGCGTTACCCTATCTTTACAGCTTTATAAATGAAACAGTTATCTGCTCCACTCATCAGACAGCGACTCCGCCTGCTTGAGCACGAGCTCGACAGCATCTAATTGCTGGTCCGGTGGATATTTCCATTTCTGTAAAGTTCGGCGGACCAGAATTCGTAGCCTAGCCCTAACGCTATCACGCACCTGCCAATCCACTGTTGTACTGTTACGTAGCTTTTCTGTGATCTCAACGGCAATTTTCTTGAGAATCTCGTCGCCTAACTCACGCACAGCACTTTCATTATTGACCAACGCATCGTAGAACGCGATTTCATCATGGTTTAAGCCAAGTGCAGCCTCTCGTTCCAGAACCGCTTGAAACTCCTTGGCCATCTGGATCAATTCTTCAATCACCTGTGCCGTTTCAATCGCTCGATTGTGATATCTGCGCAAAGTCTCCAGCAGGCGATCTCCGTATTTCTTTTCTTGTACAACATTATTGCGGGCACGGGCTTTGATTTCATCACGCAACAGCTTTTCCAGTAGTTCTACAGCAAGATTGCGGCTTTCCATTTGCCGAACGTCTTCTAGAAACTCATCCGATAGCAAGCCAATATTGGGTTTATCTAGCCCTGCCAGCGCGAATATATCTGCTACGCCATCGGCGATGATGGCATTGTCCAAGATTTGCTTAAGTGCACTGTTTTTCTCTGCATCTGTGCGTTTCTTGTCTACGGTGGTGAATTTAGTAATTGCGGTCTTGATAGCAGAGAAAAAAGCAATTTCTTTACGCAGTTCAGAGGCTTCATCCAGCGTGCTGCATAGCGAGTAAGCCTTTGCCATCGCAACCATAGTATCGAGGAAGCGCTGTTTGCCATCTTTTAATCCCAGAATATGATTTGTCGCTGGCAGCAATAATTTAAGGGTATCTGCTTCAAAGCTGCAGTAGTCAAAGTCATGCATCATGCCGCGAACGATATCGAGTTTCTCCAGCAACACCGCTAACGCTTCAGCGGCATTATGCGTAGGATCGCCTTTGCCCTTAGCATCCGTATAGGTTTTAAGTGCCGCCTTCAGCTCGTTAGCGATGCCGATGTAATCCACCACCAGCCCACCGGGCTTATTCTTGAATACCCGATTCACACGGGCAATTGCCTGCATCAGGTTATGGCCCTTCATTGGCTTATCTATATACATGGTGTGGCAGCAAGGCGCATCAAAGCCGGTAAGCCACATATCGCGCACGATGACCAGTTGCAAGGGGTCTTTCGCATCCTTAAATCGTTTCTCCAGCCGCTTTTTCACTTGCTTGCTGTAAATATGTGGCTGTAGCAAGGGCTTATCTGCTGCGGATCCCGTCATGACTATTTTGATGACTCCTTGATCTGGGTCGTCGTTATGCCAATCTGGGCGCAAAGCGACTATGGCATTGTAAAGATGAGCGCAAATATCACGGCTCATACATACGATCATGCCTTTGCCGTCCGCTACCGATGTGCGGGCCTCGAAATGCTTTACCAGATCAAGAGCGATTTGCTCTAACCGCGGCTCAGCACCAACCAGCTTCTCTAACGTTGCCCATTCGCTTTTTGCTTTTTCGCGCGCGGCTAAGTCTTCTTCATCTTCAACCACTTCATCGACTTGGGCATTGAGGGCATCAATCTCAGCCTGTCTTACATCTAATTTGCTCAAGCGGCTTTCATAGAAAATAGGAACGGTTGCCCCATCGTCTACGGCATCTTGAATGTCATAAATGCTGACATAATCACCAAAAACAGCACGGGTATCTTTGTCTTCTAACGCAATGGGTGTGCCGGTAAAACCAATAAATGTCGCGTTTTTGAGGGCATCGCGCAGATGCTTGGCGTAGCCAAAGATATAGCGCCCAGTTTTTTCGTCAAAACGTCCTTTCATTCCATACTGGCTACGGTGAGCCTCGTCCGAGATCACCACAATATTGGAACGATCAGACAGCTGCGGATGCTCATCCTCGTCATTTAATAGGGCAAACTTTTGTACTGTGGTGAAGATAATTCCGCCTGCTTGGCGTGAAGTCAGCATTTCACGCAATTCATCGCGGCTACCAGCCTGCACCGGTGTTGTTTTGAGTAAATCGGCAGCGGCGCAGAACGTTCCAAACAGCTGACCATCCAGATCATTACGGTCGGTCACAATCACTAGGGTGGGGTTTTTCATCTCGGCCTGCTGCAGTAATTTGCCAGCATAACAAGCCATGGTGATGCTTTTCCCGGAGCCTTGGGTATGCCAAACCACTCCCGCTTTACGCGAACCGGGGCGTACCTCCTTGCCATAAGTTGCGCGCTCTTCACGTACTTCCAGCAATCCTTTTTCTGGAGACTCGGCAGCGATAACCGTGGCCCGCACCGCTTCGCGTACGGCATGAAATTGGTGATATGCAGCGATTTTCTTGCTGATGGCATCGCCATCTTGCTCAAACAAAACAAAATGGCGCAGGTAATCGAGAAACAATGCTGGTTGGAAAAACCCGCGCACCACGGTTTCCAGCTCCATTTGTAAACGAGGCCGGTCATCTTCATTGGCGATGGTACGCCACGGCAACATGCGTTCGGCATTGGCGGTTAAGGAACCAACTCTGGCTGTCCAGCCATCGCTCACCACCAAAGCGGTATTGCAGTTAAAGAGATCAGCAATCTCATCTTTGTATGTCTGCAATTGATTGAATGCATCCCATACATCGGTTTGCTCATTAGCAGGGTTTTTTAGCTCGATGACTGCCAGCGGGAATCCATTGATAAAAGCAATAAGATCTGGGCGCCGTGGCTGCTTGCTGCCTTGAATCGTGAACTGATTTACAACCAAAAATTCATTATTGCCAGGCTCGGTAAAGTCGATGAAATGCACAAAATCAATGTGCTTTTGATCGTCCACAGAAAACTCAACTTGTACTCCATTCAGTAATAAGCGATACACACTGCGATTACGTGCCACAGGATTGGGCTCGCTCACCATTTGCAAGGTATGAAAAGCCTGCTCTAGTGCCGCAGCGGGGATATGCGGGTTAATTCTGGCCAAGGCCGTCATCACACGTTGCTTCAGTAATACCTGACGATAATCGCTACGCTCAGGCGTTTCGCTCTCGGGGGCAATATCCGGCCCGTACAGGTACTGCCAGCCAGTTTCCTGAAACCAAGTAAGGCACAATTCTTCAAGTTGTTGTTCATTAATCATGCTTTACCCCTGTGCCATTGGCCTGATTTTGATGTGTAAGTTACCACCTTGCTACTTGACGGGTAGGCAGCCAGAGCCCTAAGATCCGCCCCAATATGACCGACGCCTCTGCACCCTGTGTACGCGTCGGTTTTCATTTGCCAAGTTGTATCGCCTCAGGCATGGAGTGGGTCGTGCAGTAAGCCTGCCGCTCATGCGTCGGTGTTGTGGGGAATGCAAGGCTTAGCGTTCGTGCACGTACCATCGGAGAAAGGTAGTCGTTGCGCAAGGATTCTGGCCGTCGCTTAATCAGCTCTGCTAAACATTGCAAAGTGAGGTAGTGCCCTGTGCAAACATTGAGTAAAACTTGCTCAAGTACGGCACGATCCATTTTTTTCTTAGCTCGTGGTTCTTGGGCAAGCGCCTCAAGCTGAGCCAGTAGGCTAGGAGATAAGGCACTTAATGAGTCAATGACAGGCAGAGAGAGTTGCTCGGTCAGCAAACATCCATCCTCATTGCGGCGATCTCGCAAAACTGAGGAGCTATCTGTCAAAACCGAGGAGCTATTCGTCAAAACCGAGGAGCTATTCGTCAAAACTGAGGAGCTGCTCCCAATACTAGCTGGAACAGAGCCAAATACTTCATCGGGGGTTGGTAAGTCTTGGCCCGGCAGAAAATACACTGCACCCCGGCCGCTGCCGTTCGAGGTCAACATCCCCAGTTGAGTGAGATGCTGCAAGGTGCGGGTTAAATCAACAGGGTGAGTCGAGGATACGGTGCAAAGCCGAGCATGGTTTACCGTGCCCTCACTACCTGCCAAGGCTAGAGTCAGCCGCTCCTCAGTTTTAAGTTGTTCAAATGTCGTGCCAAAGCGCCTTCTTAGCTCTGCAATCACGGGCTGGGGGAAAAGATCAATCATCCGCAGCTCTAACAAAGTTTGATTGTAAGGTGTCGATGATTCGTACAGTTTGGGTGGGTTCCAGTGTTGTGAATCCCATCCTTGCAGGATGCGAGGGATGCCCGTGCCAGCCTGCTCACCCACCCCGACAAAGCGGAACATTTTGTGCAAATTGCGGTTACGACAATCGGGTTCTCCGCCGTGTAATGCAACCTCTACCGGAATGCGCATCAATCCTGGATTGCGAAATCCAAACATATCGGGGCGTTTGACCACCAGTACCGATGCACGCTCACTGTAATCTGCATGCACCAACACATTGGCCAGCGCCTCGCGCAGTGCGACGTGCACGGGCGTTTCTTCTTGGCGTTCGCCCTTCTCAAGCTGGAATGGTACTTTTAAGTCTGCAGTAAGTTTTAAATACACTTTGCGGTAAAATTCGTACAGATTGCCCGACCATTTGCCATCCAGCGTTAATCTGTCTACCCAGCGCTTTTCCGTTTTGGCCTCGGGCCGCTCTTGGTAGTCCAGCATATAATTGGGCAGCGCTTCCTGAATCACGCTCATTTGGCTAAACATCAGCAAACCAGCCAGCGTAAGCCCAGATTCCCCAGACTCACGGTCACGGCGCCAAGCACCGATCAGGCGCAAAAATGTGGCGTCATCCTCGGCGTTCCAAGGATGGCCGGGATCACGGTTTGCAAATACCTGCCGATACGCACGGAAGGTGCCCATATCCAGATCTTCGATGTCATAGCCACGCAAAATACGGTCATCGCGGCTGTCTTCTACCTGCTCGGCCAACATGCGCTTGACCTCTTCATCGGGCAGGGGGCGATCGCCTTCATTTAAGCGGCGGTAGGTGTTGCCATCCAATGGATTGCGCGTTAGATGCACAGGTCGCTGCTGGCGTTTGGCCCGTGGAATATTGACGACCAGCAAGGTTTTTCCATTGACCAGCCATTCCCGCACATCTGCATCGCACAGCAGATTAAGGCTAACTTTCTGGCGGTTATTTAAATTATTAAATAACTCAGTACGTAGTTTGTCTGGGTTTTCAATGCCTACTGGTTCGAACTGCCCTTTGCGCTCGCGCATCCCCAATATCACCACACCCCCATCGGTGTTGGCCATCGCGCTATAGCTTGGCCAGAAGTCCTCTGGCAAGGCTCCCTTACCATCACGGCCATGTGCCAGCTTGCACTCCAGTGAGATGGATTCGCGAAGTAAGGAAAAATCTTCAAATGACTGAAATTCAATCATGCCTCGACCTTTGTCAGCGCATCGGTGACGGATAGTTCGCCGGAGAGAAGTTTGGGGAGCAGGGTGTCGCGTAATTCGGCAAGGCTTCTATCTTGTCTCGCCAGTGACTCATTACCTAGATAAATGGCATTGGTCGCTCGTTGAAAAGCTGCCAGCACTGGATCAGTGGGGCGAATGATTGGAGTGGACTCGATATGCGCCTTGGTTACTGCCTCTCTGGAACCACCAGTATTTAGGCCAAGAAGGTAATCTTTCGTTTTTCGCTGTAATAGATGCAGGTGGATGAATCGCGAAGGGATATTTTCTTTGGGCCTGATGATTGCAACGTGTTGATTGACACGCGCAGGAAGAACATCGGGAATCGCGACGCAGCTTCTAAGTATGGATGCACCTGTAATATTAAGCAGAACGTCACTGGATTTAATTTCAACATTTTTTAGTTGTTGTGCGGCATTGTCAGATATTCTGGCCAGCCCGCTCCATACAAAGGTCGAGTCATAGACGTTCTGACTGCGGATCAGTGCTACGCCATTTTCTAGATACACATCTTTGCCACCACGCGGCGTTGCGCCACTACCAATTTTTGTAGTTAGTTCAATTAATGTCGCTTGTTTCCATCCCTTCGGAATTCCTTCTGACTCTTCCATCTCGTTCGGAAACAGTGCTGCGGTGGCGGCGAGTTGCTTGTATTGCTCACGCGGCAGGGCGTCGAGGTCGGCTTCAATCTTGCCGCTGATGGCGCACATGGCGGCGCGTAGCGGGTCGCGGCCTTCTTGCTTGGCGGCGATCTTGGCTTTGACCGGGTCAAAATCAACAAACCACGATTTGAAAATGGCTTGTGCTATGGCTTCGAGGGTTTGGTTGATGCGGTGGTTGAGATTGATCTTTGAGTCGAGGTCGCCAAGGATTTTTGCTATGCTTCGTTGCGACTGCAGCGGAGGAAGTGGAACCTTAATTGATCGAAGTGTGCTGAGCGGTTGACCAATGCCTGGGGTGCCAACTTGTGAGGCGTTCTTTAGCAGTTCGTGGCGTCCAGCGGCCGATTTGAAAAAGTAATAAATGTAGTCAGGATCTGCCTTGGAGCGATCACAGGAAAGTGTCATCAGGCTCGACGACATAACATACCTATTGAACTGTTCTGGAACTATTCCTACTTCACCAATTGCCCCTCGGTGAGGGAAAACAAGATCGCCAGGATAGACACAGCAGTTTGATAAGCCATCTGCAGTTTTCTCGGAAACATAAACCCACTCCCCAGATAGAACCTTGCCCCCCGTTAGGTTGGTTCCGCGAATAACTGGAACACCTGAGTCAGTGTAGGCATCACTTTTCATTCTGGAGCCAAATGGTCCAATGGCCGTTCTTGCAGCGAATACAGTAACCGGCTTAGAGTTCATATCCCAACCCCGCCAAATTCTTCTTGATCTCACCTTCCAGATAAGTACTCTCGGCAAATTGCTTTGTGAGTTGCGCTGTCAGCCGCGTCATCTTGTCAGCAAAGGCTTCACCGTCTTCTTCCTGTTCTTCTGCACCTACATAACGCCCCGGTGTCAGCACATGTTCATGCTTACGGATGTCGGCGAGCGTGGCCGAGTAGCAGAAGCCCGGCATATCTTCATAGCCCTCTCCCAGTTGCCAGGCATGGAGGGTATCGGCTATTTTTTTGATGTCGTCTTGCGTAAAGTCGCGCAGGACGCGGTCTTTCATATAGCCCAGCTGGCGGGCATCGATAAACAGAAATTCACCACGGCGATTGCGCTTTTGCTTGTTGAGCGCCAGACCATTACGCTTGTCGCGGGTAAGGAACCAGATGCAGGCGGGGATTTGTGTATTGGTGAACAGCTGGCCGGGCAGGGCCACCATGCATTCTACATAGTCGTCTTCAATCAGTTTTTTACGGATTTCGCCTTCATTATTGGTGTTGCTACTCATCGAGCCATTGGCTAGCAGCAGAGCCATGCTGCCGGTGGGGGCCAAGTGGTAAAGCATATGCTGCAGCCAGGCGAAGTTGGCATTGCCTTGTGGTGGGGTAGCGGCGATCCAGCGCGGATCGTTCGCCAGCTTTTCACTCCACCATTCCTTCATATTGAAGGGCGGGTTGGCCATCACAAAGTCGGCGCGTAAGTCTGGGTGCAGATCATTTTGCATCGTGTCACCTGGCTGGCCGCCGAAGTTGAAGTCGATGCCACGAATGGCCATATTTATGGCGGCTAGACGCCAGGTGGTGGGGTTACTTTCCTGACCATAAACGCTGATCTGGCCAGTCTTGCCGTTGGCGGCTTTGCCGCCGTGCTGCTCGATAAATTCTTCGCTTTGCACAAAAAAACCGCCAGAACCCATGGCTGGGTCGTATACCCGGCCTTTGAAGGGCTGCAGCATTTCCACAATCAGCGTCACAATACTCTTGGGGGTGTAGTACTGGCCGCCCTTTTTTCCTTCGGCTAGGGCGAATTGGCCGAGGAAGTATTCGTAGACGTGGCCGAGAATGTCTTTGCTTTTAAGGCTGAGTGGCTGGCCGTTGTAGCTTGGCTGGCTGAAGTTGGTGTCGGAAAAGTGCGCGATAAGATCGGCCAGTTTGTGGCTGTCCAGCTCGGTGCGGGCAAAGTCTTTATTGAGTACATTTTTGAGTTTTTTTTCGTTCTCGCGCTCAACCGCTTCCATGGCATTGTCGATCAGCCAACCCACGCTGCGCATTTCTTCTGGCTCATTTTTGTTTGGTTTATTCCATGGCAGTGCTGATTTTGGTGGCAACTGAGCGCAATCGCGCAGCACTTGCCAGCGTGCTTCCGGCGGTACCCAGAAGACGTTTTTTTCGGTGTAATAATCGCGGACTTCCAGCTCGGCAGCTAGGTCTGCTGCATAGTCTTCGGCGTAGTCTGCCGGGTCCATATAGTAGTCATGGCTTGGGTCACGGAATTGGGAATCTAACTCTAAGCGGCGCTCTTCAAATGCATCAGAGACATATTTAAGGAAAATTAGCCCAAGCACGACATGCTTGTACACCGCAGCATCCAGACTGGAGCGCAATTTGTCGGCGGCGGTCCAGAGCTTGCGCTCTAAATCGTTAAAAAACTGTTGTTCGATGGGGTTCATGAGGGGCCTTGCTTTGCAGGGGTACATCAGAGGGTGGAGCAATGCCAATCTTTCTTAAAGATGTCAGCATCAAGTCAAAAATTAGAGGGTATTGTACGCTGCTTCGCCGTGGCGGCGCTAATATGCTGGGGCAGGCATTGAGAGAGGGGATGGAAAAACCATTTTAAATCTGGGCGATTACGCAAGTAGCAGTCAGGCCACCTGATTAGGTGGCCTGATTGATTTGGTTTTAAAGCGTTTTGAGGTAAAAGCAGGGGTATTTAGGCGGCTTGCCTTGCCGCTACAGTCGCAGCAAACGCATCAATAATTGGCTGGAGTTTACTGTGTTTAAGCTTAAGCGCAGCTTGGTTTACCACGAGGCGGGAGCTAATTTCGCGGATGTCTTCTACGGCGACCAGATGATTGGCTTTTAGCGTGCTACCGGTGGAGACGAGGTCGACGATGGCGTCTGCAAGGCCTACCAGCGGGGCTAGCTCCATAGAGCCGTAGAGCTTGATTATATCGACGTGTACGCCCTTATTGGCAAAGTGCTCGCGGGCGCATTCGGTGTATTTAGTGGCGATGCGTAAACGAGCGCCTTGTTTAACTGCGCCTTCGTAATCAAAGCCCTCTTGCACGGCGACCATCAGGCGGCATTTGGCGATATCCAAATCGAGCGGTAGGTAGAGGCCAGCGCCACCATGCTCTAGCAGCACATCTTTACCGGCAATGCCCAGATCAGCCGCGCCGTATTGCACATAGGTCGGCACGTCCGTTGCGCGAACAATGATCAGCCTGACGTCTTCCATATTGGTGCCAATAATCAGCTTGCGGCTGGATTCTGGGGCCTCAGAAGGCACAATGCCTGCGGCAGCCAGCAGGGGTAGTGTTTCTTCGAAGATACGACCTTTGGATAGCGCGATGGTGATCATGGATACGTCCGGTAGATTTAATTTGGCGGCGGTACAGTGATGATTAAATTCAAGCTCAAAGCCGAGGATGGGTCACTCATACTTTATGTTTTTGTAAGTGGTAGAACATGGCATTGGCAGGTGTTTCAGTGCTTATGCTTATGTTCTTACTTAAATAATTTTAAACTCACTGGGTATTTGGATGGCCAGCCGTTGATGGCTTTGGCTCCTTCCCATAATGCAAAAATAGCTGAGCCAATGGCAACCCACCAAAGTGGCAAGGCGCTATGTAATACAAAGCCCGCTAACATGGCTAAAGCGTAAAAGCAGCCCATCAGTACCTGAAAATTGCATGCGCTGATGGCGTGTTGCTCCACGTAATCGGAATGAACACGGGCAAATTGTAGTACCAGTACCGGAATCATCAAGGCTAGCACTGCCATGGGCAAAATCGGCAGCCAGAACACCCCAGCCAGATGCGCTAGCGCGGCACCCCCCTTTTCATTTTGCGAAGGCGGGCGCGGCTTGTCGTCTTGTTCTTCTGCCGCAGGTTTTGGATTGAAGATGAACATGGTTATGCCTAGAAAAGGTGCGGTGTTATGTAGGGCGGGTGAAACCCGCCGTTTCCCTAGCATTTCATGCCAAAGTCTGGTGGGGGCCACCACCAGCATATCAACTTAAGGCAAAAAACAAGGCCAAGTTTGGGTTTACGTAGGGTGTGCAAGGTGTTCTTCTTGCGCACCGTTCTTGGTGCGCAACGACTACGTCGTTGTACACCCTACGAAATACCGATTTATCCTAGGATAAAAGTTAAGTTGATAGGGCTGTTTCACCCAGCCTACAAATTAATCAAGGACGCTAATTTGAACTAACGCTTAGGCAATTCGTTCAATTTGCTCGCTAACAGCCGACAATTTGCGTTCTATAAACTCGTAAGCAGGTCAAGGCTTAGGCAATGCGCTCAATTTGTGCACCAACAGCAGATAGCTTGCGCTCGATATGCTCGTAACCGCGATCTAGGTGATAAATACGATCCACAATGGTTTCGCCGCTGGCAATCAAGCCTGCAATCACGAGGGATGCCGATGCGCGTAAGTCGGTGGCCATCACGGTTGCGCCTTCTAGCTTTTCAACGCCGGTCACAATCGCGGTATTGCCTTCGGTATTGATTTTGGCGCCCATGCGGATCAGCTCGGGGGCGTGCATGAAGCGGTTTTCAAAGATGGTTTCGGTGATGACGCCCGTGCCTTCCGCTACGCAGTTCAGCAACATAAATTGGGCTTGCATATCGGTTGGAAAAGCAGGGTAGGGCATGGTGCGGATATTCACAGCTTTTGGGCGCTGTTTCATATCGATGGCGATCCAATCGTCCCCAGCTTCGATATAAGCACCGGCTTCGCGCAGTTTTTCCAGCACGGCTTCCATAATATCAGCACGGGTATTGCGTAAGACCAGTTTGCCTTGCGCTACGGCTGCGGCAATCAGGAAAGTACCGGTTTCGATACGATCTGGCACGATGGCGTGCTCTGCGCCGTGTAGCTCGGCAACGCCTTCGATAGTAATGGTATCCGTGCCGTGGCCGCTGATTTTTGCGCCCATTTTGATCAGGCAATCTGCCAGATCGACAACTTCTGGTTCGCGCGCGGCGTTTTCGATAATCGTGATGCCGTCAGCCAGTGTGGCAGCCATCAGCAGGTTTTCGGTGCCCGTTACGGTGACCATATCGCACACAATACGTGCACCTTTGAGCTTGCCGGTGGCTTTTACATAGCCGTGCTCGATCACAATCTCGGCACCCATCGCTTGCAGGCCTTTGATATGTTGATCAACCGGGCGAGCGCCAATGGCGCACCCCCCTGGCAGGGAAACCTGAGCTTCGCCAAAGCGCGCTAAAGTGGGGCCAAGTACCAAAATCGACGCGCGCATGGTTTTAACCAGCTCGTAAGGCGCAATCAGAGTGGTGACTTCATTGGCGGTGATTTCGTACTCGTGAATGTTATCGGTCATCACGCGCACGCCCATGCCTTGCAGCAATTTTTGCGTGGTTTTTACGTCAGCCAGCTGAGGCACATTGCTGAGGCGCAAAGTGCCTGCAGTCAGCAAGCTGGCGCATAAAATAGGTAAGGCAGCATTTTTTGCGCCAGAGATAGAGATTTCGCCAGCGAGCGGGTTGCCGCCAGTAATTTTTAGTTTGTCCATTTCTGTAACTCTTATGTTTATTTCAGGTAATACCAAAGCAGTGCGGCAGCGCCTGCGATCAGCCAAGGCAGATTAGTGAGGGCAGCTAGTTTTTGCGAGCTGCGATCGAGCGGTTTTTTCGCTTCAACGATGGCTTGTTCAAGCTTGGCGCGGTTCTTTTCGATGCCGTCCAGATTGAAGCGATTTTCGGTATTCACAGCGCAGCCCATTCGGCTGGGGTCAGCGTTTTTTCTAGCGATAAGGCATGGAGTTCGCCGGAGTCTAGCTCTGGTTTTACAGATTCTTTCACCAAACGATGACGCGCCAAAAGGCCAAGGCCTTCAAAGCGTGGGGATGCAATACGTGCATAAAAATGGTGACCATCGCCTGTTACTTCAACCGCTGTAGCGTCTAGGCGCTCGGTAAGTAAGGCTTGTACTGATTCGGGAGTCATGGGGTTATTGCCTTAATTTGTAACCAGATTTAATTAATGCGTAGGCAGCGCTGCTCACAATAGCTAAAGAAAACGCTGCAACGGCAAAAGCATGCCAAGGCGATACATCGCTTACGCCAAAGAAGCCATAGCGAAAGCCATCAATCATATAAAAAATAGGGTTCCAGCTCGACACGCCCTGCCAGAAGGCGGGCAGGCTGTGAATAGAGTAGAACACGCCGGATAAAAAAGTGAGCGGCATAATCAGAAAGTTTTGAAATGCGGCCAACTGATCGTATTTTTCTGCCCAAATCCCTGCCAGTATGCCAAGCGCCGCCATCATGGCTGAGCTAATCAGCGCAAAGATTAAAATCCACAGCGGATGGGCAAAAGTAGGCAAGTTAAACCACATGGTGACGAGTAAAACACCCGCGCCAACCACAAGCCCGCGCACCATGGCGGCCAGCAGATAGGCGAGGAAAAATTCTAGATGCGATAGTGGTGGCAGCAGGGCAAAAATCAGGCTGCCGGTTACTTTGGATTGAATCAGGCTGGATGATGAATTAGCAAAACTGTTTTGCAGTAGCGACATCATTACGAGGCCAGGGATCAGAAACGCGGTGTATTGCACGCCGGGATAGGGCTGCACATGGTTGTCGAGTACGTGTGCAAAGATCAGCAAGTACATCAGCGCAGTTAGCACAGGCGCTGCTACGGTTTGAAAAGCAACTTTCCAAAAACGCAGTACTTCTTTGTAAAACAGCGTGTAAAAACCTTGCATAGTGTCTTCTTGTGGCGGATGGCTTTGGGCTATTTTAAGGGGTGCGTATTCGCAAATAATGGTATGGAATACATGTAAAGCGGCGGGTTACACCCGCCCTACGGTTCTATGCGTTTTGCATCATATCGACAAAGATCGTTTCCAGATCAGCCTTGCCGACTTCGATATCACGCAGCTGCACTGCGTTATTTCTAAGCTCGGTAAGGATCGCTTCCAAGTCTTTGCAATCTGCAAGTTTTAGCTCAAAGCCATTATCTCGTTCGCAAATGAGTAACGGGGCAAGGGACGCGGGTAGTACGGCAGGCTTAATCTTGATAAACAGTTCGCGTGCTGCGCCGCGGCTCATTAGCGTGTGTTTGTTTTCCAGTGAAATCAGCTCGCCTTTTTTTAGCATGGCGATGCGGTTGCACAGGGTTTCGGCTTCTTCCAGATAATGCGTAGTCAGCACAATGGTGTGGCCGTCGCTATTGAGGCGGCGAATAAAATCCCACAGTGTTTTGCGTAGCTCAACGTCTACACCCGCAGTCGGCTCATCTAGCACGATAACCGGCGGGCGGTGTACCAAGGCTTGCGCCACCATCACACGGCGTTTCATACCGCCGGATAAGGCGCGCATATTGGTATTAGCTTTATCAGTAAGGCCCAGATTAGCGAGGATCTCGTCGATCCAGTCGTCGTTATTACGTAAGCCAAAATAGCCAGATTGGAATGTCAGCGTTTCACGCACGGTAAAAAAGGGATCGAACACCAGCTCTTGCGGAACAATACCCACTGCGCGGCGTGCTTCGCGGTAGTTTTTTTGGACATCAAAGCCCATTACCGAAATATGCCCGGAAGTGGGGCGCGATAAACCAGCCAGAGCAGAGATCAAAGTCGTTTTACCTGCGCCATTCGGCCCGAGCAGGGCAAAGAAATCGCCTTGCTCCACGGTGAAACTTACGCCTTTAAGCGCGTGGAAATCACCGAACTGTTTAGCTACAGAGTCAAAAACAATGGCACTCAAGGGGCAACCTCGGCCACACCACTCGCAGCTATGCTGGCAGGGGCGCTGGCTGCTGGTGCGCTTGCAGTAGATGCTTTTGCACCTTGCTCTTTGGCTGCATCCATTGCATCGAGCTCTTCATCTGTCGGGCCTAATTGCAGTGGCTTGGGCGGATTACCATCCCAGACGCGGAAGTATCTGCGTTGCAAATAAGCATCGCGGATATAGGCATAGGGGTCGGCTTGCGCATTGATAAGCGGATCAAGCGGCAAAAGTTGGCGGCGCTGCTCTATACCCCAAGCGCCATAGCGAATGACCTGAGTGCTGAGATCTTGTGTGCCATCCCAGATATCTAAAGGATCGGCAAAGAAACGTACTGCCATATCGCTGCTGTCACGCAGTGTGGTTGGGCCGCGTAAAGGCATCATTAAATAGGGGCCGGAGCCCATTCCCCAGCTGCCCAAGGCCTGACCAATATCTTCATCGCTTTTTTTGAGGCCCATATCGCTGGCCCAATCTACCAAACCAAACATACCTAGTGTGGTATTCACCATCACCCGGCCCATGCTATGGCTCGCTTCGCTGCCTTTGCCTTGTAGCAAGGCGCCAAAGGAGGCAAAGAAATCATCGATATTTGCAAAGAAGTTGCTGGCGCCCTGTTTAACCGGGCCTGGCGAGTATTTTTCGTGCGCTTCTGCCGCAGGCTTGAGCACGGCTTTGTCTACGGCGTTATTAACCGCAAAAATACCGCGATTGACAGGCTCGATAGGGTCGTAATTATTCTGTGGCGTCGCACATGCGCCAAGTAAGAGGGCAAATAAGGGAAGAAGACGGCGCATGTGAGTCGTAAATTAAGTGAGCAAGGTCGATATTCTAGGCTGATTTGCGGTTTGGCGCTGATTTATAGAGCGGCTTTGAGTGCAGCAGCAGATATTTTATATCCTGTTACTTTATGGGTAGCAGAGCATCCACTTCGTAGAGGCGAATCAAACCAGCCAAGCCTTCAGGTACGCCAGAAAACTGTAATTCGCCGCCCTGCTTCCGGGCACTGCGCATCCAGTGCAGGAGCAGCGCCACCGCACTGGAATCTGCCGCGCTGATCAGGCTTAAGTCTACCTGCAGCAGCTCGCCCTGAGCCAAGCTTGGCAGGGTGGTAAGCTGCTGCGCCGCAGATTCAAGCGTTAGCGTGCCTGTGGCTTGGAAAACTTTCATTTGCTGGCGCTACGCTGTGCGTTATTGCGATCAGACAATTGCTTGATCAGGCCATCAATACCGTCTTTGCGAATGATGGCATTAAACTGATTACGGTTGTTATTGATAAAGCTGATGCCATCCACTGCGATATCGTAAGTTTTCCAGCCTGCATCGGTTTTTTCGAAACTAAAATCAAGCGGAATTGGCTTTTGGCCTGGCAAGCTTACTTCAGTTAATACCGCCATTTCGCTGGCATCGTTACCCGGACGAGTGCCTTTTACATCAACCTGCGCATTTTTGTAGATAGACAGCGCTGAAAAGTAAGTGCGAACCAACATCGTGCGAAATTCACGGGTCAGTGCCTGTTGTTGCTCTGGCGTAGCGGTTCTCCAGTTGCGACCTACCGCCAGCATGGTCATGCGGGTGTAGTCTGCCAAAGGCGCCACACGGCTATCGACTAAATCACGGGCTTTTAGCGGGTCTTTATCGTTTTTCTTAATGATCTCCAGCACATCGCGGCTGATATTTTTGACGATGAGCTCTGGTGATTCAACTGGCGCGGCAAGGCTGCAGGTAGCGATAAAACCCATTGAGAGGGCAAGGATCCATTTTTTCATTATGTGTACTCCATTAATATTACTTACGATCATTTCTCAGCAGCGGTTTCTGCTTTATTAAACAGTACTCGGCTAATTAACTGCTCCAACACGATGGCTGAAGAAGTAATGGTGAAACTATTGCCTGCTTGTAACATTTTATCGTCTGCGCCAGATGTAACCCCGATGTATTGCTCACCTAAGAGACCTGAGGTGAGAATTTCAGCAGAGGCATCTCTACTGAAATGATAGCGGCTATCCATATCTAGCTTCACCCGTGCAACGTAACGCTCTGTATCTAGAGTGATACTACTCACACGGCCTACCAAAACCCCGGCACTTTTCACAGGGGCACGTACTTTCAAGCCGCCCACATTATCGAAATTAGCGGTGAGCTCGTAGCTATTAGACGCTGGTAACGTAGTCTGGCTGCTGACGCGCAAAGATAAAAACAGTAAAGCTGCAATGCCGGCAGCAGCAAACAGACCCACCCAGAAATCAATCATGCCTCGTTTCATTTTTTATATTCCCTTCAATCTAAGTCGTTATTTTTTGCCCATCACTCTTGGTTTACGCTGTTTGAGCCGTAACCAAGCACAAAACCATTGTTTATATCCCTCTGAACATAAAGGCGGTTAGGACAAAATCCAGCGCCAGAATAACCAGAGAGCTGGTCACCACCGTACGTGTGGTGGCCCCGGATACGCCTTCAGCTGTGGGCGGCGCATCATACCCTTCAAAGACAGCGATCAAGGAGATGGCAATACCAAATACCACGCTCTTGATAACGCCATTGATTACATCCTGACGGAAATCAACAGCGCTCTGCATTTGTGACCAGAAAGCACCTTCGTCAAGACCAAGTAGTTTTACCCCGATCAGATAGCCACCAAAAATACCCATGGCGCTAAACATGGCGGCCAAGAGCGGCATAGAAATCACACCGCCCCAGAAGCGTGGTGCAACAACACGGGCGATGGGGTTCACCGCCATCATTTCCATGGCAGCTAGTTGTTCTGTGGCTTTCATTAAGCCAATTTCAGCCGTAATGGCCGATCCTGCACGGCTGGCAAAGAGCAAAGCGCCCACGACTGGGCCAAGCTCTCTGACTAAAGACAGAGCCACTAAAATCCCCAGCGATTCGGTTGCACCGAAGCGCTGTAAGGTATCAAAGCCTTGCAGAGCCAGTACCATGCCTACAAATAAGCCTGATACCGAAATAATCAATACCGATAGCACCCCTGCAAACCAGATTTCACGCATTGTAAGCTGAAATCGAAGTAAAGAGGTGGGGGAATGACGCAAGATAGCCAGCATAAAGCGGCAGGCAAAGCCTAGCTTGATGATGACGTTGCTAAACGGTCGGCCCAGTTTTGATAAGGTATTAAATAAAAAATTAAGCACGGCGTGGCTCCAATCCCAGGTCGCTTGCATAGGGTGCAGCGGGTTTGTGGAAAGGCACAGGGCCGTCGGTTTCCCCGTTGATAAACTGTTTGACAAACGGGTGAGTTGATGCGCGAACTTGCTCTGGTGTGCCTTCGGCCACAATTTTTCCGTCGGCTAAGAAATACACGTAGTCCACAATCGACAGTGATTCTTCTACATCGTGTGTCACGATCACCGATGCGGTGCCCAGCGCATCGTTTAAATTGCGAATCAGCTTGCCAATGGTGGCCAGCGAAATAGGGTCTAGCCCGGTAAATGGCTCATCATAAAGCATGACTGCAGGATCAAGCGCAATTGCCCTAGCCAGCGCAACGCGTCTTGCCATACCGCCAGATAATTCTGAAGGCATTTGATCGCTTACACCGCGTAAGCCTACTGTGTTGAGCTTCATCAGCACCAGATCACGAATCATGGATTCGGGCAGATTTGTGCGCTCTCTCAGTGGAAAAGCCACGTTATCGAATACCGATAAATCGGTAAACAGCGCGCCAAACTGAAACAACATACCCAGCTTTTTACGCATCGCGTAAAGCGCGGCCTCGTTTAGGGTGGCTACATCATTGCCGGCTACCGTTAGCTTGCCTTGCTCTGGCCGGATTTGCCCGCCGATCAATTTGAGGATGGTGGTTTTGCCCGAGCCAGATCCGCCCATAATGGCCACCACTTGCCCAGGCTTAATGCTCAGCGATACGTCGGTAAGCACCGGACGTTCACCGTAAGCAAAGCTCACATTCTCAAATTGAACCAGTGAGGAGGGCATGGCAGACGATACTCTTGGCATAAAAGAGAGCTATTGTAGGTGGGTATCGCCTTAGCAGGTAGATGAACTTTGTATGAAAATGTATGGAATTATTGCCATGCAACAAAGCTGGCGTGCCGGGGAAACTTGTTTTCTTCCTACAGGCACAGGATTTAACCGTATTTTTATATTGCCCCTGCCTGTTTTGCCTTGGTTTTAAAGGCTTCCAAAAAACTAAAAAACAACATTCTGCTTGCTGGAGAATGTGTGCTTCTGATCTGTGCATCTTATCTTGTGATCGAGCGTCTTTTGCCAGCTCTGTTTAAGCGGTGGTGGTTGGGCTGTATATGCCTTGTAAGTAAATGGTATTTATTCAGAAAACAAATCATAACTTTATTCATCAAGATATTTGTTCAATTTTTACTTAATCCACGTACTAGTATGAAAGCAAGCGTTCATCCTTAGACAGGATTACCTATGTACTTGGAGCACTTTGGTTTAAACGAGCCGCCATTTCGGATCACACCGCATCCTGAGTTTTTCTTTGTGGGTGCTGAACGGGGCGCTACCCTTGAGGCCTTGATTTACGCTGTTCTGGCTGGGGAAGGATTGGTCAAGGTGCTGGGAGAAGTAGGCAGCGGCAAAACCATGCTGTGCCGGGTGCTGATTGAGCGTTTGCCTGCCAATGTAGATAGTGTGTATATCGCCAACCCAGTGATGAAGCCCGATGAGCTGATGCTGATGATTGCTGACGATTTAGGCATAGCCTGCGATGCAACGCACACCAGCGCTAAAGTTAGAGATTTGCAAGCGGCTTTGCTTGAGCGGTTTGCGGCAGGCCGGCAGGTGGTGATTTTGATCGATGAAGCGCATGCCATGCCAACTGAAAGCTTAGAGGCGGTCAGATTGCTGTCTAATTTGGATCATGGTCATCATAAATTATTGCAGATTGTCTTATTTGCCCAGACAGAGCTTGATGATCGCCTGGCTAAACAGGATTTACGTCAGCTACGGGAGCGGGTTACGCACGCTTTTCAGTTGGCCCCGCTTAAAGCCACAGATATTAAAGCTTATATCGAATTTCGTATGCGCACGGCTGGCTATCGCGGGCCGGAGTTGTTTCAAGCCGAGGCGCTTAAATCGATTTACCACGCTTCGGAAGGCTTAACGCGGCGAATTAATATTCTGGCCGATAAAGCCCTAATGGCCGCGTTTAGCCATAGCGAGCATTTTGTGAGTGCTAAGCATGTTAAAGCGGCAGTGAAAGACAGCGCATTTAAGCCGATTAAAAAGCAAGCAATCTGGGGCTGGGTATTGCTATCGGGAGTCATGACAGGCGGTGTATGGGCGGGCTTGTCGCAGGCCCCGCATCAGCCCGTGGTTGCGGTGGGCCCCGTGGCATCAGCACCTTTGCAACTGGCTAGCAGCTCGCCTGAAGTGCTGGAACCAGATATGCAGCTCTCAGCGGCTTTGCGGCAAAAGCTCACTGAATCACGGCAAAAAATAAACCGGGCCGAAGTCCACAATACCGCAGTGATGTTGTTGGTGACGAATAGGGAGCGTGGGGAAGAGCTAGAAAAATTTCTAGCACAAGCCAGCCAGTATTTACCCAAGGATCAATTGCTTATTTACCCGGCAGAAGTGCAAGGAAAAAAGGGCTGGGGGCTGGTTTATGGGTTTTTTCCGGATAAAAGCACAGCTAAGTCGGCAATGGCGGCATTGCCTGAATATTTTAGAAAAAATAAACCGATTCTGCGCACCGTGGGTGGAATGAGGGACGAGTTATGGAATTTGTAAGCTAAATAAAACCTGATTATGTCTTTGTGTAATGAATTTCTTGAGCGTTGGATTCGGCGTTTGAATTGGTAGGGCGGGTAAAACCTAATCCTATCAACTTAAGTAAAGCCAAAGGGAAATGATGCTTTTGTAGGTTGGGTTAGCTGGTTTATTCGCCTATTTAAAGGGCGGATAAATCAGCGTAACCCAACATTTGGCGCAAAAGAATGTTGGGTTACGCGATTATCGCTGAGCGAGGAAAACCTCGTACGCAGACTGCTAACCCACCCTACGAATTCACCTTAAGTTGATAGGATTGGGATAAAACCTGCGAGCAATGCTGAATAAATATGCGGGTTTCACCCGCCCTACGATATTTATAATAAGTTTGAACAAGAAGCATAATCAGCTTCTATATATTTAAAGGGTTGGCTCGATCAGGGCAATGATCTGGGCTTTGCAATACCGATACTTTGCATGAGTGCTGATAATGCGGTGGCAAATTCTAATTCTATTTTTCTTATTAACGGCCTGTGCAGGTCAATCAGGCTTACAAGTTGAAAACGGCCGCCATTTAGAATCAAAACCGATTGCCAGCCAGATTCCTAAACCTGTAATGAGCCGCCCGGTATTACCTAAGCCTCAGGCCGCAGCAAAAACCGCCACTTATAGTGTGGTTGTGCACAATGTGCCTGTAAATGAAATTTTGTTTGCTTTGGGGCGCGATGCAAAAATCAATGTAGACGTGCATGCGGGGGTAAGCGGCAGCGTTACTCTGAACGCAATTAATCAAACTTTACCGCAAATCCTTGAGCGGATGAGCAGGCAGGTTGATTTACGTTGGGATTTGGAAAACGGCGTATTAACGGTTACACCTGATTTTCCATATTTAAAAACATATAAGATGAATTATTTTAATTTATCTAGAAATGTTAAATCGAATGTAACGCTGGCTAATTCGGTGAGTGGCCGTGGCAGCTCTGGCTCTGGGAATAGTTCGAGTACACAAATTGAGATGCTGGCAGAGCACCAGTTATGGAAGCAAATAGAAAACAACCTGAAAGAATTATTGGGTGTATCGGCAGATTCAAAAGGCGCTGGTGCGCAGCTTGGCAGTATTGTGCAAGATCGAAGTGCACAGGCGGTCAAAAACAATGAATCTACAGATAAAAAAGAAGTTGTTAAAACAGCAGCAGATGCTGCAAAAATAGCAAAGGATGTGGCACAAACTAATAAAATTAATCTTGAAATAGAAAAATTAAAATCAGGCGAATCCTTGCCTATTAATAAAGCGCCCCCTCCTGTAGATTTAAATAGCAACCGGCTCGTTATTCTTAACCCGGAAACAGGGGTGATTACAATCAGAGCCAGCCAGAAAGAACACGCAAAAGTGGCTGAGCATTTAAATGCCGTACAAGGCGGCGCTCTGCGGCAGGTGCTGATTGAGGCGACGATTGTTGAAGTTTTGCTTTCTGATCAGTATCAGGCGGGTGTAGATTGGAGCCGGATTGGCGAAACCGATAATCAATTAAATTTCCAGCAAAAATCTCTGGCTAATAATCTAGGCACGGCCCCATTAAGTATTCTTTCTTATACCAAGGCTGGCGGTATTTTAAGCGGTACATTTAATTTTACAATAAAAATGCTAGAGCAATTTGGCCGCACGCGTGTGTTATCCAGCCCAAAAATTATGGCATTAAATAATCAAACAGCCGTGATGAAAGTCGTTGAAGAGCAAGTTTACTTTACGATAAAAGTAACACCGCCAGTGATTACCGATGGCAAAGTCACCACGCAAGCAACGTATGATAGTGAATTGCATACCGTGCCGATTGGTTTGGTTATGCAGGTTACACCGCAAATATCTGAAGATGGCCAGGTTGCGCTCAATGTAAGGCCAACCATTACCAATATTAATTCATTTATTGAAGATCCTGCGGTAGCGATTTTAGCGGCGGCCAATAATACTCAAATTAAAAGCCTAGTGCCGATATTACAAGTCAGAGAATTTGATTCCACTTTAAAAGTAGCCAGCGGGCAGGTGGCTATTTTAGGCGGATTAATTCAGGATTCTTTAAATAATGATAGGCAAGGCGTACCGGGTTTGTCTCGTATGCCCTATGTGGGTGATTTATTTAGTTATCGCAATGATCAAGTGAAAAAAATTGAATTAGTTGTATTTTTAAGGCCGGTGCTGATTAAAGATAGCGGTACGGATTTGGGCAATTATCAGCAGTTTTTGCCTAATGATCAGTTTTTTAAGAATGAAGCAGATCATGATTTATCGGCTTTTCAGGCGGGGAGTGTGCCACTGGGAGCTAAACCATGAGCTTACTATTACAAGCCCTGAAAAAAGCCGAGGAGGCGAAGCGCTTGCGTGAAGCCGCCGGGCTGAACGAAGAGCTTGCTATAGCAAATGAGCCGGAAGATGCGACGCCAGAGAAGGGCCTGAGCAGCCCGCTAGAGCTTATTGCCCAAGTGGATGCCGCTGCACCATTAGTCTCTTTAGAAGCAAGTGCCGCTGTTGAAATGCCGGAAGAATGGGTGTTTGTACCTGTAGAGATAAGCGCTGAGAAGGAGGAGATTCCTGAGCCTGTTCCGGTAACCACCGAGCCACTGCTGGCGGATCCCGAGCCACCGCTTGCACCTGTGCAAGTGGCCGTACCGGAAGAAGAAAGCTGGCTCAAAGCTGCAGCATCACCTCCTCCAGTGGAGCCGCAAGCTGTACCCCTTGCCACGCTGGCCCCAACGGTGTCTCCACCGCCACCTGTGCCTGCATCGCCCGCACAAGCGCTAAGCAAGCCGCGTTTGCGCTCTAAAACCTTTCCATGGCTGGTGTTGTGTGGTGTGGTTATTGCTGGCGCAATGGGGGGCTATTTCTGGTGGCAATATCAGTCGCTCAGCGTGTCGCCTGTCATGCCTTCCGTGCCCGCTGCGGCTGCGCCGCTTGCTGAACCTGACATTATCTCGCCTCCATCACCCGCGCTGCCCGTGGCGCAGATGGCCTCATTGCCCGCAGCACCGATTGCATCGGCGGCCTCAGCCCTGACGCCCCCCGTAGCAACGCTGGCTAAACGGGCTTCGGTGTTTAAGGGAGATGCCGCTAGTGTGGAGGAGCGATCTGGCGCGCCCAATGGTGCGGGTATTCGCTTTGATACGCAAAATGCTGAAGCCGCGGTACCCCTGCCGCTGGCAATGGCGTATCGCTCTTTTCAACAGGGCGATTACCGAGCCGCTGAAGAGGGCTACCGCCGCATGTTGCAGCTAGATGCGCGTAATCGTGATGCCTTGCTGGGGATGGCGGCTGTTGCGATTAAGCGGGGGGCAGGGGCTGAGGCGGCTCATTTCTATCGGCAAATTTTGTCGCTTTATCCGAGAGATGAAGTGGCTCAGTCCGCTCTGTATTCGCTCACGCCGGGCAATGAGAATTCAGAATCAGGTTTACGCCAGCTCTCAGGGCAGCATGCCGATGCTGCATTTGCCCTAGCTAATCTTTACGCGGGGCAGAATCGCTGGAGCGAGGCTCAGAGCGCGTATTTTCAAGCGCTGATCCTTGATGTGGGCAATGCCGATTACGCATTTAACCTAGCGATCAGTCTGGAGCACTTACAAGAGAATAAAACCGCAGCAAGGTATTACCGGCAAGCTTTAGCAGGGAAAGGCTCATTCGATCGAACGATCGCCGAAGCAAGATTGAAAGCTTTGGAGTCGCAATGAGCCATCGTAGGGCGGGTGAAACCCGCCGTTCTTTAGCATCTCATGTCAAGGTTTGGCGGGTGTCACCCGCCCTACAGCACCGTTGTCATTGGCCTAGCTTGCTGCAAGCATTGGAATCACTATGAACGCGCCAGTCAGAAAGCTTCCGCTAGGCGAGTTGCTGGTATCCAAAGGGCTGCTGTCAGAAGATCAACTGCGCATCACCCTGTTTGAGCAGCGGCGTAGTGGCGTGCCTTTGGGCAAATTGATGGTGTCGCTGGGCTTTGTCTCCGAAGGTATTTTGCGTGATGCCCTTTCAGAAAATCTGGGGCAGGTCAGTGTCGATTTGTCCAAGATTTTGGCCGACACGCAGGCGATTAAGCTGGTGCCCAAAGAGGTCGCTAAGCGGCATATGTTGCTGCCGGTTTCGCTTGATCTGGAGAGGAATAAGCTGACGCTAGCGATGTCTAATCCTAATAATCTGGTCGCACTTGATCAGGTTCGCATGCTGCTAAAAGATAAGTACGAGCTGGAAACACTGCTGGCTGCGGAATCTGATTTAGTCCATGCCATCGACCAATATTATGGCTTTGAGTTGTCGATCGACGGCATTTTGAATGAAATTGAAACCGGTGTGATCGACTGGGCCAGCTTGCAACACGCCGAGGCCGAGTACAACCAGCCGGTGGTGCGGCTCATTGATGCACTGCTGGCCGATGCTTGCACGCGTGGCGCATCGGATATCCACTTCGAGCCTGAATCCTCTTTTGTGCGGATTCGCTATCGTATTGACGGCGTGCTACGGCAAATTCGCGCCCTGCATAAAACCTATTGGCCAGCGATGGTGGTGCGGCTGAAGGTGATGAGCAATATGAATATCGCCGAAACCCGCTCGCCACAAGATGGCCGAATCTCGCTCACCCTCGCTGGCCGCCCGCTGGATTTTCGGGTGGCGGCGCAGCCCACCACTTGGGGCGAGAATATTGTGCTGCGGATTTTAGACCGGCAAAAAGGCTTGGTGAAGCTGGATAAGCTGGGCCTGAGCAAAGAAAACCTTTATTTATTGCAGTTGATGATTGCCCGGCCGGAAGGGATTATTTTAGTCACCGGCCCCACCGGCTCGGGTAAAACCACCACCCTCTATTCGATTTTAAGCAGCGTCAACACCGAAGCCGTGAACATCATGACGCTGGAAGACCCGGTGGAGTATCCGATTCCTATGCTGCGGCAAACCTCGGTGAATGAAGCCGCCAAAATGGATTTTGTGAACGGCATACGCTCAATGATGCGGCAAGACCCAGACATTATCTTGCTGGGCGAAATCCGCGATCGTGATACCGCCGATATGGCGTTTCGCGCCGCCATGACTGGCCACCAAGTTTACTCAACCCTGCATACCAACTCCGCCATCGGCTCGATTCCGCGCCTCTTGGATATCGGCGTGCTGCCCGATGTGTTGGCGGGCAATATCATCGGCATTATCGCCCAGCGCCTCGCCCGCAAACTGTGCCCGCTCTGCCGTGAGCCTTACGAGCCCGATGCTTTTGAGCGGCGCTTATTGGGCATCGCGCCTGAGGGCGAGCCGATCACGCTGTATCGCTCTAGTGGCTGCCCCAAGTGTGATCACCAAGGCTATAAGGGCCGTTTAACGGTGATGGAAGTCCTAAAAATGAGCGCTGAATTGGATGAGTTGATTGCGAGGCACGCCACTCGCTTAGAAATGAAAAAGGCTGCCGAAGCGCAGGGTTTTAGAACCATGGCCGACGATGCCTGCCGCCATGTGCTGGACGGCTTGACCTCGTTGGCCGAGATTTCCCGGGTGATCGATTTAACCGACAGGGTTGCCTGAGACTTAGAAAGGAGGATTGCAATGTATGTCCGTGAACATATTTCGCGTGTGATTGATGGCAAAACCTACAACACGCGCACCGCATTAAATTGCCATATGCATACCGAATCAAAAGACGAGCAAGGCGTGCCACATTTAATTGAGCTGTATCGCACCAAGCGCGATCAGTATTTTCTGGTTGAGCATAATATTCCTCACCCCTATATGGATGCGGATAAACGGGGGCCAATTGACGTGCTGACGCCGATTACGCTAGAGCAGGCAGAAGAGTGGGTAGAAAAATACTGCCCGTGGCGCAAGGAAAAAATTTTTGCATCCAGCAGTGAAGCCGATACGACCACACTGACGCTGCGTATAGACAAAATGACCAAAGCACAGCTCATCGCACAAGCTGCTAAACACAACCTCACACTGAATGCTTATTGCCTGCTGAAGTTAGAAAAAATCCTCTACGAGAAAGAAGCGCCACGGGGCGGCGGAGTATTCATGGAACGGGGGTTTAATCCGTCGGAGTGATTAAAGGGGTTTTATAGAGGGCAGGTAAAACCCAATCCCATCAATTTAAGTGAAATGTTTTTCGTAGGGCGGGTGAAACCCGCCGTTTCCTAGTGTTTTCTGCCCAAGTCTGGCGGGTTTCATCCGCCCTACGATGATTTAACAATTTGTAATTGTGAAGAGCGGTGCGCAAGAAAAACGACTTGCACCCCCTATAAAACCGCCTCTAACAGTAGGGTGCAATAAGTCTGAGGCTCCAGCATTGCACCGTGTGGGAGCCAAGCCATGCGGCGTAATGCAGCCAAGCAAAAAGCGCTCGGCTTTATTAGCACCCTACGAATGACATGATAGGAAGTCGCCTTTTGCACTGTTTATTTGGGGAGCTAGATGCAGTTTATTTATCGTGCGGTAAACAATGCAGGCCTGATCCAGAAGGGCAAGTCAGAGGCGAATAATCTGGCTGATTTAGAGCTGCGTCTGGAGCGGATCGGCCTAAGCCTGATCGCGGGTAAGGCCGCTCCGGTGGGAGGCTTGCTGGGCGGCAAGAAAGTGACACGGCGCGAGCTGATTACGTTTACTTTTCATATGGAGCAGCTTACCCGTGCCGGGGTATCGATTCTGGAAGGTTTATCTGATTTGCGCGATAGTTTGGAAGAGCCGCGTTTTCGTGAAGTGATTGCTAATTTAATTGAAGATATCGAAGGTGGGCGGCAGTTTTCACAGGCGCTGGCAGCTCATCCCCAAGTATTTGATTTGATTTATGTGAATCTGATCCGGGCGGGTGAGGCCAGTGGAAAATTGCCCGATGTATTGCTGAGTTTAAGCGATTCATTAAAGTGGCAGGACGAGCTGATTTCGCAAACAAAAAAAATTGTGATGTATCCGGCTTTTGTCGGGGTATTGGTGGTGGGGGTAATTACATTTTTAATGATTTATTTAGTACCCCAATTGGTTTCTTTTGTGGCAGCTATGCAGCAAACGTTGCCACTCAATACGCGTATTCTTATTGCCGTTTCAAATATATTTATCCATTACTGGTGGGCCTTATTTAGCACGCCGGTTGTTTTGTTTTTTATATTTCGTTTGCGTTTAAGGCACGATGCAAAGTTCCGGCACCGTTTTGATGGCTGGAAGCTGACAATCCCGCCATTTGGTCCTATTTTGCATAAAATTATTCTGGCGCGTTTTGCTAATTTCTTTGCGCTGATGTATGCCGCAGGGATTCCTATTCTGGATTGCATCAAAATATCGGAAGGGATTGTCAGTAATAGCGTGGTGGCCGAATCATTGCAGCGAGTTCAGGCGCAAATCAGGGAGGGGCAGGGGGTTACGGCCAGTTTTAGTCAGGAAGAAATGTTTCCGCCTCTGGTGCTGCGCATGCTGAAAGTAGGGGAAAGCACCGGCCAGCTGGATCATGCCCTGCTCAATGTCGCTTATTTTTATAACCGTGATGTAAAAGAATCAATTGAGCGTGTGCAGGCGCTGATCGAGCCATCGCTTACCGTGGTGCTAGGCCTGATTCTGGCGTGGATTATGTCCTCAGTGCTTGGCCCTATTTTCGATACCATCAGTAAATTGCGATGAGCCACTACACACTTCTCTTATCTAATACCCGGCTGATTGCCTTTCATTTGGAAAAAAATCAGCTGCTTGAACATGCGCATTTTGCTTTAGATGATGCGGGTAAAGAGGCTTTTGAAGGCTATCTGGAGGTTTGGAAAGAAGCTGTGTTTAGTCTTTTAGTCGATGTGGTTGAGGAAGATTTTCAGCTGGAATCAATCCCCCACCTCGGGCGCAGCGATCGCAATGCCTTATTAGCCAGACGATTAGATCAAAATTACCGTACTACGCCTTACCGGCGTGCCTTTGTGCAGAGCTTAGCTAAATCAGGCGGGCAGGATAAGGTGCTGATGTCTGCCCTTACCTTGGTTCCGCCGATCGATGCCATTGTGAATGCCTTATTAGCCAAAAAAATAGTTCTGCAAGGGATCTATTCTGCGGCCCTGCTGGCCGGGGAAATGATGCATAAATCGGGCTTGGGCCTTGAGCATTATTTATTGGTGTCTTTTACATCGGGTGGCGGGATGCGGCAGACTTATTTAGCCGCCGACGGCCTTAAATTTAGCCGTGTGAGTAGCCTGCCAGAAGACGAGGATCTGCAAGATGCAGTGCGATTAGCCGATGTGATTGTGCTTGAGGCACTGAGGGCTAGGCAGTATTTATCAACGCTGCGTTTGCTAGGGCGTGACGATAAATTGCAGCTGGCCGTGGTGGCCCCCGCAGGTTTGGATTGCCAAAGCGCTATTGATGAGCATTTGGCTAAGAGCGGTGAGGCGGCTCAATTTGTGGTGAGCAATGTGCCCTTGAATTTGCTGGCACAAAAGCTGCGTTTACCGCCTGCCGATTCGATGCTTAATTTATTATGCAGCTGGTTAGAGCTGCATCCGCCGGCTAATCATTATGGCCAAGCCCGGCATTTGATTCATGCCACTTGGCGCAAGCGGGGAATAGCGCTGCGCTGGGGCTCTTTTGCCTGCTTAATATTGGCCATGTTGTGGAGCGCGCTTCTGGTGCAAGAGGCGGGTGATATTCAAGCTTCGATTAATCAATCGCTGAAAAGAACGGCCCAGATTGATGAGCGCTTACGGCATTTTGGCCATTTGCTTAAACAAAGCAAGGCCAGTGATCCTGCTGCCATGAAGGGGGCTTATGAGCTTTACACCCATGAATTATTAACCTGGCCCAGTGTGGAGCCGCCTGCCCAGCAGGTGAGCCAGATTTTGCTGGATTTTCCTGAGCTGGTTCTGGATGAATTGCGCTGGAATTCTGGCCGCGCGCCACCTGACCCGGCTGCGGTGCAAGTGGCAGAAGAGGGGGCTTCGGCCCCGGTAGCAGCGCCTGTGATATTGGAGCTATCAGGCCGGGTTGAGCCCTTTGATTTGCAATACCGGCGGGCACTTGCCAGTGTTGAGCGGCTAAGCCAGCGTTTATCTCGCTTGCCCGGCGTTCAGGTTAAAGCGCTTATTTTGCCTTTAAATACCAGCTCAGAAGTGGGGCTGGAAGGAAAATTAGTGCCGCCGGACAGCAAGCGGGTTGATTTTTCTTTGCGCCTGAGCTGGGAGCAAAAAGCGCCATGAAACTCGATCTACAAGCCTTGCCATTGATTCGACATGATTTAATTCTGGGAGGCGCTGCCCTTGGTTTGGCCCTGCTATTGATTGGCTTATCGCATATTTATTTATGGCACGCGCAGAGTGAGCAGCAAGCCTTGCGTAGCAATGTGCAACGTTTAACTTTGCAGGCAGATAGCCAGGAAAGCGCCTGGAATAACACCAGAGAATACCGCTCGCTTTATCAGACCTTAAGCCAGCGGGGCGTTTTAAATGGCGAGCATAGGCTAGATTGGATTGAGCACCTCACCGAGCTACATCGCAATGCGCCTGAGCTTAATCTATCGTTTAGATTTGAAGCTCAGCGCGCTTTTGCGGCCAAAGCAGAAAATGTGCAACTTTACGGCAGCAAAATGATGCTGAGTTTTGAGCCTGCAGATGAAGAGGTGTTTTCTAGCGTGCTGGCAGGCTTGCGTAAGCTGGCTGGCTGGCCTGCCGTGGAGCAGTGCCAGATGACACGCAGTGAGGACGCGGTGATCAAAGTGCTGTGTGATATTGAGTGGCTGAGCATAGGCTCGGTGTTGCTTGCTGAAGGCGAGGTAAGTCAATGAAGTATTTTATTTTGTTCTGGCTGCTTTATTGCCCTTTTGCACAGGCCCAATGGGGGCGTTTATTTTTTAGCCCCGCTGACCGCGCTGCGGCACGAGGCGATTTAGCGCAAGTGCAGGCAGGGGCCGCTTTTGCAGACACGCTGCATTTTGATGGTGAAATTCGCAGCCGGGGTAAAAAATTGCGCTGGCTAAATGGTGAAATAAGCCAGGCATCTATCCCTGCGGGGCTTAAAGTAGGGCAAACATTGAGCCGCCAAAGCGGTGCAATACGCGATGTTTACCAGTCGGATCGCTAATTTTCAGCGTGGTGCCATTGCCCTGCTGTTGCTAATGGTTGTGGGGCTGGGCGTTGCCGGGGCGATTCTGGCCGGTTTTAGCCATCATATGTTTAAGCTTTACCGTGATCAGCAAACACAAAGTGTGCTGGCAGAGGCCAAGCAAATCTTATTAGCCGAGGCTTTATCCAAGCGGGGCAATACCGTGCCGATTACCCGCCCCGGCGAATTTTTTTGTCCGGATCGTAATGTGCAGGGTGAAGCGAGCTACGGGCAAAGCGGCTTAAATGGTGCGGCGTGTGCAGGGGCTGCTGCTCGTATTGGCCGGATTCCATGGCTTAATTATCAGGCAGCCGAATTGCGTGATAGCTCGGGTGAGCCTTTGTGGATGGCGGTAGTCGACGGTTTTCAAGAAAGAAGAAATGTGCCGCTTAATAGTGATACGGCACCCACAGGTGTTAATCCCTGGTTTCAGGCCGCCGCAAATAATGGCGGGCAAAGCTTATCAAGTGCAGAAGACCCGGTGGTGGTGGTGATTCTGGCTCCTGGCGCTGCGCTGGGGGGGCAGAATCGCAATACGGCAGCCCAGCAGCGAAACCCCAATAATTATTTTGAATGTAACCGGCTCACCGTTGGCGGCACTTGTCTTGGCGTGCCCAATAATTATGCAAATTACAATCTGACTCAGGGGCGGTTTCTGGATGGGCCTCGTTTAGATAGCAGTACTAATCCAACTCTGAATGATCGAATTATCACTATCCGGCGTAGCGAGCTGCTTGCACCTTTAGAAAAACGCGCAGCAAAAGAGTACCAGCAGCTCCTTAATTTATGGGCTGTGCAAGTGATTCCCGCTCTGGGGGGCTTACCTAATCCAGCTAGCCCGGCTGATGCAGGCTGTGCAGACATTGCTGCCGTGAATAGCAATGGATGTATTCCTGATCCAGCCACTTGCCGGGGCCGCGCGCCCAAATCTATTGCTTTAACAGGAGTCGGTTTGGCCCCTGTTTTACCTGGCTACTTGGTGAATCCTTTAAACCGGCCCGCCAGTGTGCCTAATCAGGCCGATTGGCAGCGGGTGCTGCTGGAATATGACTGGCTTTATCGTAATCGCTGGGAGCAAGTGTTTTTTTATGCGGTGGCCAACACCACGAGCTGCCCTCTGCCGCTCGCGCTGCAATTAAGAAATATGCAGTTGCCAGCAGGGGTTGTGAATGCCGTAATGATAGGTGCAGGGGTGGCGAAAACCGGGCAAATGCGTGCTTTGGCGGCAGATAAAATGTTGTTAAATAACTATCTGGATTTAGTGCCAAGCTATGTTGTGGCACCTGATATTAATCGCCGTGCGTGGGATATTTTGCCGCCACAAGCAGATCAATACGCCAAGTTGGGGGCTGCTGATGCGGGTAATGACAGGCTGTACCATCGTGTTGGTGTTCAATGGGTAGAGGCCATGAAGGACAGGCCATGAAAAATAAAGGATTTACGCTGGCTGAAATTGCCATCGTGCTGGTGATTGTCGGCATTATGTTGGCAGGTGGGCTGGGGGCCTTTCGCGCGCAAACCGATAGCCAAAGAATGCGCGACGGGCGTGCGCAGTTAGCTGAAATCAAAGAATCTCTGCTGGGGTTTGCTGTGCAATACGGGCATTTGCCATGCCCGGCCAACCCTGCCGCCAATACCGGCCTTGAAGACAGATTAGCTAATCTGAGCTGTAATCTTGCCGAGGGCGTGGTGCCCTGGTCTACCCTGGGAATTAGCCGCGCTGGCGATCCGTTTAATCAGCCGTTCAGATATCGTGTAAGCCTTGATTTTGCAGACAGTGGCCCACCATCGGTGCCGCCAGTAGCGACAGATAGCAATCAAACGTTGGGGGCAAATTGCCCTGTTGGCAGCGTAGCTCCTCAGGGAATGAGTTTTATGCTTTGCTCCCGTGGCGATATTATGATTAATGCAACAGCCGCAGCGGCTACACCATTAGCTGCGAATGTGGTGGCGGTGGTGGTGATGCATTATCGCCATGGCCCGCCTAATGGGGGGGCGGGCTCGACCGATGAGCAGGAAAATACCGATAATGACCTTACTTTTGTCAGTAAGCTACGGGTTGAAGACGATAGCAGTAGCCCCGCAGATGAGGAATACGATGACATCAGCGAGTGGATTAGCCCGTCTATTTTAGTGAGCAGAATGCTGGCCGCAGGCAAATTACCTTGATGTGCTGGTTTGTTTGGCCATAAAAAAACCCCGAAGCACGCTTCGGGGTTTTTTGTGGCAGTAATCAATTAAGCAATTTGCCCGTGGCAGTGCTTGAATTTTTTGCCAGAGCCGCAAGGGCAGACGTCGTTGCGGCCTACGCCGGAGAACTGTACTTTTGCACCGCCTTCCATTGCTTGCATCAGTGCCGCCTTGATTTGCTCTTCATCACCACTGGCCAATAAGGCTTCTAATTCCTGATGATTGAATTGCAGTGCGGATGCAGGCACTTCTTGCGGGCGTACTGCTTCTAGGTCTTCTTGTGAGCGCACTTGTACCGTCATCACAATCTGAATCACTTCGCGTTTGATGTTTTCTAAAAGCTGAGAGAACAGCTCAAACGCTTCACGCTTGTATTCTTGCTTAGGATTTTTTTGTGCGTAGCCGCGCAAATGAATACCTTGGCGCAAATGATCAAGAGATGACAAATGCTCGCGCCAGCTTTGATCCACGTGTTGTAAGAGCACCGAGCGTTCAAATTGACGGAAAGTCTGTTCGCCTGCAATTTCAACTTTCTGGTTATAGCTTTCGGCAGCGGCAACTTGCACACGCTCTTTCATGGCTTCAATGGTCAGCGTGGTGTCGCTTTTGATCCAGTCGGCGACGGCAAGATCAATATTAAATTCGCTCAGCGCACGCTCTAAACCGGCAACATCCCACTGCTCTTCCATCGAATCGGCAGGGATATAAGTGTCAAACAGATCGGAAACCATGCTGTCGCGCATTGCGCCGATCGTTTCGCTGACTTCTTCGCTTTCTAAGATTTCATTACGCTGGCCGTAAATAGCCTTGCGCTGCTCGTTAGATACATCGTCGTATTCCAGCAATTGCTTACGAATATCGAAGTTGCGGCCTTCTACTTTACGTTGAGCTGATTCAATAGCGCGGGAAACCATACCCGCTTCGATAGGCTCGCCTTCAGGCATTTTCAGGCGATCCATCACCATCGCTACACGGTCCCCTGCAAAAATACGCAGCAGCGAATCTTCCAGTGATAGGTAGAAACGGCTAGAACCCGGGTCGCCCTGACGGCCAGAACGGCCACGCAGCTGGTTATCGATACGGCGTGATTCGTGCCGCTCGGTACCAATAATATGTAAACCACCCGCTGCAACAACGGCATCATGGATGATTTTCCAATCTGCTTTCATTGCCGTGATCTTCGCTGCCTTATCGGCTTCGCTTAATTCTTCATCGGCTTCAATGGCTTTAATTTCGCGCTCGATATTACCGCCAAGCACAATATCTGTACCCCGACCGGCCATATTGGTGGCAATGGTAATCACGCCGGGCGCACCCGCTTGGGCGACGATATCGGCTTCGCGAGCATGCTGTTTGGCGTTTAGCACATTGTGCTCAAAGCCGTCTTTAGTCAGCATTTCGGAGAGCAATTCAGATTGCTCAATCGATGTTGTACCCACCAAGACGGGCTGTTTGCGTTCTTGGCAGCCTTTGATATCGGTGATGATGGCGTTGTATTTTTCGCGATCGGTTTTGTAAACCTGATCTTGCCTATCGTCCCGCACCATATCGCGGTTGGTTGGCACAATCACGGTTTCTAGGCCGTAAATTTGCTGGAATTCGTAAGCTTCAGTATCGGCCGTACCGGTCATACCGGATAGCTTGGTATACATGCGGAAGTAGTTTTGCAGGGTAATCGTGGCAAGAGTCTGGTTCTCTTGATTGATTTCTACGCCTTCCTTGGCTTCAACGGCTTGATGCAGACCTTCAGACCAGCGACGACCCGACATTAAACGGCCAGTAAATTCGTCGACGATAACAATTTCGCCCTCGTCGGTGACTACATAATGCTGATCGCGCAGGAATAGGGCGTGGGCGCGCATAGCGGCATACAGATGATGCACCAAGCTGATATTGCCAGCGGAATACAGGCTATCGCCTTCTTTTAACAGGCCCTTGCTGGTGAGGATGGCTTCCACTTTTTCGTGGCCTGCTTCTGAAAGCAGTACCGAGTGGGCTTTTTCATCTACCCAGAAATCACCTTCTGATTCTTCTTCGCTCTGGCGGGTCAGCTGGCCGGGAATATCGTCAACCAGTTGGTAAAGCTCGACGCTGTCTTCGGCTGGGCCAGAGATAATCAAGGGCGTTCTAGCTTCATCGATCAGAATCGAATCGACTTCGTCGACAATGGCATAGTTCAGCTTGCCCTGCACGCGCTCACCCACAGTGAACACCATATTGTCGCGCAGGTAATCAAAACCGAATTCGTTATTGGTGCCGTAGGTAATATCGCAGGCGTAAGCTTCTTGTTTTTCGTCGTGCTGCATTTGGCCGAGGTTTACACCGCAAGACAGGCCTAAGAAGCTATAAAGCTTGCTCATCGTGGCCGCATCACGGCTGGCCAAGTAATCATTCACGGTAATGACATGTACACCATTGCCGGACAGGGAGTTCAGGTAAGCAGGCAGCGTGGCGACCAGCGTTTTACCTTCACCCGTACGCATTTCAGAGATCTTGCCTTGGTGCAGTGCTAAGCCACCCATCAGCTGCACGTCAAAGTGGCGCATCCCTAAGCTGCGCTTAGAGCCTTCGCGGCAAACAGCAAAGGCCTCTGGCAGAATTTGATCAAGTATTTCACCCTTGGCGACGCGGCTGCGGAATTCTTCCGTTTTGGCGCGCAAGTCATCGTCGGAAAGAGCGGCAATGCCCGCTTCAAGGGCGTTGATCTGCTTTACGATGGTGCCGTATTGTTTGAGCAGGCGGTCATTACGACTTCCGAAAACTTTTTTGAGCAAATTTGCAATCATCTAAAGCTACCAGCAATGGGCTAGGCCCGGTTATTGTGACAACGGCGGATAAGCATCCTGTAAAACGCATTATAAAGCCCGATTACTACTAGCTATGCACTAGCTTCGCGTCGAAAAAACCTCTCAAAATCCTCATTTACAATTGTAAATTCCGGTTTTTCGAGGTTTTTCGAGGTTTTTTGCCTTGTCCTCGGGCTTCTCGCTCGTTTTACAACTTAGCTAATCCGCCGTAGATGCTACCGTTTCAATCAAAATTCAAGATCAATCGCCGGATTTTGTCGCAGCAATATTAACTTCATTCGTGGCAGGGCCAATAAAGCGCAGGGGGTTTTGCGCAATGCCCTTATAACGAATTTCAAAATGCAGATGTGGCCCGGTAGAGCGGCCTGTGCTTCCTAGTAAGGCAATAGTCTGGCCAGCGTTGACTTGCTCGCCTACTTTTACCTCAAGCTTAGATGCGTGAGCATAGCGGCTTGTGATGCCATTGCCGTGATCTAGGTCAACCATATTACCATATTGGGGATGGAAGGCCGCAAAGCTGACTTTGCCGCTGGCTGCGGCCATAATAGGCGTGCCGCTATCGCCCACAAAATCGATGCCTTCATGAAAGACCTGATTGCCGTTAAACGGATCAATCCGCTTACCAAAGCTGGATGATTGTAAGCCGACATTGAGCGGCGCTTTAGAGGGCAATTGCCATGCTTTAGGCCGCAGTAAAACACTTTCTGCCAAAGACAGCTGATCAAGCCTAGCGTTTAAGTTTTGGTTGGCCGCATCAATTTCATGGCCCAGGCTGATGGCGGTTAGCGCCGTGCCCGTGTGTTGTATACCGCCACGTGGCACCGCTTGATTAGATAAAAAAGGCTTGATATCAATGCCGGTTTTATCGCCCACTTGGCTTGCTAAACCATCTAAACGGAGTAGCTTGGCTTGCAATTCGCCAACGCGAATCGCTAAGGCATCGATTTCGGCTTGGCGATTTTGATTGGCGTTTGGCATAAAGCGCCAAAGTGCTGGGTTTTGCCCCGGCCGAAGAAAGGCAGTGATGGTAAATGTGAGTGAAGAGATAGCCACGAGTGCCACCAGCCCCAGTAAGATAATTTGCTTGGCATCTAAAGAAACAGCTTTGCCAAGACGATTAGAAATCACGATAACATTCATTAAATACTTAGCCTCGCGAAGCCTCAATCATGAAAAAAACCACTCTGAAGCAAGTTGGGCACGACAGGCAGCTCGCCAGCCTGATGCATCAGGTTGATGATTTGGCGAGCGTATTAGCCCAAGTGCGTGCGGTGCTGCCGCCAGCGATGGCGGGGCATTGTCTTGGAGTGGCTTGGTCCGGCGATACTTTATTAATTGGTGTAAGTGGCAGTGCTGCGGCATCAAGAGTGCGTCTGAACGCGCCTCAGATTCTTGCGGCACTGCAAGCCGGCGGATGGAAAGCTACCGTAGTTCAGCCCAAGGTGCAAGTTGGCTTGCAAAGCACAAATGCCATGCGAAGCAAAGACTTACACCTGAAGCAGGGCGCATGCGTTGCGTTCTCTCAGCTGGCTGACACATTAGAAGAAGGGCCACTACGAAAGGCCATTGAATCTTTATTAGAGCGTCATGCCAGCAAAGGCAGTTGATCCTGAATATTTAGTCTATAAAACCCGTAAGGCCTTGTAATGAAATGGTTTTAAAAAAGTGGGGCCATATGCGTTTTGAGACTAAATTGATGAAGGAGCCGGACAATGGTGAAGCAAAATCAACCTACGCAAAGTGGTTTTACTTTGGTCGAGCTAGCCATTGTGCTGGTGATTATTGGTTTGATCTTGGGGATGGCGTTTAAAGGCAAGGATTTGATTGATGGGGCGAAGGTGAAGAGTATCGCCACGCAATACAATAAAATTCAGGCCGCATTTAATATTTATTTTGAAAGGTATGGTGCTTATCCTGGGGATGGGTGTGGTTTGATCACTTTGGGGCAGGCGTTTGTACCTTGTGCTGGAGCGAAGAATGGACTGCTCAATACCGCGCAGGAAGCGAATGCTGCAATAATTTTGTTACAAAATGCTAATTTATTGTCTGCTGCTGATGTGCAGTCGCCTTTTGGCGTGCCTTGGGCTGTTTCGGTTTCTACGTCCGCATTTTTCCCTCCTGCGGGAACAAACTATTTATCGTTTACTACCGCTGCTGCAGTGCCATTGACTGCAGCAGCGGCAGTGGCGGATTCTCGTTTTGTGTGTGCTTTAGATCGACTAATAGACAATGGCGATAGTGGTGCAGCTGCAGCGGCGGCAGGTACAACAGTAAGAAGCACGACAGCCCCGCTGTACACCAATGCGACGGATTGTTGGGCGCGCACTGGTACTGTTAACGTGGGATTACGTTTACTGCCTTAAATTGCATTATGTCTTTGTATTCATGAGTAAATATTTTGGAACTGGGCGGTTTATTGCTTTACTCCGTCCAATCCCCACGCAACACTTCCCGTAGCAAAGAAACCGTCACAGGTCTTTTTTCGGTCAAAGATAAATCATTGGCCGCATCTAAATGCTGATACAAAGTTGGCAAATCGCGCGAGGCGTGGCGCAGCAGGTAATCGGCTAAATCATCCCCCAGCTCAAACCCCAAGGCATAGGCGCGGCGTTTTAGGGCGGCGGCTTTGTCGGTGTCGGATAATGGTTTGAGCTGATACACCAAGCCCCAGCCCAGACGAGTCGTTAAATCGGGCCTGAGTAGCAGTAGCATGGGTGGCTTAGGCCCTGCGGCTAGCAGTAGGCCTCCGCCGTCTTTCAGCGTATTAAAGTGATCAAACAGGCGAATTTGTTCGTCACGGCTAAGCGCATCCACGTTGTCTACGATTAGCGCCGCTTCTTTGGGCAATGATGCGGGCAGGGCGTCGTGGGCTGCATCGGTAAAAAATATCTGAGTGTCGGCGGGCAGCATGGCGCGCGCGGCGGCGAGTAGGTGGCTCTTGCCACTGCCGCGTTCTCCCCATAAATAGAGAAAGCGCACGTCTCCCTCGCCAAGGCTCCAACAACCCAGCTGATAAAGTAGCTCGGCGTTTTCACCACGGATAAAATCCTCAAAAGAGGGCAGGGCTGGCAGTTGCAGATCCAGCACGAGTTGCTTCATGCGGGAGGGGCTCCAAGAGGTCGATGACAAGCGTGCGGGTGTTTTTTCACAAGATGCGATAAAATGTCTGGCTTTGCGGCAGGCGTACCCCAAATTGGGCGTTACACTTGCACTAATATAACGAATGTTCGCCATTCTAGCGCAGAAGCCCCTAGTGGCGCTGCCAGTTTCACGAGGCCATGCATGACCAATCAAAGCTTGAGCTACCGCGATGCGGGTGTCGATATCGATGCCGGCGATCAGTTGGTTGAAAATATTAAGCCCTACGCCAAGCGTACCATGCGCCCAGAGGTGCTTAGTGGCATTGGCGGTTTCGGCGGCTTAGTCGAAATCAGTAAAAAATACCAAGAGCCTGTTTTAGTGTCTGGCACCGATGGTGTAGGCACTAAACTGAAGCTCGCTTTCGAGCTAAATCGCCACGATACCGTGGGGATTGATCTGGTTGCCATGAGTGTGAACGATATTTTGGTGCAAGGTGCCGAGCCATTGTTCTTTCTCGATTACTTCGCTTGCGGCAAGCTGGATGTGCCGAATGCAACTGAAGTGATTCGCGGGATTGCTCATGGCTGTGAGCAGGCTGGTTGTGCACTCATTGGTGGTGAAACTGCTGAAATGCCGGGCATGTATCCGCTGGGCGAATACGATCTGGCTGGCTTTGCCGTCGGGGTCGTCGAAAAAAGCAAAATCATTACTGGCGACGATATTGCGCCGGGTGATGTGGTGCTTGGTTTGGCATCGAACGGCGCACACTCCAATGGCTACAGCTTGATTCGCAAAATTATGCATCGTGCTGAAGCCGATTACGCTGCGGAATTCGACGGTGGTAAGAGCCTTGCTGATGTGGTGATGGCCGCAACACGTATTTATGTGAAGCCGCTGTTGAAGCTAATGCAAGCTTTGCCAGTCAAGGGTATGGCGCATATTACTGGCGGCGGGATCAGCGAAAACGTACCGCGTGTACTGCCAGATAACGTAGTTGCTGCCATCGATGCAAAATCGTGGACCATGCCTAAGTTATTCCAATGGCTGCAAAAAGAAGGCAATGTGGAAGCGCAAGAAATGTACCGCACCTTTAACTGTGGCGTGGGTATGGTGGTGATTGTGGCGGCAGACCAGGCCGATGCAGCGATCGCTCTGCTGCAAGCAGAAGGCGAAACCGTTTATACCATGGGCAGCATTCGTGCCCGTGTAGGTGATGAGCACCAGACGCAAGTTGCTTAATCTTTGTAGGGCGGGTGAAACCCGCCATTTTATCAATATTTGATAAAATGGCCGTTTAAAGCTCTACAGATAGGGCGAGGAACTTTTACCTCGCCCTTTCTCTTTTGAGACTTATGAAAAATATTGTTATCTTGATTTCTGGCCGTGGCAGCAATATGCAGGCCATTGTGGATGCGCAAATTGCGGGTGCAAACATCTGCGCCGTGATTGCTAATCGCCCTGATGCCGCAGGCTTGGCTTGGGCAGCAGAGCGTGGCATTGCCACCGCCGTGCTCGATCACAAGCTTTATGATGGCCGCGAGGCATTTGATGCCGCACTCACCTCGCTGATTGATGGCTATGCGCCGGATCTGGTCGTGCTAGCGGGCTTTATGCGTATTCTGACGGCTGGCTTTGTAAATCATTATGCTGGCCGCCTGATTAATATCCACCCCTCACTTTTACCTGCCTTTACAGGCTTACACACCCATGAGCGGGCCTTGGCAGAAGGTGTGAAGATTGCGGGATGCACTGTGCATTTTGTGACCGCGGAGCTGGATCATGGCCCTATTATTTTGCAAACGGCTGTAGCAGTATTGGATGATGATACGGTAGCGAGTTTATCGGCCAGAATGCTGGTGCAAGAACATCTGATTTATCCGCAGGCCGTGCGCTGGTTTGTGCAGGATAAGTTAAGGCTGGTGAATGGCAGAGTTCACGTAGATTGCCCTAGCCCTGCTGCGGCGTTGATTTCTCCGCCGGTGCTTTAATGTTACGTTGGCCAGGTTTATTGTTGGTATCTGCTGCGCTGCTGTCTTTGTTACTGCATTTAGCGTCTATTTTTAGTGAACAACTCTACGCTTGGGCAACTCAACAGCCTTATACAGAAAGTGAATTAAAAAAAGTTACTCAGAAGCTAAGTGATGTGGCACAAGCCGAAGAGGCGCGGCCGGAAGGCTTGAAAGGCGTAAAACCAGCAGAACATCAGTTGGTGTTTTTACACAAGGGGCCCTTGATCAGCGAGAAGCCACCTGCCCCTAAGCCTGTTGTGAAGGTAAAAAAAACATCGCCCGTTAAAGTTGCGGCAAGCCGTGTGCTTGCGGTGGCCAGCCAGGCCAGCGCAGTACTTGCTGAGAAACCGATCATTTTTGCAAGTGCAGCAAGCAGCGTGGCTCCTGCTCCTTTGCTTGCCTCTGCGCCTGAGGTTGAAGAAGTTTTGCCGCCGCTCAAAGAGAGCCCGCTGACAGCAGAGCAAACTTATCCTACTCAAGTAGAAATTACCTATGCTTATGGAATTTTTCCGATTCGGATGAGCTGGAAAGCAGAAAATGGCCGCTATGCCTTGAAATTACGTGGGGCTTTGTTTTCTAAATCACGTACTTTTGTGAGTGAAGGCGATGTGGGGCAGCAAGGTGTTATTCCGCAGCGATTTGCTGATTATCGTGACGAAAAATTGATTAATGAGGCAGTATTTAATTGGGATGAAAAGAAAGTCACGATCAAAGATGGCGGCACGACAAAGGTTGAAGAATTAAAAGCGGGTGATCAGGATATTTTCTCTGCTGCTTTTCAGCTGGCCTTGCAAGGCTCACGCATGAAAGATTTTACTTTTACCGTAGCCAGTGGCCGCAAGATTTATAAAGATGTGCCGTTTGAAATTAGCGGGCAAGCCAGCCTGCGCTTAGGCGATAAGCAAATCGAAGCGATTTTGCTGCGTGGCCGCTTTGAAGACCGTACCTTTGATTTTTGGCTGGCACCACAGTGGCACAATATGCCAGTACGAATGACCTTATCTCTGGGTAGCGAAGGCAGCTTCGATATCTGGGCTAATGATATAAAAATTAATGGGGAAATGGTGCTGGAGCCGCAAAGCAACAACCATAACTCCAACTCCAACCGCATGATGCGAAGATAAAAGACATGATTGCTTTAAATAATACCCGTTACCACGCCGCCATTTCTGTTCTATCCGAAATGCTGGTGTTTGCCGCCCCATCTGATGCCACCATGTCGCGTTTCTTTCGCAGCAATCCCAATCTGGGCGGCCAAGATCGCCATATGATTGCCGAATGCGTGTACGGTATTTTGCGTAATAAAATTCGTCTTGAGTGGGTTTTAGGCGGCCCAGCGAATGCGCGTAGCCTGCTTACTGCTTACTTAGTGGTGGTCGAGCGTCGCAATTTACGTGAATGTGGTGGTGATTGGTTCCCAGACACTGAAAAAGACAATTTTGCCCTGTGTAAAAGCAAAAAACTCGCCGAAGCACCGGTCTATGTGCGCGCTGATTTGCCTGAATGGGTAGTGAATGATTTAATCGCAGGTGGCATGAATGATGCCGATATTCTGGCGCTAGGCGCTGGCCTGCAAGGCGCAGCCGCACTCGATTTACGTGTAAACAGCTTAAAAGCCAAGCGCGAACAAGTCGCTGCCGAGTTGCTGGATGTAGGCGGTGTAGAAACCACGCCAACACCTTATTCGCCTTGGGGCCTGCGTGTAACGGGCAAGCCAGCCATCAATAAATACCGCGCCTTTACTGAAGGCCGTGTTGAAGTGCAAGACGAAGGCAGCCAGCTTCTGGGCCTGCTTACCGGAGCAAAACGCGGCCAAATGGTCGTTGATTTTTGCGCGGGTGCAGGTGGTAAAACGTTGCTGTTGGGCGCAATGATGCATTCCAGCGGCCGCTTGTACGCCTTTGATGTATCCGAAAAACGCCTGAATAACTTTAAGCCACGCTTGGCCCGCTCCGGCCTTTCCAACGTCAGTGCGCAGCTTATTTCTAGCGAAAACGATCAGAAAATTAAGCGTTTAGTGGGAAAAATCGATTCGGTACTGGTGGATGCACCCTGCTCTGGCATGGGCACCGTACGCCGCAACCCCGATCTGAAATTCCGCCAAAACCCAGCCAGCGTGCTTGAGTTGAATGCCATGCAAACCAGCATTCTGGCGTCCGCTTCACGCTTGGTAAAATCTGCAGGTCGCTTGGTTTACGCCACTTGCAGCTTCTTGCCATCGGAGAACGAAGCCATTGTTGAAGCCTTCCTCGCCGCCAATCCAGATTTCAAATTGCTCGATGCACCAGAGCTATTAAAAGCCGAGCAAGTAGAAATCGCACTAACTGGCCCCTACTTCAAACTATCCCCACATCTGCATCAGGCTGATGCATTCTTTGCAGCGGTAATGCAGAGGGATTGATTCGATTGTAGGAACGAAAAAGCTCATCGCGACGATGGGTTTTTTTTTTGGATAGGATCAATTTATGGCGGAGCAAGGACATGGCTCGAAATAACTGTCCAAAATTAATCATTCAAAACCCCGTCATCCCCGAGTGATTTTGTCGGGGATCCAGCCGCGCCACTAGATTCCCGCCTGCGTGGGAATGACGGTATTCTGCAACATTGATAAGGGCTTAATCAGGCAGGCTCACAAACTTTCTTTTGATCAAATACCAACTTACCACGTTCCATCACCACCACTCTATCGGCCATTGCGATGGTTTCTGGTCGATGAGCAATAATAATGCGCGTTATTTTAAGCTGCTTAATCGCGGTATTTACATGCTGCTCGCAACTAACATCTAAATGAGATGTTGCCTCGTCGAGTACAAGGATTTTTGGTTGCTTATATAAGGCTCTGGCTAATAAAACACGTTGTTTTTGCCCGCCAGAAAGGGATGTTCCCATGTCGCCAACAAGTGTGTTGTACGCCATGGGCATAGTTAAAATATCATCATGTATGGCGGCCATCAGTGCACATTGCAGCATGCGGTTTTGATCGGGCTGAGGGTCAAAGAAAGTAATATTATCTTCGATGGATCCAGCAAATAGGCTGTCATCTTGCATCACCGTACCAAACAGGCTGCGATATTGGTTTAAACCTATTTGTCTAGGTGTTAAGCCGCCTAATTTAATGTCACCCGCTGTCGGTTCTAAAATACCCAAAATGATTTTAGCCAGTGTCGTTTTACCGCAACCCGATCCACCTGTAATGGCAATACATTCGCCAGCTTTAATTTGCAGATCAAAATGATCAAGTACACTTGGGTCGAGAGGTGAATATCTAAAGCCTGTGCCATTTAATGAAATATTTAAATCAGCAGGAGATTGCCCCAATACGGCTTTGGCTTCTTCCGGTTCAGCCAAAACAATATCGGCTAAGCGCTCGCCGTGTAACTTTAATAAACGGAACTCTAAAAATTTATCAATTAAGGCAGCCATACGGCTACTAAATTGATCCTTATACGACAAATAGGCAAATAGCATCCCTACGCTAAGGCTGGAATTCATCACCGCCAAAGCACCCAGCCAAATGACAATGCTGCGCTCTAATCCAAATAATAATGTTTGACCATTTTGAAAAACGATCAACATTTTTTGTTGGCTTAAGTGGCTATTAAACTGATTAACCAGTTGATTTAGCCAAACAACTCGCCGTTCTTCAACACGGTTAAATAGTTTTACACTCTGAATGCCACGCACACTTTCCATAAAACTTGATTGTGCTTTTGCTGTATGAATCATTTCTTCTTGTGATGCAGCACGCATGGGCCTGAATAAGGTAAAGCGCATCAGAGCATAGATTGAGACCGCAATAATGGTGATAGCAGCGAGCTTTGCACTATACAACAGCATCATAATCAGTGTGCCAATTACTAATACGCCATCAATGGCGGCTTCAACGAAACTATTGGTCAGGGTGCGTTGAATCGTATCAATTGATTGGAAGCGTGAAACAACATCCCCCAAGTGGCGTTTTTCAAACCAACTAACTGGCAAAGATAATAAATGGCTAAATACCCGTGCCGCCCATTGATATCCCAAGCTTGCACTCATTGCCATCAGCACCCAGCCACGTAATGCACCAATGACGACTTGCACAATAATTAATAGGCCGAAGCCCAGCCCCAATACCATCAGCAGGTCTTTATCTTGTGCAACTAATACTTCATCGACCACCCATTGCATTTGAAAAGGCAGAGCGATGGCGCATAGTTGCAATAATAGAGTTAGAAAGAAAGCTTGAAATAATGAACGTTTTAAGCCGCTGACTTTGCCAAATAGCTGGCTAAAGCGTAGTGGGCGTGTTTCTTCTTGGTGGGTGAAGGCGCTGGTGGGCGTTAGCTCTAATGCGATACCGGTGAAGTGCGTACTAGATGCTTGCAGGCTTAATTCATGTTTGCCTATGGCGGGGTCATGGATGATGACTGAATTTTTTTTGACCTCAACCAGCACAACAAAATGGCTCATATCCCAATGCAAAATACACGGTAATTTGAGTTGAGTAAGATGTTCCATTTCTAGTTTTAATGGGCGACTGGCTAATTCCAAATGTTTGGCAATATCCATTAAATGCTTGAGTGTTGCGCCTTTTAATGAAGGTGAGAATTGCCGCCGCAGGCTATTCAAATCACGCTTATCACCAAAATGCGTGGCTACCATTGCCAGGCAGGCGAGGCCACATTCGGTGGCCTCTGTTTGTAAAATAACAGGAGTGCTGGTACTCCACCCCATATTTAATGCGGGTAAATAATTCATTAGTGTGCTCAATAAAAGGCGTAGCTTGTAGGGCGGGTGCAACCCGCGAGCGATGCTGAAAAATACGCGGGTTGCACCCGCCCTAGGAAAAAGTCATGTGTAGTACTGGATTAAATTGCTGAGTAAGTACTAAACCCTTTTCCCCGCACTAATTAATGGCTCAAACAGCCATTCAATAATCCGGCGGCGATCTAATTCCACACTGGCTTCTAAACGCATGCCGGGTTTGAAATACTGTGTTTTTCCATAAGCCTGTAAAGATTCAGTATTCAGTTTTACCCGCACACGATACAGCGGCTCGCCATTGGCTAAACCCAGTGCGCTAGGGTCGGTGGTGGCGTCCGAAACCTCGCTGACAATTCCGCCTTGCTGGCCAAATTTTTGATAGGGGAAGGCGTGCAGGCGTAAATAAACGGCTTGGCCGATTTTTAAAAAACCAATTGCGGAGCTGGGGGCGTAAAGCTGGGCTTCTAACTGACTGCCAGCAGGCAGCAGTGTGGCTAAGGCAGTATTAGGATCGACTCGATTACCGCGATGGGTATTGATTGCCGCGACGATGCCAGATGCTGGAGCCGTAACAATAAATTGGCGCTGCCCTTCGTTTTCTGCCTGTGCTTGCGCTAGGGTGGAGATCTCTCTTTGCAAAGCACTGATTTGTGATTGGCTGCGTAATGGCAGCGTTGATAGTTCGCTTTTTAAGCCAGAGAACTCGCGCTGTAGCGTCATTTGATTACGGGTCGTGCTGGCGACACGGGATTGCAAATCAAGCACTTCTTCCTGCTTTTGTTGAATCTGCAAGCTGGAAACAAAGCCTTGTAGTGATTGAAACTTAGATAGGGTTTGTTCTGCTAGATGAACTCGCTGCTTGCCTAAGCTCACCTCTTGCTGGGTTTGTGCAATTTCTTGCTGTAGTTCTAGCAGCCGCTGCTTAAGATTTTGCATTTGATCGGCTGCAAGTGTCTGTAAATGCCGTATTTCATTTTGTAAGTTAGTGGTTTTTTCTGTAAGTAAATTGTTGCCACGAGCCAGAGTCCCTCCACCCCCTGCCGTTTCGCGCTCACCACTTAAAACAAACAAAACCTGCTCTGCGACCACGCTTTGCCCTTCACTTACTTTTTGTTCCAGTAGGGTAGCGGCAGCAGGCGTATAGACTTTTAGCTCTCCATATTGTGGTGCAATAACACCGCTTAATGTCGCTTTGCGTGAATATTGGGAAAAAACTAAAAAAGTGATAATAATCAAGGATAAAAAACCAAATATACTAATTATTAATCCTGTTTTAAACGGTAAAATTAAAAGAATATTACCGTGTAATTGCGCTTTGCTACTCTCTAATGCTGCACTGCGATAAAGGCTGGATCTTTGCATTTTTAAAAACTTGATTAAAATAAATGACAAACAGATGTTGACAGAATTGTTTTTTTTTTTGCAATAATTTGTTAAGATTTTTGAAAGAAATCTTATTTAAATCTGTATTCAAAAGTATTAATTAATTGTAGGGTAATCTCACAGGAGTTTTGAAAATGAAAGAACTAACAATGAGTGAAGTTGAAATTGTGAGTGGTGGTAGTCTTGTGGACTCCATTAGCATTGGTGGAGGCGCGGGCTCTGCACTTGGTATTGTTGTTTCAAATACCGCTGCGGGTGCTGCTCGAGGAGGCGCAATTGGTGCAGCTTTGGGATTTTCATTTGGAGCAGGATATGCTGCTGGTTCAACATTAAGACGCTTATTTATGCATTATTAACTAAATGCAATTCCACAAAGTTAATTGATTATTATACATAATTATCTAACTTGACTAGTTGTTGCCATTTTTTTATAGTAGCAGCTAGTTTTTAATAAAGGATACGTTAATGGAAAAATCTTATTTTTGGCGGGCTATTACATTTTTTGCATCAGCATCGATAGTATTTATTTTTGTTATTATTTCGATGCTTGACTCCGGATTTATAAATATAGATAACGGTGATTATGGTTCAATAGCTATCCTTGGAATATCATGTATTCTTGTGCTATTTGCTTTGGCCATATACATATATAAGAACAAAAGACAAGTAATAGATGCTTTTGATAATTAAAGAAATCTATAGGGTAAGGTCTTACATTTGGCATGAACCAATCAATTCAACCTACTTTGACAATTGCCAACCACTGTAAATCTTATCTGATGCAAAATGTAAGACCTTACCCCATTGCTTTTCCAGAGGATTGGCCGGGTCACGCCTCAAGTGCTGTATGCAGCCTGCTCCTATGATTTCATCGCTGTCGATTTCGATGAAACTCCACTAGGAGAATCCGTATTCTATCCAGCGTGCCTTGACGCGCTCTATCATTGCCCGGGTGTCTCTGGTTTGCCGGTGATGTATTGCATGACTTCAGGCTGACTATTCATCTTGAACCGCCCGTTAAAATTGGCGGTCGCTGATTGCTTCTAGGCGCAGGCGGCGTGCAGTAGTTAGTATCGTCATGATCAGTTAAGGCGCCAGAGCATGATGGTTTAAATTTAAAGTGTTTCTTGATGGCCGTCGAAAAAACAAGCACCGTTTTGACAGGGTAGCCGGGGGTTTTAAGCGATGACTTCTAAGTCCTCAAGCGGGTGCTCCATCGTGACATCGTTTTCGGTAGGGCGGCGAGCTATCCAGCGGACTTTGACCAGGCTTTTTGTTCCGCCAAGTGGCACAAATACATCCAGTACGTAGCCTTTGCGCCGATCAAGCAGACGGCCAATTTCGGGTTTAAGGTACTGAATCTGGCTTCTGCGAAACTGTACCGTTTGTTTTACTTTAATCATCTTGCTCTTCTGCATATGAATGAGGCCATATTGCTGTGAAACACCATGGGCTTTGAGTTGATTTTTTAAACGGCTGTAAATTTCTGCGTATGTGTAAGCATGACAAAGATATCGATCGATGCCAATAGGATTTTACGAACGTGTCCCTTCAATAAGGATCTGGTTCAGAATAATTTCCCGTTTGTGAAAGATCGTCATTCTCGCGTGCCTTTGGTGGGAATCCAGTCGCGCTGCTGGATCCCCGACTAAAACACTCGGGGATGACGGTTTTATTTGGAATAAGTCATTTTGGAAAGTTGTTTCGAGCTACATCTTAAGCAGAAAAAACCCATCACTCGATGGGTTTTTTGCATTTTATTTATCCGCTTTTATATAGGTTTCCAACCACTGATCCTGTTCCCACAGCATTTGCATAATGGATTCGCGGGCGCGGTAGGCGTGGCTTTCATTCGGTAGCATCACGAGGCGTGCTCTTGCACCTAGGCCTTGCAGGGCTTGGTACATGCGCTCGCTTTGCACGGGGAAGGTGCCGGAGTTGTTGTCCATTTCACCGTGGATGAGCAGCAACGGGTCTTTGATCTGATCGGCAAAGTTAAATGGAGCCATGGCTTGGTAGACGGGTTTGGCTTCCCAAAAATTGCGGTCTTCTGCCTGAAAGCCAAATGGGGTGAGTGTGCGGTTGTAAGCGCCGGACCTGGCGATGCCTGCTTTAAATAGGCGAGTATGCGCCAGCAGATTGGCGGTCATAAATGCGCCGTAGCTATGGCCGCCGACGGCGATTTTATTGCGATCCGCTACACCCAGCTTCACTACCGCATCGACTGCGGCTTCGGCATTCATGGTGAGCTGTGGCAGATAGTTATCGTTCGGCTCCGTTTTGCCTTCGCCCACAATCGGCATGGCGGGGTTGTCGAGCACAGCGTAGCCACGGGCCAGCATGGCTTGCGGGCCGTTGTAGCTGATGCGGTTAAAGCGGTAAGGCGATTCGCGCACTTGGCTGGCGAGTTGGGCATTTTTGAATTCGCGCGGGTAAGCCCACATCAGCATCGGCAGCGGGCCATCGCGTTTTGCTTCATAGCCTGCGGGCAGATAGAGCGTGGCATCCAGCATCACCCCATCTTTGCGTGGGTACTGGATTTTTTGCTTTTGCACGTTTTTAAGCTGCGGCGTGGGATGAGGGAATTGCGTGAGCGCCCGAGGTTTGGCATCGCCCGCAAGATCACGCAGATAAAAGTTTGGCCGTTCGGTATTGGCTTCACGGCTGCTGATGATTTGCTGCTCGCCCAGCATGGCAACGGGGACTTCATAAAACGGTGCTTGTGATTGCCAGAGCCGCTCTGATTTTTTGCTCGCTAATTCATAGCGGTCTAAAAAGGGCCGATCGCCTTCCGGGCCTGCGCCTTCACCAATCAAATAAACAGCCTTGCCGTCACTCTTAATGATGTTTTGGCCGTAGGCATTTTTTGCCAGTACCGGCTCACCCGGATCGGCATAGCGGTCTTCTGATTTACGGGCAGTGAGCAGCTCAGGCGCTTGCTCTGGGTGATCGGGGCGGATGCGCCAAGTGCGGGTATCGCGCGTTTTCCACCAAGATTCTTCGACCATGGCCAGATCGCCATTGCCCCAATGAAGTGCTGAGGCACGCCAAGCCAGCTCGATCAGCTTTTGTGGCGGAGTAGTAAAGGGCGCATTTTGCTGGAAAAGCGCATCGCGTATTTTTGATTCGGTCGCCGGGTTGCCGCCATCCTGCGCTTCTAGCCAAGTAAGTGTGGCAGGCAGATCTTTGCGCCATGCAAAATCGCGCGGCTCTTTGGATACGGCGTCGTTGCCCGGCGGGATGCGGTCTTGCAGTGGCAGTGCGATCGTTTTAAGTAGCTTGCCTTGCTTATTCCAAACTTCTACTGCTTGCGGAAAGTAGGATACCGGCAGCAAATAAGAATAAGGGCGGCGTAGCGAGGTAGTCAGAATCAACTCGCCATCAGGGGAGCTGCTAGCCGCCAGCAGGGTAAGCGGCTGAGCGATTTTTTTGATCTCGCCTTTTAGGTTTACGGTAGCCAGCTGGCTTTGTAGATGCCAGTCGAGCAGATCAGCATCGCCCGGTGTTTTCAGCATATCGGCGTAGGTGCGAATCGCGCTTTTGGCGCCGGGCTGGCTATCTTGGGTATTCGGGCCGCTCGGGGTGAGTGCCGCCGTGGGCGCTGTGCCTCTGGGTTTAAGCTGTACCAGTAATTGCTCGCTGGCACTTAGCCAGCTAAAGCCTGCTCCTGTAATGGCGTTGATGGGCTCTTTGATCAAAGGCTTGGCGCTGGCTTGGGCTACATCGATTAGCCATAGCTCAACACCTGCATCGCCCCAACGGCTAAAGGCAATCCAGCGCTCATTGGCCGACCAAGCGGTGTCGGCAATGCGCGCATCCTTTGGTAAGCCGCTGATGCTGCGGCTTTGGCCGGTTTTGATATCCAGCAGGCCGGCACCATTGGCAAAATCAAAGCGGCTTTGGCTGCTCATTCTTGGGTTGATACGCAGGCCCGCCAGTTTTAACTCGGGCTGGGCCACATCGCTAATGCTGGGCAAGCCCGGCAGGCTAAGCAGCAGGGCGGTGTTGTGCTTGGGGCCTAGGAGGAATAAGGGGCCACGCGGGGCATCGACGATGGCTTGCAGTTCGGCTGGCGGGGTTTGATAAGCGGCGATGGTAAGAGGGCTCATAATCAGGGTAAGTAGCAGAAGTAGGCGCATAGGGTCTTTTTCAATAGCTTATGGGCGGGGCAATAGCTGCTTTGGGCAGGCTTTGCATCTTGTGCCTCACTGTAACACAGCGATTTGTAAGTATATTGAAATAGCGCTGGGTTGAGCTGGCTATCCGCTTTAGTGTATTTTTTGAACTTAATCTCATTGTTGAGCGTTGCTTTCCGGGCTAGCTAATGGCAAGCAAATACGAAAGAGGCTGCCTTGGTTTGGCGTGCTATTTAACGCTATGTGGCCGCCGTGGTCTGAGATGATTTTCCAAGCCAGAGAAAGCCCAAGGCCCGTTCCGCTGCCTACGGGGCGGGTGGTAAAAAATGGCTCGAAAACTCTTGATTGCAGCGCTGGCGGTATGCCGCAGCCGTTATCCTCAATATCTATCCAGACCCAGTCTTTGTCGCTGCCTGTGCGCAAGGTGATTAATCCTTGGCCGCTAATGGCTTGTGCGGCATTGGTCAGCAGATTAAGAAAAACTTGATTGATCTCTGCTAAATGGCATTGCAGCAAAGGGATATTGCCGTATTCGCGCTGGATAAGTGTGTCGGGGCTGAGCGTACTTTGAATAATCTGCAGGGTGCTCTCTAGCCCTTTGTGCAGATCAGCCATTTGTCCGCTCGCCTGATCAATTTGAGAAAAATATTTCAGATTTTGCACAATATCCCGTACACGTCGTAGCCCATCGCGGGATTCATTAAGGAGCTGCTGGCTGTCTTCACGCAGATAGGGAATATCCCGTTCCTGATAGAGCCGCTTGATTGCTGCGAGGGCGCTGGGGGAGAGCATTGTTTCGGCAGCGGTGTAGGCGTCGAGCACGCTCAATATATCGTTGATATATTCGCCCATAGTTCTTAAATTGGCGCTAACAAAGGCGATGGGATTATTGATTTCGTGGGCGATACCCGCAGCAAGCTGGCCGATAGAGGCCATTTTCTCGCTTTGTAGTAATTGGCTCTGGGCATCTTCGAGTTTTTTGAGCAGGCTGGCTTGGGCTCGGTTAGCGCGTACCAGCTCACGTTGTTTATCGGCTAGCTCTTGATTCAAGGTGAGTACGGCTTGGATAAGCTGCTCGTTTTCTTTTATATCGTACTCACTGATCAGCTCGATATTGCCATTGCGGTAATAGACCAAGCCTACCTGAGAATGTCCAAGGCCTTGGCGATCTAAAAAATTCAGAATACCCCGGTGTAAAACGCCATCCTCACTGTGTGCTATTCGGGCGGTAAGGGTGTTGAAATCGGGGTTAATCATAAATGGGGTGATATTGTCTGCTCTGGAGGCGGGGTCTTGCTGCAGTAGCTGATAGAAACCATCGTTGGCGTCGATGATCGTGCCCTCGGTACTGAGGATGGCATAGCTGACTGAAACCAGCACTCTAAGCATGGGGGGAATCATGGCACGGGGGAGCGGTGGGGCAGAAGGGATGGACATCAGCTGGTTTCTATTTGAGTAAGATCTGCTGATGGCGACCAACTATCGGCCTTCAGCGTGCGCCACATTTCGCTAAGGGCGTTGGTGCTGAGCCCTCCTATCATGATCTGCGGGCGGTGTTCGCCAAATTCTCCGTGAATGGCTGCAATGGTTCGCCTTAAAGTTTCTAAATGCTGGGCTTGAGAAACCGACAAACCCACTAGCTCCGGGTGCCAGGCTGAAATCTGTGAGAGCAAAGCAGTTATGGGCAGATTTGCCCCTAACTGTTGTACTTCCCAGCCTGCTAGTTCAAATGAATCAGCCACCATACGTATACCGATTGAGTGCAAATTGCCTTCTACGCAGGCAAATAGCGCTCGTTTTCCATTTGGAGGGGAAAAGTCAGCAATGCTGAATGCTTGTGTTAGCTCATTTTGCACAATGGCGGTCGCCAGATGTTCTTGGGCTACGCTAATTCGGTTTTGTTGCCAAAGATGGCCAACCTGATACATAGAGGGCTGTAAAAGGTGGGTCGTAATATCTAAATACTCTGCCCCATCAAGGTAGGCCTGATGCAGCAGCTCATGAGTTTCACGAACATTGCCTGCGACTAGTTTATCAGTCAGTGAACTAGTGGCTTGGTGGGGTATAGGCAGGCACTGCATAAATGCGGGGATTTGTGTTGATACTCTTGCTGTAGAAAGTGCACTGCTGGCATCGTTGAAAATTGCTAAAACAGTGGCGTGATCAATCGGGCAGAGTTTGTGTTCAAAATAGTTGGCCAGCCAGTGCAGTGATTCGCCAAGCGAGTTGCTGGGCACATTGCGTGCAACCAGCACACTATCAAGCCAGCAGATATATTCGGTAAAGGGTTTGCTATTGCCACTACTTAAAGCACCAGTTAAGAATGAGATATGGAGTGCAATATCGGCTCGGCAGCTGCGTTTACCCTTGTCGCCAAAGCGATGTTGCAGGTCGGGATGGGTGACGTAAATTCTAGCTGTGGCATAGTCTGCTGCTGCATCGCTGTGCTCGTGAAGGATCTCGCTGAGAATAGCCATGATGGTTTTCCTTGTGCTGCAGCTTTCAATCACAAAGTAAGTTGAAGTATTCGATGCGCGTTGTACCGGGTACCAGTTTCAGGTTTTTGGGAATGCTCTGATGGGATTGCCGATAGTTGTGGCTGTGGTGCCAGCTATGAAAGCTTTCTGCGTTTTGCCACCAAGTGATGAGCATAAATTGCGTGGGATCTGATGCAGGGTTCCATACCTCCATCCGTATAAAACCTTCGCTGCCATCTACCAGATGGGGCCGCTGCAGAAAGGCCTCTGCAACTGCATCATGGGTATGATTCGCTACTGTAAAGTGGCTGATGGCAATAAACATGGGATGTCCTTGCTGCGCGCAGGTATCTGGAAGTGATGTGTTAAATAGTCGGCGGTCAGCCTGCTTGAGTTATGAGTGATGAAGCGCAATAAGAAAGATAAAATGAGTGTAGTTTGAAATAGGCAGGCGTACAGCAGATGGGGGGCTTATCTGGGTGAATAGCGGGCGTGTGGTATTTGATGGCTGGCGGGCATAAAAAATCCCACCGCTGGGTGGGATTTCAATTATTTCACAATCCGCAACTGCGGCTTGCCACTAGGGCGAGGCGGGGTGTCATCCGGGCCGTTATCTGGTGTTTCTGTGGTTTCACTTGGGCCTTCGTATTCAAAGCCCATTCCTTCGCCATTTTCACGTGAGAAAATAGAAACCACACAACCTATCGGCACCAGAATCTCTCTGGAAACACCGCTAAAACGCGCTGAAAAACTGATGTAGTCGTTACCGATACTCAGATTGTGCGTGGCGTTATAACTGATATCCAGCACGATCTCGTTATTTTTAACGTGCTCCATCGGCACTTGCATCTTTCCCATAACCCGCACAACTAGATAGGGTGTGTAGCTATGGTCCGAACACCATTCATGCAGTGCGCGAATTAAATAAGGTTTGGTAGATACGGTTTGCATAGACTCTCCAAGAACTAAAGCGGGGTGAGCCGTTTCCGTATCACCCCTTTGAGCTATTACTTACGCATCGCTTTTTCGTTCGCAGTCAGCGAATCGATAAAGGCTTGACGGCTAAACAGGCGCTCACCGTATTTCATGATTGGCGCAAGTGCCTTGGTTACTTCAATACCGTAGTGCTCAAAGCGCCAGATCAGTGGGGCAATCGCTACGTCGAGCATCGAGAATTCTTCGCCCAGCATAAATTTTTGCTTAGCAAATAAAGGTGCGATTTGGGTGAGGTTGTCGCGAATCGTTGTGCGGGCCTTTTCCATTTCTTTTTTTGTGGTGCCGCTGGTTTCCAGTGTTTTTACATGGATAAACAGCTCGCGCTCGAAATTAAACAACATCAAACGAGCACGGGCGCGCATCACAGGATCTGCTGGCATGAGCTGCGGATGCGGGAAACGCTCATCGATATACTCATTGATGATGTTTGATTCATACAACGTTAGGTCGCGTTCAACCAACACAGGCACTTCATTGTACGGATTCATCACCGCCAGATCTTCTGGCTTGCTGTGAACATCAACGTCAATGATTTCGAAATCCATGCCCTTTTCAAACAGGACAATGCGGCAGCGGTGACTGAACGGGCAGGATGTACCGGAATACAGCTTCATCATGGTGACGGATCTCTGCAAAAGTATATTAATCGCAGCATTCTACGCATTTTGAAAGCGTTAATCCAGCTAACGAATATAATGTGTTGATTTTTAAGTAAAAAATGTAAAAAATGCCAAGCGCGTATTGGTAGTAAATTGCGATGCTTTTAGGCTTGAAAACAATAATGCTGTGCTGCTGTAATATTAAATTACTGTGTTGATCTGCTTATTTGTCATTAATTAGCACCGAGCCATCGGGCCCCCAATTAACACGGGTAATGCCAGGCATGGCGTCTTCTAATCGCTTTAGTTCTGTGTCTTTGCTTTGTGTTTGGCTGCGGATAAGTCTTAATTCATCGGCTAGCTTTTGGTTTTCTATGCACACTTTCTGAAAGCGTAATGCACCAGCCACCGTAGAGCGCAGCTCGAAATCATTCCAGGGTTTGCTTAAAAAGCGGTAGATCTCAACTTCATTGATGGCCAGAACCAAGCCCGCCAAATCGGTCATGCCGGATAAAATAATACGAATACAATCGGGCTGCCTGTAGCGAAAATCGGTGAGAAACGCCACGCCATCCAAATCGGGCATGCGGTAATCAGAGATCACCAAATCAAAAGCTTTGGTTTCGCTAGCCAGTAGTGCGGCTCTGGGATCGGTAAACGTGTGGATATCGTAAGCGGCCGAGGTGCCGTCAAACTCATCTTTGGCATTGAGTGTACGTTTCAGCGAGGACAGGATGTTCGCTTCATCATCAACAAGCAGTATGCGGGCCATTATTTCACCTGAATATAAATTTCTAAGCTGGTGTTGTCGGCTATTTCAAAGGCGCGAATCTGATTAACCAGTCGTTGATCAAGCACATGATCTTTGGCTAGCAGCATGACATCCGAAGCGATTAAATCTCGAGATAGCGTCATTTGTGGTTTTAAATCTTTGCTTCTGATCATTTGCTCGCTTATTTGCGGGGTGTTTTCCGGCTTAGTCACCACAGTGCAAAAAGCGTCTACTACCTTGGGGTCATAACGTTTGCCGCTACTGCTTTCTATATTTTTAATAGCTTCATTACGCGACATAGGCTTGCCGGTAAGAAAGCCCGCTTGTAGTGCCTCAAAGTCACGGCACAGGCTTAAGATTCGTGCGCCAATTGGAATCTCGCCTCCCGCCAGTTTATCGGGGTAGCCCAGCCCATCGTAGCGCTCATGTTGGCTGCGTATGGTTTGTGAGGCATTTTGTAATTGCTCTAAGGCCATAAGTGCAGCATGCCCTTTGCTGGGGTACGTCCCATACACATTACGTTCTTGCAAATTCATTTCTACATAGGGCTTGGCAAGCAGGGTGTCGGGCAAGCCAATTTTGCCTATGCAATGCAGCAGGGCGGCAATAAAATTATCTTGCACTTCCGCCTCGGATAGCTTGAGCTGTCTTGCGACTTGCCGGGTTAAATCTGCAATCTCTCTGGCGTGCCCGGCCAGCCTATCGGCCCGCATTTCCATTAAATTGGCAAACACCTTGATCGAGGTGATAAAGCCTTTTTTAAGTTTATCGTGAGTCATATTTAACTCTTGCATGGTCATTTCTAGCTCTGCTGTGCGAACTTTGACCTGGCTTTCTAGTGAGTTATTAAGCTGCTGTAGCGTTTCATTTTGTCTTTGAACGACCGAGCTGAGCTGGAGTTTTTCTTTTTCTAAACGTTTAACAGCCAGAGCATCATCGACGATGCGCAGCATTTCTTCATCGTCCCAAGGCTTAGATACATAGCGGTGAATGCGTGCCTTATTAATGGCATCAATGGTGGAGTGGATATCTGCATAACCGGTTAGCAAAATACGTGCAGTATCTGGCCAATAGTCCAGAGCGGTGGCTAAAAACTCGGCCCCCGTCATTTCCGGCATGCGCATATCAGAAATAATCAGATCAACTTTTTCTTGCCCCAGTATCACTAAGCCTGCTGCGCCACTTTCGGCCGTCAGGATGGTGTGGCCCGTTTTGCGTAACAAGCGGCGTAGTGCAGCAAGAATATTCACCTCGTCGTCTACACATAGCACAGTGAAGCTTGGTGCTGAAAGCGGCTCCGCTGGCTCGAGATGAATAAGTTCTGACACAATTTTTCCTTTTTTTATCAGAATTGATAACAATGATTCTTGCTGCTTGGCATGTCTTACTGGAAAACTTTTACATAAATACTAAAGAAGTTAATTTAAGAGAATACTTTTTTATAAATCATTCTTGCTTAATTGGCAGCCAAATATCGAAAGTGGTTCCTTCCCCCAATACGCTATGAACTTCGATGTGCCCATGGTGTTCTTTCACAATTCCGTAAGAAAGAGATAGGCCTAAGCCCGTGCCTTGACCTACTGGTTTGGTCGTAAAAAAAGGATCAAAAATCCGGTTTACATGTTCGGCAGCAATTCCCTTGCCATTATCACTAAATGAGATACACACTTGCTCATCTTTGCGTCGGGTTCGAATATAAATTTTTCCTTGCTTTTCAATAGCATGGCTGGCATTAACCAGCATATTTAAGAATATCTGGTTTAATTGAGAGATTACACAGGTTACTAAAGGTAAGTCGCTATACTCTCTTATTACTTCAGCTTTGTATTTTATTTCATTTTGAACAATATTTAATGTGCTGTTTATACCTGCATGAATATCGGATTCTTCCCATTTTTGGTTTGAATCTATCCTTGAAAAGTCTTTCAGGTTTTGTACGATACTTTTAACTCTTTTTATGCCTTCTTTTGATTCCTTTATTAAGGAATTAATGTCTTCTTTTATAAAATCAAAATCAATTTTTTTCCTCTCGTTAATCAGAATGGCATGCTCTTCCATATGTGGATGAATGGTAGATTCATATTTATCAATTAAATAAAATATATCACTTAAATAGCCATCTAATGCCCCAAGATTAGAGCTGACATAACCTATCGGATTGTTGATTTCATGTGCAATACCTGCCGCCAGCTGGCCTATTGAGGCTAGTTTTTCTGATTGGAGTAATTGGCTTTGAATATTCCGTAGCTGGTCATTAAGTGTGATGAGCTCAGCATTTCTTTTCTCTAGGGCAAGGGTGTTTCTATGTGATTCTTCAACACGTATTTTTACTTCATGCTCTAGTGTTTCTTCACGGTGTTTACTGGCTGTGATATTAGTGCTTATTTCATAATAATTTTTCTCTTGCCCAGCATAAATATCCATAGGAACAAGTAATGTTTCCAGCCAGTAATCATCGCCATTTTTTGATTTTGCATGTGTTTCAAACTGAATAGCTTGCAAAGGGCTTAAGTTTTTTATTGATTCAGAGAAATGCTGATCTGGGATGAGACCAATATCGAATCGGGTTAATGACATTAACTCTTTTTTGCTATATCCGGAAAGCAAGCAAAGTGGCTCACTCACATAGACAAACTGCCCGCTTTCTTTTGTAATCGCAATTAAAGCATTTTTATTAAGCGCATTTCTTTGAATGTCCATTTCGGACATCATGTTTTCCATTTGTTTTAATAGTAGTTTGCTGTAAGTAATATCAATAGCGAGTGCAGTAATACCAGTTATTTTTCCATCATCATCATAGTGCGGCAGCCGGTGCAGCTGCATGGTTTTTTCTTGCCCTGTTTTATTCTTAAGAGTGATTTCTTCATCACTTACACCATTTTCTAAGCAAAGCAGATCTCCTTTCTCAATGATGTTTGCTATTTTTGCTGAGAAAAAATCACGATCATTTTTGCCCAGCCATTCATCACTACCATGCTGGTTAGCAAAACTTTGCCACGCAGCATTGGCCCATACATAGCATAGCTTGGCATCTTTTTGCCATGCGGGTAGGGGAAGTTGTGAGCAAATACTGTTAATTAAAATAGGGGCGCTCATAATACGACCTTTATCTTTATAAAAGTTTATTAAGCTTCATTCTCTATTCATGATCGTTTTTGTTTAAATCCATTGCATTCAAAGGTATTCTTAGCGTAAAACAGCTGCCTTTATTCACTTCACTTTTTACACTGATTTCACCATGCATTTTTTTCATTAGGCCAAATGCTAATGAAAGGCCAAGCCCGGTCCCTTTTCCAACCGGTTTGGTGGTAAAAAATGGATCAAATATACGAGTCATATTTTCGGGAGGAATCCCGCCGCCAGTATCACGTACATCTACATAAATATTATTATCATGCAAGCGTGTACGGACAAGGATTTTTCCGAATGAATCGATGGCTTGTGCGGCATTCGTTAGCAAATTAAGAATAACCTGATTAAATTGTGATCCAATAATTTCTATTTTTGGTAATTCTGCATAATCTAATATTATTTTAGCTTTTGATTCTATTTCATTCTTTGCCATGTTAATGGTGTGGTCTATGGATTTATTAATATCAACCGGCATCCATTCACCTGAGTCTACATGGGAAAAATCTTTTAAATCACGTACAATTACTTTGACTCGCTCTAAGCCGTCTTTAGATTCTTTTACTAATTCAGGAAAATCTTCACAAATAAAAACTAAATCATGCTTTTTTATAATATTTTGCTTGGTTTCTTTGCTGATTTCTTCATTACTTTTATATTCGTCAAGTGCGCAAACTAATTTTGTTGTGTAGTCATTGAGTGTGTTTAAATTTGAGCTAATAAAACCGATTGGGTTGTTGATTTCATGTGCAACCCCTGCGGCAAGCTGCCCTATCGAGGCCATTTTTTCTGCTTGGGCGAGCTGAATTTGTGTTGTTTCAAGTCGCTCAATCAGTAAGGCTTGTGCTTCGGTCTTTTTCTCTAGTTGTATTTCAATTTGCTGCCTAGTTTCCATTTCTTCACGTAATTGTTTGTTCATTTCTTCTAAATGAATCGTTTTAGCTTTTATTTTTTGGTCAAGTTGTTCCATATTAGCAAATAAATAATTAAGCTGATCTGATAGTTTGCTGAATTCATCGTTGCCATATACTTTTAAACGCATATTCCAATCGTGATGGTCATTGATCTGGTTTAAGCCTTCATAAATATCTGACATTGCTTGTACAACACTATTGCTGAGTAAAGAAATAAGGATCAGAGCACTGATCAGTATGGCAATAAAAGTGCCGGTCATTCTAAGTTTGGCGGTATCCAAACTCAGGCGGCCATCAGAGGCGCAGAGGGCGATATATCCTAGAATTAAAGCGCCTGTCATACAGTGAAAAAGTAAGATATAAAAACGGCTTTGTAAGCTAATTCTTTTCCAGTAACTAAATATAGCCATCATCGAACTCCTTGGCGATGGATATCGGGTTTTGTTTAAATAGAACAGCACGCTAATTGTCCGATTTTTTTCTGTTGTTATTCATTCTTTGATCATAGTAGGCAAATGCGTGCCGCACTTCATCTAATAAATTTTCATCCTCCCAGGGCTTGGTCAGAAATTTAAAAATACCTGCACTATTGATGGCATCGGTGAGCGCGCTGAGCTCGGTATAACCGGAGAGCATAATTCTGACGGTGTGTGGATAAAGCTCGCGTACACGCCCAAGAAAATCTGAACCATTCATATGGGGCATGCGCTGGTCAGAAATAATCACTTGAATGGCATTGAGTCCGAGTAATTCGAGTGCTTCGGCGGCCGAAGTTGCGGTAAAAATCAGATAGCCACTGCGACGAAATAATCGTTTGAGCGCATTGAGAATATCTTGTTCGTCATCAACCAGCAGCAGGCTGCGGGGAGCATTTTCCGCGCTAGAATTTTGAAACGGATGTTGCCGTGTTTTGTTGATAAATTCATCAAATGCGATTGCAGTGAGTGGCTTAGAAAAATAATATCCTTGGATTTGGTCACAATTCTGGCGATGTAAAAAGTGCATCTGACTTTCTGTTTCTACCCCTTCGGCCACTACATTTAATCGCATACTATGTGCCATGTTGATAATGGCAATGGCAATCATGGCATCATTGGGCTCGGTAATCACGTTTTGAATAAATGATCGGTCTATTTTAAGCGTGTCAAAAGGGAATTGTTTTAGATAGCTCAGGCTTGAATAGCCAGTGCCAAAGTCATCCATTGCCAGTGTTACACCCAGTTGTTTGAGCCGCTTTAAGTAAACAATAGCGGCATCCAAGTTTTGCACCACCACGGATTCGGTTAATTCCAGCTCTAAATATTTGCCGTCTAGTTGGGCATTTTGCAAAGCGGCGGTGATGATTTCTACAATATTGTCTTGTCGGAATTGCAGCGCAGATAAGTTAACGGCTACGGAGATAGGGAGTTTTTCGTGCCATTTTTTAGCTTGCTTGCAGGCTTCATTTAGCACCCATTCGCCAATAGGTAAAATCATGCCTGATTCTTCGGCAAAAGGAATAAATTGAATGGGCTGTATTTGTCCCATTTCGGGATGTTGCCAGCGAATCAGGGCTTCTGCTCCGACTAGTGCGCCAGAGAAAAGATCTATTTTTGGCTGGTAATAGAGTTCAAATTCATTCCGTGCAAGGGCGTTTCTTAAGGCGGATTCCATTTCCAGAATCCGGCTGGCACGCTGATTCATTTCTGGTGCAAAAAAGCGGAAATGATTACGGCCATTTTCTTTGACTTGGTAAAGAGCAACATCAGCCCGGCGCAATAATGAATCTGCATCCATGCCATCGTCCGGAGAAAAGCTGATACCAATGCTGGGTGTTACAAAAAGCTCGGCCTGCTCGATGGTGTAAGGGGCAGACAGGGTGCTCAATACTTTTCGGGCCACTGTAGCTGCATCTTCTTTAGCCGCCAGATCGGTAACGATGGCAAACTCGTCTCCTCCCATACGAGCAACGGTGTCGCCGGCACGCATAAGCGATTCTAGTCGAGTGGCAACCAGTTTCAGCAAGATGTCGCCAGCGGCATGCCCCAAGCTATCGTTGATATTTTTAAAGCGATCCAGATCAATGAGCAAAATAGCCGCAATGCTGCCGTAGCGCTGGCTGCGGGTAATGGCGCGCGCCAGCCTGTCATTAAGTAAGGCACGGTTTGCTAGCCCTGTGAGCGGATCGTGAGTAGCCAGCTGGGCCAGTTGGGTTTCTCGACGCAGCCTTTCGCTTACATCATTAAATATGCTGATGTAGTGGCTGGTTTTGCCTTGTTTATCCAGTAATGGCGCGATAAACAGCTCATTGGCAAAGGGGGACCCATCTTTGCGAAAACACTGCAAAATAGAATGGCCTGTGCCGTGATTACGCAGGATACGGCGTATGACTTCCAGCTCAGGCTGGTCGAGTTTATTGCCGAGCAGGAGCCGGCCATTTTGGCCAATCATTTCTGCAGCACTGTAACCGGTGATTCTTTCAAAGGCGGGGTTTACATACAGAACAGGGTGGGTGTCGATCAGCGAATCGCTAATCATGACGGCATTGGCTGAGGATTCTACAGCGCGTTTAAATAGCTCTAATGGTTGCTCTGGATAAGTAAACGCTGATAGATGGTCTTGTACTTGAGGGGGCGATGCAACAGAATTGTTTTTTAAAGTGTGCCCTAGTGGCAGTGATCTTGGTACCGCATGTTGCTTGAGTAGCTGTTCTAGCGTGCTCATCAGTGCGGCTGAATTACAGGGCCAGCGTAGTGTGGCGGTGTGTGCTTTGTCGCTGCATGATAAGCAAACGGGTTCTTCCCCATGAAGCAGTAGCATGGGGACGCCCAGAGTTAGTTCGCTGGCGAGTTTGCAGCAGGGTGGTGGCAATGACCGGGGCTGGCTGTGAACGATAACCAAGTCAATATGCTGCGAGCAAAGTGTGAGGGCTTTGTTGGCGTCTTTAGCTTCAATAACGATATAGCCTGCGGCATTCAATAATTCCGAGCTGAATTGGAGCTGCTTCGGGTCGTCACATATATTTAAGATGGTCGCTATATTCGCCACAGCACCCTCCTAGGACGAGCGCAGACTAGAAAATACTTTCATAATTGAAAGTGCCACTCATGCATAAGTGGTGGGCTGTTGTTTTTAATCAATTATTTAAGGTCGTCTCGTATTTATAGAATCATAAGCAAATTTTGCTAGCCGTTTATTTACTATTTTCTTAAATACTATGGCTGGTAAGTATCTGTTTAATTTTGTTTGAAACGATTGTTTTTTAATCTGGAAGAGTAAGTTTTGGATTGGTGCCGATTTTTTATGCCGTGGGCATTAAATGGGGTGCTGTTTAATTGGCGATTAGATTTGCTTATATTTTTTTAAAAGAACAATCAATCATTTTGGCAGGTGTGCAGTTTGTTTTTCCTGATTATGTCTCTTGCTCCGGAACCCTTGATTTAGCGGTCTGTACGGCATTGCTACTTCGGATGGTTTAATTGGGTTTGACGTGGTGCGCCCTTATTCCACACGTATCTAACTTAAGCGAGGCCAGTGTGGGAGTCTGTCTGAGCAAGAGACATAATTAGTTTGTTTTTTATTAGAATTTATTAGAAATATATCTAATAGGTTATGTTTTTTTAGAAGAGAGCAATAAAAAAAGCGGAAGGTTGCCCTGTCCGCTTTTTTATCAATACATAGTGCGTTTAATGAATATCGCGCCAGTATTCTTTTTTGAGCATATAGCTAATTGGAATCATAAAGAACAAGAGGAACAGCAGTACGCCATAGCCAATTTGCTCTCGTTTAACCTGACCTGGCTCGCCCATATAAACCATATAGTTCACCAGATCAGTAACGCGATGGTCGAATTCGGTTTGATCAAATTCGCCATTTTCTGCAGTTTTGGTGAGGCTGCCTGATTTAACCAGCTTAAGCTTTTTGTGCTCGCCTTCCACTTCTAATACCTGCTGGCCTTGCAAATCCCACAAGACATTCGGCATCCCTACATCCGGGAATGTCAGGTTGTTCCAGCCAGTAGGCCGGGCACTGTCGCGGTAAAAGCTACGCAGATAGGTGTAGAGGTAATCTGCACCACGTGAGCGCGAGATCACTGATAGATCCGGCGGGGTTGAACCAAACCAAACCTTGGCGTCTTTGGCTTGCATCGACACCTTCATCAGATCACCTATTTTGTCGGTAGGGAACATCAGATTGGTCTCGATCTGCTTTTCCGTCAGGCCGATGTCTTGTAGGCGGTTGTAGCGCATCGCTACTGCACCGTGACAGGACAGGCAGTAGTTAGCGAAGGTTTGCGCACCCCGTTGCAGGCTTTCGGTATCGCGCAGATTAATTGGCGCCTTATCCAGATGAATACCACCAGTAGCGGCATGGCTGCCAAAGGTGACGCTGGCTAAGAGGGCAAACAGCAGTGTATTGAGTATCTTTTTCATGGTTTCCTCCCCTTAGTGCATCGTTACGCGGTCAGGAACCGGCTTGGTCTTATCAATCTTGGTGTAATACGGCATGGCCAAGAAGAAGACAAAGTAGACCACCGACAGCACCTGTGCGATGACAGTCCGCACATTGGTCGAAGGTAATGCGCCCAAGATACCCAGCCCAATAAAGGCAATCACAAACAAAGCCAGCATGGTTTTGTAAATCGGGCCACGGTAACGAACTGACTTCACGGGGGATTTATCCAGCCAAGGTAAAGCGGCAATAATCATCGTTGCCGCACCCATGGCCAGTACGCCCCAAACTTGTGTACCAAAGAAGGACGGTACAGCGCGCAAGATGGCGTAAAACGGGGTGAAGTACCAAACCGGTGCAATGTGTGCAGGGGTTTTCAGTGCATCTGCCGGATCAAAGTTCGGGTGTTCAAGGAAGTAGCCGCCCATTTCCGGCGCAAAAAAGATAATTGCGCTGAATACGGCCAAGAACACCGATACACCGAAGATATCTTTAACGGTGTAATAAGGGTGGAAAGGAATCCCGTCGAGTGGAATACCTGTCTTAGGATCTTTCTTTTTCTTAATTTCAACGCCGTCAGGGTTGTTCGAGCCTACTTCGTGCAGAGCGACAATGTGAGCCACAACCAGTGCCAGAATAACCAGTGGCAGCGCAATCACATGCAGCGCAAAGAAGCGGTTTAGTGTGGCATCAGATACCACAAAGTCACCACGAATCAGCACCGATAAATCGGGACCGATCACAGGGATTGAAGCAAATAAGTTAACAATAACCTGAGCACCCCAGAATGACATCTGGCCCCAAGGCAGCAAATAGCCTAAGAATGCTTCGGCCATCAGGCATAGATAAATCATCATGCCGAATACCCAGATTAACTCACGCGGTTTTTGGTAAGAACCATAAATTAAGCCGCGGAACATATGCAGGTAAACCACCACAAAGAACATCGATGCGCCAGTGGAGTGCATATAGCGAATCAGCCAGCCGCCGGCCACATCCCGCATGATGTACTCGACAGAAGCAAAAGCGACAGAGATATTCGTGCCCGGAATTAAAGAGCCGTCTGGCTTGTAGTTCATGGTGAGGAAAATGCCGGTGACAATTTGAATCACCAGTACCAACATCGCCAAAGAACCAAAGAAATACCAGAAATTAAAGTTTTTTGGTGCGTAGTATTCGGAAATATGTGCTTTCCAGGTTGACGTAAGCGGGAATCGCTCGTCAACCCAGTTGAGGGCCTGCTGCCCTATTTCTTGTGCTTTGCTCATGGGTCAGCCTCTATTTATCGTCGCCAATCAACAACCGCGCTTCGGTAAGGTACTTGTGCGGAGGAATGTCGAGGTTTTTCGGAGCTGGAACGCCAGAATATACGCGGCCAGCGAGGTCGAATTTGGAGCCATGGCATGGGCAGTAAAAGCCACCTAACCAGTCCGGGCCTAAATCGGCAGGGGCCAGATCCGGACGGAAGGTTGGCGAACAGCCCAAGTGCGTACAGACGCCTAGTGCAATCCAAATTTCAGGCTTAATTGAACGTACTGCATTGTTGCAATATTCTGGTTGATCGCTGCCTAATGATTTTGGATCGGTTAGCTTACCGTCGAGCTTTGGTAAGTTAGCCAGCATTTCGGGCGTGCGTTTTACAACCCAAACCGGCTTACCCCGCCATTCGGTGGTCACTTGCTGGCCCAGTTCAAGCTTACTGATATCCAATTCTACAGGGGCCCCCGCGGCTTTGGCTCGCTCGGAAGGAAAAAAACTGGCGATAAAAGGCGTGGCTACACCCGCCCCTGCTACCGCTCCGGCTACACCCGTGGCGATCAGCAGGAATCGCCGTTTGCTGTTATCTACTTGCTGGTCACTCATAACCCAATCCCTGATTGACGGCTAAAACCACCAAATTCTACCTGAAACGACAGGGGAACTTAAAGCTTTGCGCGCATGTCTTTGATAATCTTTCTTGCCCGTGCCTAGGCTTAGGGCTTAGAACGAGCGTAAGTCTGCAATTCTTCAGCAATTTTATCGGCGACAGCCGATGTAATTTCACTGACACTTTCACGCGAAGTACCGGGCGCAGTAATTTGCCAAACGCGCGCAGAAAGCTGCAAGCCGCCGTCAACTTGTGCAATCTGATAGCTCATTCTAGCTTCGGTTGCTTGCGTGACATTGGGAATCTGCATGCTGAATTCTAGACGCTGAGCCGTTCTGCGCTTGAGCTGCATGCCTTTTTGTTTTCGGTATTGCACGATGTCATCAAAAATAGCGCGGGCTTGTCGCTCTTTGATCACAATACTGGGTAAAGCTAAGCTGGCATCTGGCGTATTTGCTGGGATTGGTTTGCTTGTATCGGGAAAGGGGGAGGTACCCGGTGTTTGGGGGACCGGGGAGCTGGCGCATGCGGAGAGCAGGGCTACGGTGGCTAGGGAGATTAAAAAACGTTTCATTAGACGGGATTCTCTAGGTCAAGATGAATATGTTCTAGCCCATATTGGCTGGCTAAGTGTTGCCCCAATGCTTCAATGCCATAGCGCTCGGTAGCATGATGGCCTGCGGCGATATAGCTCACTCCACTTTCACGGGCTAAGTGGGTTACAAATTCGGATGCTTCGCCGGTGATAAAGCAATCGATGCTTAAATGAGCGGCTTCGTGGAAGAAGCTTTGCGCGCCACCCGTGCACCAAGCCACCCTCTTGATAATTTGCTCAGCAGGGCCAATGACAAGGGGGAGGCGTTGTAATTGCGCATCAATTTGCAGTGTAAATTCTGCCAAAGTCAGCGGAGTTTCAAGCTCGCCAAGCCAGCCGAGTTGCTGATCTCCAAAGCGGCCAGAGCCAATAAGGCCTAATTTTTTGCCCAGTTGCGCGTTATTGCCCAGCGTTGGGTGAGCATCAAGCGGCAGGTGGTAGGCCAGTAAATTGAGGTCATTGGCTAATAATTTGGCGATGCGGGTCTTTTTGTTGCGTGTAATACAGGCGTTTTCACCTTTCCAGAAAAAGCCGTGGTGCACTAGTAAGGCATCGGCATTTAAGTCAACTGCAGCATCAATCAATGCCTGTGAGGCAGTGACGCCAGTTACAATACGCTGTACATTTTTTCGGCCTTCAATTTGCAGGCCATTTGGGCAGTAGTCACGCCAAGTGTCTACGAGCAGCAGTTGTCCGATATAATTTTCTAGATCTTGTCGTGCTATGGGCATATCAACAGCGCCTTGGAAAACATGAAAAAACTTTGGTTAATTTTCGCACAAACTACCACCGCAGGTCTTGCTGTCTGGTTCTTAGTGGCCTTACTTCGCCCTGATTTGGTTCATCCTCCCGCGCCTCCTGCACCTGTGGTGATGGTGCAGCAAAGCCATACAGAAGCGGCTTCGGCTCCTGTGGTGTCGTCATATAGCCCTGCTGCAAAGCGTGCTATGCCATCGGTAGTAAATATCTACACCGCCAAGGAAGTAAAAACACAACTACCGCCTTTGTTTAAAGATCCGCGTTTCCGGCGCTTCCTCGGGGATCGCTTAGGTGGGGAAGAGCAGCGCGCCTCAAGCTTAGGCTCAGGGGTGATTGTTTCTAATCAGGGCTACATCATCACGAATAATCATGTGGTGGAGTCAGCGGATGAGATAGAAGTGGCCTTGTCAGATGGGCGCACGGCGTCTGCCAAATTGATCGGGGCAGACCCGGATACCGATCTGGCAGTGATTAAAATTGAGCTAGATCACTTACCCGCGATTACTTTTGCCGATACCAGCAAGGCAGAAATCGGCGACGTAGTGCTGGCCATTGGTAATCCATTCGGGGTGGGGCAAACCGTAACGATGGGTATTGTCTCAGCCTTGGGGCGCTCTGAATTAGGCATCAATACCTTTGAAAACTTTATTCAAACCGATGCGCCTATTAATCCGGGTAATTCTGGCGGAGCTTTAATTAATACTAAGGGCGATTTAATTGGTATTAATACTGCTATTTATTCCAAAACAGGGGGGTCCTTAGGGATTGGTTTTGCCATTCCTGCTTCGACTATTCGCCAAATTATGGATGCGTTGATTAAAGACGGCAGTGTAACGCGCGGGTGGTTGGGCGTAGAAATGCAGGAGGTAACGCTTGAATTGGCGGCGTCTTTTAATTTGAAAGAAGCCGGAGGGGCTTTGATTGCCGGTGTTGTTCGTGGTGGCCCTGCGGATAGGGCTGGCCTGAAACCGGGGGATGTATTGCTTAAAATTGGCGGTGCAGAGGTGCAGAATGCATCGGCGATGCTTAATCTGATTGCAGCCTTTAAGCCCGATGAAGAAGTAGAAATGCAGGTGTTTCGCAAGGGAAAACCGGTGCTGTTACCGGTTAAATTAGGCAAACGGCCTAAATTTAACCGGCGATAGTTACGGCGCACCTGCCAAAAAAATCCACGCATCTGCGTGGATTTTTTTGTGCTTTAGCAAGGCGGTGCTACGGCTTGGTTGCTGCCCGTATCAATAAAGCCATCGCTAATCCAGCTGCCTGCGCTTAAGCGATTCCAAAGCTGGGTGCGCCCCCATACGCCATCTACCCAATCGCCTTGAGCGGTGCAGGCAATGGTGGCGATTTCGCCTCTTTGCAAGGAGCCAACAATGGCTGAGCTGAGTGACGGAGATTGGCGCAGATTAACTGTGCTCTCATTATTGCCCGGCGTTATTTTGCCGGAAGGCAAGGAGCTACCACCGCCAAAGTTGATTAATTCGCCACCCACATTAACCCGCTGACCATTACGTGAGGCATAGCCTTGATAAGGCGCATTGCCTTCGCGGAACGACCAACCCCCGATGATTTTGCCATCGACCGGTGTTTTATTACTGCCTTGCTTAAGGGCGAAGTGGACGTGTGGCCCTGTGGTGGAGCCGCCGCAAGGCAGGCCCATGCCGATTTTCCCCAGATAAGTGCCTTTGCTGACCGCAGCACCATTGCTTAGATTGGTTAGGTTTTCCATATGGTAATAGCTGCTGCTAAAGCCATTATCGTGGACAAGGGTAATCAGCCCGCTGCCATTACGTAAGCAGCTTTGATAAATCAGCCCGTCACGCGGGGCCAGCACTCTGCCATTGCCGCCTGCAAAATCCAGTGAATTAAAAGGACGGCTGGTCTGATCATCGCCATGCGGCCCGCCGGTTAGTCGCCATGCAGTGCCTTCTGCCCAAGGCAGGCCAAGCCCGGTCTGCACTTCTGCCAGCGGAGCACTGCGTTTCTGGCGCTGATTCACGCTCTGGGATTGCAGGAGCAGCTTTCTTTCATTGGGGGCAAAGAGCGCATCAGGTGCTTGTTCCAGCAATTGCCCGTATTGCTCGCTGCCCTCGATGGCTACCCGCCATTGGTTTGCAATGTATTGCGCCATAAAGAACCGTGTTTCGGGCACATCGTCAAGGTGCGAGGGCAGGATGAGGGTGGCGCTGCCCAAAACCCAGTGTTTATCAGGATGTATTTTTTGGATTTCGATCAGCACGCCTTGCTGCACGGTGGGTTGCAGCTGTAAGAGCATGGCTTGGCTGGCGGTTTTCTGCAGCTCGGGGCTGATTTCTGCCGCAGAGGGCAGACTAAAGAGCGTGGCGGATAGTAAGGCAAGTTGGGTAAGGCAATGACTACGCATACAGACCTCCTTGATAAGGATGCAAGCGGCTTAAACGGTGTGTTAGTCCGCTATCAGGCTTCGCAATTCTATCTTTGTGAAACAGAACCACGACAGCATATGGTCAGCTTGTGTGCGTTGTAAGTCAATGTTTTTACAGCTTTAATACTGCGTTTTAAAGCGCAAAATGTTTTAATTGCCCTGCAAAATAAGCATCTCTGCCGCCGCCAGATTATCGCTTTCTCCTAAAATCACCAGAATATCGCCTGCTTGTAATTCAAAGCTGGCATCTGGCTGGGTGGGGCGCATATTGCGGCGGCGTACGCTGCGTACTTCGATATGAAGGTTTTCTAGCTTGAGCTCGCCAAGGTGCTTACCAACGGCAGCGGCATCGTTGGCTAAGTAGATGGTGTGTAAACGTGGCTGGGGCCGGTCGCTATCATCGGCGTCTTCGCTTACGCCGCGATAAAAGCCGCGTAGCAGCTGGTAGCGGGCTTCGCGAACTTCACGCACGCGGTGGACGACTTTATTTAATGGCACGCCTAGCAGCATCAGCGTATGGGAAGCCAGCATCAGGCTGCCTTCCATGATTTCTGCCACTACTTCGGTGGCGCCTGCGTTTTTGAGCTGATCGATATCGCTATCGTCCTGAGTGCGAATAATCACCGGCAGCTCCGGGCGGATGGCGTGTACGATTTCTAAAATCTGCATGGCGGAATGGGTTTCGGCGTAAGTCACCACAATGGCGCTAGCCCGCATTAAGCCTGCGGCGATCAGTACTTCTCGCTTGGCTGCGTTGCCATAAACGACGGAATCGCCAGCGGCCGCGGCTTCGCGCACCATATCTGGGTCTAAATCCAGCGCAAAAAAACCTATTCCTTCTTGGCTTAATATCCGGGCCAGAGATTGGCCACTGCGGCCATAGCCACAGAGGATTACGTGGCCTTGGCTTTGCATACTGCGTACGGCCACCTGATGCAAATTAGCGGCCAGATTCATCCATTCTGAGCGGGCAAGGCGCAATACTAATTTATCGGAATGCTGAATTAAAAATGGGGTGATTAGCATTGATAAAACAATGCCAGCGATGGTGGTTTGTAGAATGTTTTCGGGTAAGAGCGCGCTCTTAGAGGCGAGCGCCAGCATGACAAAAGCGAATTCGCCCCCTTGCCCTATGGTAAAGCCGGTGCGCCAGGCTGCACCGGGTGTGCTGCCAAATAGTCTGGAGAGCCCGGCAATCATTAAAATTTTGCCGGGGCCGAGCAGTGCCAGCACCAGCAATACTCGCCACCATTGGGTGAGTAACACGGAGTAATTCAGATTCATGCCAACGGTTACAAAAAATAGCCCAAGCAGCAGATCCCGGAACGGGCGCACATCGTCTTCAACCTGGTAGCGAAAGTCTGTTTCGGCAATCAGCATACCTGCCAGAAAAGCGCCCAGAGCCAGCGATAAGCCTGCAAGCTCGGTGATCCATGCGATTCCTAAAGTAACCAGCAGCAAGTTGAGCATAAAAAGCTCACTGGAGTGCTGTCTGGCTACGATATTGAACCAAGGCCGCATCAGCTTTTGCCCGAAGTAGAGCAAAACCAGCAACACCACAATAATCTTTAGCGCGGCAAAACCCAGTGCCATCAGCAATTCATTGCCCGGAAAGCTGAGCACGGGAATCATAATGAGGAAAGGGACAACGGCTAAGTCTTGAAATAGCAAAATGCCGATGGCGTTTTGCCCCTGTGCAGAATGCAGCTCATTGCGATCAGCCAGTAATTTAGACGCCATCGCGGTGGATGACATCGAGAGCGCGCCACCCAGTGCCAAGCCTACTTTCCAGTCTAAGCCGGCCAGCAGGCAAATCACCATGACAACAGCCAGCATGCTGATGACTTGCATTGCACCCAAGCCAAATACGATGCGGCGCATGGCATTGAGCCGGGCAAGATTAAATTCCAGCCCCAATGTAAACATCAAAAAAACGATACCAAATTCGGCCAAATGAGTGGCCTCATCGCTGCTGGCAATAAAACCAAGTGCATGGGGGCCAATTAATAAGCCAACAACTAGGTAGCCAAGCATGGCTGGCAGCTTTAGGCGACGGCAAAGCACCACTGTTAAAACGGCTGCGGCAAGCAAGAGCAAGAGCGTAGAGAGTTGAATGGACATAGGCTGGATTCGTTTTTCTCTTGCGAATGACAAAGTGGAGGGTTACATCCTAGCGTTTTTTTCATTTCAGGTACTATCTTTTACCCTTGCAGCCGATCCGTTTTTAGTCTGGCAGGCTGCTGGCAACAAGCCGTTGAAGGCTGTATTTGCAAGATCATTGATCCTGATTGGCATATTGACAGCAGACGCAGGTGGCGGGACAGGGCCTGCTTCTCTTATACTTTCGCGCATATGAAAAATGCTGAATTTATCCTCGAGTGCGCTCGTCGCGTGCTACGGGTTGAGGCTGATGCTGTTTTCGCGCTGGCCGAGCGAATGAATGATCAGTTTGTTAAAGCGTGCGAGCTGATTCTTTCCTGCCAGGGGCGGGTGATCGTGATCGGGATTGGCAAGTCGGGGCATATTGCTAAAAAAATAGCAGCCACGATGGCCAGCACTGGTACTCCTGCTTTTTTTGTTCACCCTTCCGAAGCCGCACATGGTGATTTAGGAATGATCACCCGCAGTGATGTGGTGCTGGCCTTGTCTAATTCGGGTGAAAGCGATGAAGTGATTGCCTTGCTGCCAAGCCTAAAACGTTTAGGTCTTCCTTTGATTGCCATGACGGGCAATGCTGAATCTACTTTAAGTAAACAATCGACCGTGCATCTTGATTCGGGTGTGGCGCAAGAAGCCTGCCCGCTGAATCTGGCGCCTACCGCAAGTACTACGGCGGCACTTGCTTTGGGCGATGCACTGGCTGTGGCCCTGCTGGAAGCGCGCGGCTTTCAGGCTGAAGACTTTGCCTTATCGCATCCGGGCGGCAGCTTAGGCCGGCGCTTATTGGTGCTCGTGCGCGATTTAATGCATACCGGTGATGCTTTGCCTGTAGTGCAGCACGATGTTTTATTGCGCGATGCGCTGCTGGAAATCAGCAAGAAAGGCATGGGCATGACAGCGGTGGTGGATGCTGCAGGTAAATTGATGGGCATCTTTACCGATGGCGATTTGCGCCGCGCACTGGATCAGGGCGTCGATGTACGTGATACTTCGGTTTCCAGCGTAATGACCTTAGCCCCTGCCACGATTGAGGCGGATAAATTAGCCGCCGAGGCCGTCCAGCAAATGGATGCACGCCGTGTGAATGGTTTATTGGTGCTGGATGCGGGTGTGCTGGTTGGGGCGATCAATATGCACGACCTGCTGCGGGCACGAGTGGTTTAAAATGCACATAGATAGTGCGGAGCAGGCTTGTGTGGGATTGCAGCCGCCTGTTATTCCCGTTTTAAAAAGTGCCAAAAGCAGCTAAATGACAAATAGGAAAATAGTAATGACTGATATGGCAAAAGCGGTGCGCTTAATGATTTTTGACGTTGATGGTGTGATGACCGATGGCAGCTTGTATTACAGCGATGCGGGTGAAGAGCTAAAAGCGTTTAACTCGCTGGATGGTCACGGGCTAAAAATGTTACGCGCCAGCGGTGTGAAATTAGCCATTATTACCGGTCGTACTTCTTTGCTGGTTGAGAAACGTGCCAAAGATTTGGGGGTGGATTTTCTTTATCAGGGCGCTCACGATAAGCGGGCAAGCTATGAAGATTTACTGCTAGCCGCTGGAGTCGGCCAAGATGCCTGTGGTTTTATGGGCGACGATGTGATTGATCTTCCGGTGATGCGCAGAGTCGCTTTTGCGGTAGCGGTGCCTGATTCCCCGGAGTTAGTGCGTAAACATGCTCACTATATTACGGGCAGCTCGGGTGGGCGGGGGGCTGTGCGTGAAGTATGCGAATACCTGATGCAAGCACAAGGCACGTTTGATGCCGCTATGGCGCCTTACCTCGCCTGATGGCAGTGCCGGGGACTACTCGCCTGCTACCGTTGGCCCTTGTTGTTTTGTTGGGTAGCCTGACTTGGCTGCTCGATAGGGCGGCAAGTTTACCTGGCTCTGCGGTTGCAATTAATGCAAATCAGCCCGATATGTTAGTAGATAAAGCCACTGCGGTGCGCTTTGGTGAAGATGGACGCCCCTTATCTTTACTCACCGCCACCCATGTTTCTCATTTGCCTGCTGGCGATATCACCTGGTTGGAAAACCCACATTTACGCTATACCGCCCCCGATCAGCCCCGCTTAGAAGTCACTGGCGAGCGTGCTAAATCAATCAAACAGGGGAGTGAAGTCTGGTTTCCCGGCGTGGTTAAAATGGTTAGATCGGCCAGTGCTACGCAAGCAGAGTTAACGATTAATGGGCGTGATATGCGCGTTTTACCGCAGGAAGGACTTGCCAGCTCAGAAGCGCCGGCAATCGCAGTGATGGGCACGTATGTTATTGAATCAGTCGGTTTTATTGCTGATTCCAAGGCTGAAACGCTAGAACTTAAATCTAAAGTCAGGATGAGCTATGAGCCGATTCGCACCCGTTAAAGTTGTTTTACTCATGCTGTTGGCAAGCTCTGCATATGCAGAAAAAGCAGACCGGGAAAAACAGATCAATATTGTTGCTGCAAATTGTGTGATGAATCAAAAAACGCAGGCCAGCGTCTGTACCAAAGATGTGGTGCTGACCCAAGGCACACTCAGCATTCGGGCTGATAAGCTGACGGTACGTCAGGATGAGGCGGGCAATCAGTATGTTGCTGGCAATGGCGGGCCGGTTCGCTTTCGGCAGAAAATGGATGGCGGCAATGATTGGGTGGATGCCGAAGCGCAGCGCTTTGATTATGACGGGCGCACTGGCATTCTTAAGTTGATTGATAAGGCATGGGTGAAACGTGGGGAAGATCAAATTCATAGCGATTTGATTACTTACGATTTAAACAATGAAGCTTATCAAGCGCAAAGCAAACCAGAGAGCGGCGGGCGCGTCAATATCGTGATTACACCGAAAAAGGCACCTGCACCATGAGTAGTTCTTTACGAGCGGAGCAGCTAGAAAAACGTTACGGAAAAAGAACCGTGGTGCGTGATGTCACCATGGAAATTTCGAGTGGTGAAGTGGTGGGTTTACTTGGCCCAAATGGCGCGGGTAAAACCACCAGCTTTTATATGATTGTGGGTTTAGTCGGTATGAATGGCGGGCGTATTACGCTGGATGGCGAGGATATCGGTCATTTACCCATTCATCAGCGGGCGCGGCGAGGTTTAGGCTACTTGCCACAAGAAGCGTCTATCTTTCGTAAAATGACAGTGGCACAAAATATCACTGCAGTGCTTGAATTGCATTGTAAAAATCGCGATGAAATAAACGCCCGGCTTGATGAGCTGCTGCACGATTTGCACATTGATCATTTGCGTGATGCAGGTGCAATGGGCTTATCGGGGGGCGAGCGCCGCCGGGTAGAAATTGCCCGTGCCTTGGCCGCCAGCCCGCGTTTTATCTTGCTGGATGAGCCATTTGCAGGGGTAGACCCGATTGCTGTGATGGATATTCAACGTATTATTGGTTTTTTAAAGCAACGTGGAATCGGTGTCTTGATCACTGATCATAATGTGCGTGAAACCCTTGGTATTTGCGATCGTGCCTACATCATCTCCGAAGGTGCAGTGATGGCGTCTGGCGCTCCGAAAGATATTGTAGAAAACGAAAGTGTGCGTCGGGTCTATCTCGGTGAACATTTCCGCATGTAAATGAAACAAACCCTGCAGCTGCGGTTATCCCAGCAACTTAATCTTACTCCTCAGTTGCAGCAGGCTATCAAGCTGCTGCAGCTTTCCACCCTTGAGTTTCAACAAGAGCTTGAACAGTATCTGAGCGAAAACCCGCTATTGGAGCGTGGCGAAGAAGCCGCCGCTGGTGAGGCAGAGCAAGCAGAGCCGCAGTGGGAAATGGGTGAAGACGACGGTTTACGCTGGGAAGGCACAAGCCACGGCAGCTCGGATGATGATGATGATTTTGATCCGGCCAGCAATATCGCCCGCGATTTAGATTTACGCGAATACTTGCTGCAACAAGCAGGTTTGCTGCCTTTGTCGCATCGGGATAAGTCCTTGTTATTGATGCTGATTGAGGCATTGGATGAGGATGGGTTTCTTTCTCAGTCCTTAGAAGATGTCTTTTCTCAGCTGCCAGAGGAACTAATCCAAGATTATGAACTCGAACCTGATGACTTAAGAATTGCTTTAATTCGCTTACAGCACTTAGAGCCTTTGGGAATTGGAGCAAGAGATACCGCTGATTGTTTATGCTTACAATTGCGCCAGAAGCCAGCGAGCGCTGCCCGTGATTTAGCCTTGCAGATTGCCGAAAATTCACTCGATTTATTAGCTGGGCGGGACTACACTAGGCTTAAACGGGCTTTTAAATGCGAGGATGCTGAGTTAAAAGCAGCGCAGGAATTAATTGTAAGTTTAAACCCTAGGCCGAGTGCACAATGGTCTGTAGCATCGCCCCGATATGTAAGCCCCGATGTCGTTGTGCAAAAAGTACGCGGTGTTTGGCGGGTGAGATTACACGATGCTTCGATGCCTAAATTGCGCGTGAATCGTCTTTATGCAGATATCTTACAAAAAGGCGATGGCGGCCATTTAGCCCGTGAGTTACAAGAAGCACGTTGGTTAGTAAAAAGTGTGCAGCAGCGATTTGATACCATTTTGCGAGTAGCCACCGCGATTGTAGAACGGCAGCGCGCATTTTTTGAACACGGTGAAGTGGCGATGCGCCCGCTGGTGCTCAGAGATATCGCCGAAGAACTAGATTTACATGAGTCGACTATTTCTAGGGTAACCACGCAAAAATATATGCTTACGCCGCGTGGCCTATATGAATTTAAGTTTTTCTTCGGTAGCCATGTTGATACGGATGCCGGAGGGGAGTGTTCTGCTACAGCGATCAAAGCATTGATCAAGCAGATGGTGCAGCAAGAAGATAAGAAAAAACCTTTAAGTGATAGCGTATTGGCAGAAGCATTATCCGCTCAAGGTATTGTGGTAGCCCGGCGCACCGTTGCCAAATACCGTGAAGCGTTGCAGATTTACCCAGTAAGTCAGCGCAAAAGTTTGTAAGGCCCCAACGGAAGGAGTAACCCTATGAATTTGAATATCAGTGGCCATCATCTTGAAGTGACCCCATCTATCCGTGAGTACGTAAACAGTAAGATGGAACGAGTCATTCGACACTTTGACAATGTAATTGACGTTAATGTCATCCTATCCGTGGAGAAACTGCAACATCAGGTTGAAGCAACCGTTCACGTTCGCGGCCGCGATATCCACGTCGAAGCGACGGATGAAAATATGTATGCAGCCATTGACTTGCTGGCCGATAAGCTAGACCGCCAAGTTGTGAAGCACAAAGAAAAATCAATGGATCACCGTAACGAATCCATTAAGCAGCACCAGCCTACCGCTGAATAAAGCGACTTTTCTCACCTTAGCGGGAACCGGAATACTCAGGTTCCCGTTTTTGTTTTTAAACGACGGCGCTACAATGGGTGTCGTCCCTGTTTTGGTCTGTCTACAATGAGCTTGATCGCCCAAATTTTGCCTAGCGGAAATGTCTTCCTTGACATGGAAGTCGGCAGCAAAAAACGTATTTTTGAACAAGTTGGTATTTTGTTTGAAAATAGCCACGGTATTGCCCGTAGTGTTATTTTTGATAGTCTGTTTGCCCGGGAAAAGCTTGGTTCCACGGGGCTTGGGCAAGGGGTTGCCATCCCTCATGGCCGGATTAAAGGTTTGAAAGAAGCCACAGGTGCATTTGTGCGCCTTAATGAGCCTATCCCTTATGACGCGCCTGATGGCAAGCCGGTTTCCTTGGTATTTGTGTTGCTGGTGCCTGCTCACGCTACCGATTTACATCTGCAAATTTTGTCCGAACTGGCTCAGCTTTTCTCAGATAAAGTATTGCGCGAGAGTCTGCTGGCGGCCACTGAACCCGGCCAAATCTGGAAGCTAATCAGTACTTGGGAGCCTTATGCCACAGATTTCAGTTAGACAGCTTTTTATCGATAACGCCGAGAAGCTGCGACTGACGTGGGTAGCAGGGCAATCGGGTGCGAATAATCTGCTATCTAATGATGCATCTGAGCAAAAGCCAACACTCTCTTTAGTCGGCCACCTGAATTTTATCCACCCCAACCGCATTCAGGTGCTTGGGGTGGCAGAAACGGTTTATCTGCTGCAGCTTAGCCCCGAGGCGCAAAGAGAATCCTTGGCGCGGCTTTTCTCTAATGAAATGGCGGCAGTGATTGTAGCCAATGGTCAGATTGTGGGCGACTGCCTGCGCGAAGCCTCTGAGCGTTTTCATGTACCGCTGCTCACCTCCCCCGAGCAATCCCCCTATTTGATGGATGTACTACGCTATTACCTCTCGAAGGCATTGGCGGTTTCTACGCATCTGCACGGGGTGTTTCTGGATGTGCTGGAAGTGGGCGTTTTGCTGACTGGCGAATCGTCGATGGGTAAGAGCGAGCTGGCGTTGGAGCTAATCTCACGCGGCCACGGCCTTGTGGCAGACGATGTGGTTGAGGTCTATCGCACCAATCCGGAAACGCTGGAAGGGCGATGCCCGCCGATGTTGCGTGATTTTCTCGAAGTGCGCGGAATTGGCGTATTGAATATCCGCACTATTTTCGGTGAAACTGCCGTCAGGCCGCGTAAAACACTCAAGCTGATTATGCATCTGGCCAAGGCGGGTGGCGAGAAAGTCGCTCCGATGGATCGATTGCAAATGCAGGCGGCCACGCAAGATATTCTTGGCGTGCCGATTCGCAAGCTGGTGATTCCTGTGGCGGCCGGTCGAAATTTAGCGGTTTTGGTTGAGGCTGCGGTTAGAAATTATATTTTGCAATTACGCGGCATTGATTCCACGCGTGAATTTATTGAAAGACACCAAAAATTTATGGAAATGGGCGAATAAGTCGCTCACCCAATATGCAGGGTGTTTATGCAAGTATCAAAATATAAGCTACACAAAAATATACAAAATAATGGGGATGGGGAGTGAAACAGCAGCAGGTTATTTTATTATCTGGTTTATCAGGGGCGGGTAAAAGCGTTGCACTTAAGTCTTTAGAAGATCTTGGCTATTTTTGCATCGATAATTTGCCTGCGCCTTTGCTGCCACAAACCGCGGCATTACTGGATGAAGATGGCTATCCCAAAATTGCCATTTCGGTTGATGTGCGCAGCGCCCACAATTTTGCCAGCTTCCCCAATCATCTTGAAGCCCTGTTTGAGCTGGGGCTTGATGTGCAAATGCTGTTTCTGGAAGCGAATAACGACACTCTGGTGAAGCGCTTTTCTGAAACAAGGCGCAGCCATCCGCTCTCTAGTGGCACATTAACGGTGACCGAGGCTATTAGCTTAGAGCGTGAAATGCTGGCTGATTTCTCCGCAGTTGCCCATCGTATTGATACCAGTGATTTATCGGCTAATCAGCTGCGCAGCTGGATTCGGCAGTTTGTGGCGCTGGACCGCTCCAGACTCACGGTGATTTTTGAATCTTTTGGCTTTAAGCATGGTTTGCCAATGGATGCCGATTTTGTGTTTGATGCCCGCTGCCTGCCCAACCCCTATTACGATAAATCTTTACGCCCTTTAACGGGTAAAGATCAGCCCGTGATTGATTTCTTAGAGCGGCAAGCGGTGGTGGGGCGCTTTCAAAGCCATATCAAAACATTTATGGAAGCTTGGTTGCCAGAGTTTGAAGCCGATAATCGCAGCTATATCACGGTAGCGATTGGCTGCACCGGCGGCCAGCATCGCTCGGTTTATTTAGCGGAGCAATTAGCGGCATACTTTGCCGAGCATCGGCAGGTATTGCTTAGGCACCGTGAGCAGCATGCCTGAAATACGCCCCTCTCGAAATCGGGAGATGCTTAGGGTAATGCGGCCAGGTGACTGGCCGTTTGCCTTACTGGCGCTGGTTTTTGTGGTGTATTTGGGTTTTTGGAGCTGGCAGCAGGAGAGTGCCACGCGGGTGCGTATTTATCAGGCGGGCAAAGTCTTTGCCGTGCTGGATTTAAACGCAGAGCGCACGGTGCAAGTGGCTGGCCCCCTTGGGTTTACCTCTGTAGAAGTAAAATCGGGCCGGGTACGTATTAGCCGTGACCCCAGCCCGCGCCAATATTGTGTGCGCATGGGCTGGCTGGATCAGGCTGGCCAAATGGCGATTTGCCTGCCTAACCGAATCAGCATCGAGCTTTTAGGCTCGCGTCCTCATGAATTCGACAGCCTCAGTTACTGAAATCCGTATCAAACCCAGTTTGGACGATGTGCGCATTGCCCGCTATGCCGCGCTGGCGATTGCCTTATCGGTGCTGGAGGCGGGTATTCCTTCGCCTATTCCCGGTATTAAGCCGGGGCTGGCTAATATCATTACCCTGATTGCGCTCTGGCGCTTTGGCTGGCGCGATGCTGCGTGGATTTCCATGCTCAGAATCATCGGCAGTGGTATTGTGCTGGGCGGTTTTTTATCCCCCGGTTTTGCTATGAGTTTGATGGGCGGGCTAAGCAGCCTCTTAGCCTTGGCCGCTGCGAATCACTTGCCTAGGCGCTGGTTCGGCCCCGTATCGCACTCGCTGGTTGCCGCCTTTGCCCATATGGCAGGGCAGCTATTATTAGCGCGGCTCTGGCTGATTCCGCATAATGGCATCATCCATTTAGTGCCCCTGTTTGCTGCTGCAGCCTTGGTATTTGGTGTGGTAAATGGGGTGATTGCAGCAAAGCTGCTGGCTCGTGAGTGAAACGTTCAAAAAGTGCGTAGGGCGGGTGAAACCCGCGTATTTTTCAGCATCGCTCGCGGGTTTCACCCGCCCTACAAAAAATACACAACATAGCGTTATAAATATCAATTGATTTGGTTTTCTCTGTGGTCTGTTTTTAAACTCCGTGTTCTCTGTGTCTACAGACCTTTGGGTGTTACATCGTTTTAATAGGTTTCAAATGAAAACAATAACTTTAGCTTTTACCGGCGCATCCGGCCTGCCTTATGGCCTGCGCACGCTGGAATGCTTGCTGGCGGCGGGTTGCACCGTGCATGTGCTCTATACCCAGGCAGCGCAAATTGTGGCCAAGCAAGAGCTAGATGAAACCTGGCCTTCGCGCGCGGCCGATTTGGCGGTGCTTTTTCGCCAGCGTTATGGCGTTACTGATGAATCAAAGCTGCAAGTATTTGGCCAGCAAGAATGGTTTGCCCCGATGGCCTCCGGCTCTAACCCTGGCGATGGCATGATTGTTTGCCCCTGCACCATGGGCGCTTTATCGGCGATTGCGGTGGGCGCTTCGGATAATTTATTAGAGCGCGCTGCGGATGTGATGATTAAGGAAGGCAAAAAATTAGTCGTTGTTCCACGTGAAGCACCTTTTTCGGTGCTGCATTTGGAGAATATGCTCAAGCTGGCTCGGCTGGGCGTGGTGATCTTGCCGCCTAATCCGGGCTTTTATCACCACCCTAAAACCATCGCCGATTTAGTCGATTTTGTGGTGGCAAGGATATTGGATCAGTTCCAAATCCCGCATCAGCTGATGCAGCGCTGGGGGGATAAGGGATGAGTGTAAAGATTGACTGGCCTTCATGGAAAGTCGGGTGTTTTGTCCTGCTTGCACTGTGGTTCTGGCCCTCGTTCGCCCCGCACGATCCTTGGAAGCCCGACGAAAGCTATATCCTTGGTCTAGTTTATGAATACACGCTGCGCGATAACTGGCTGGTGCCGATGCTGTCTGGCGAGCCTTTTATGGAAAAACCACCGCTGTTTTTCTGGACGGCAGCGGGCTTCTCCCGCTATGTATTTACCTGGCTGCCAGTGCATGCGGCAGCAAGATTAGCCGCGGCATTTTATATTGCGCTCACCTTTATCTTTGCCGCTCTGGCCGCAGGGCAATTTGCTGCCCGCAGCCGGGCCAAAGACCCATCGCAAGCCGCATGGCTCACCGCCATTTTGCTTGCAGGCACGCTGGGCTTAGTCGGCAATGGGCATCATATTCTGACCGATAGCGCCTTATTTGCCAGCTTTGCCATTGCCCTCTACGCATTTGCTATATTTCCCTTACGGCCACTTGCCAGCGGCCTGCTGATGGGCACGGCTTGGGGAATGGCGTTTTTAACTAAGGGCCTGTTGGGGCCGGGCTGCCTTGGTTTGGCGGCTCTGTTGTTGCCGGTCTTTGATCGTACTTACCGGCAAAAAGCGTATTTACTGACGCTAAGCATCGCCTTGCTGGCCGCATTGCCTTGGTGGCTGATCTGGCCTTGGCGCTTGTGGCTGGCCTCGCCGGAGTTATTCAAAACTTGGTTTTGGGTGAATAACCTAGGGCGTTTCCTCGGTGAGAATAACCTTGGCCCGGAATACGAGCGTGGCTTTTACCTGAAGATTTTGCCTTGGCACGCCTTCCCGCTGATTCTCTATCTGCCGGTTTTATTTTTCAGGCAGCGCCTCGATGCGTTTAAAAACGCCGCCCCGGCAGCCCTGCTTTGCCTTTTGACCTACACCATCTTGTCCTTGGCTAAAACCTCGATGGAGCTATACGCCGTGCCCGCCGTGGTGGCGTTTGCCGTATGGATGGGCGCACAAGCATCCAGCGTCCCCGCCACTTTCGAGCGCCGCTTTGGCCTTGTCGCCCTGTGCTTAGTGGCTGTCAGTGCGCTATTACTCTGGTGGGCTTGGGCTGCCCTCTACTTTGGCCTGCCTTTGCAAGCGCGCCTGCTGCATTTCTTACCGGGTTTTGCAGAAAAGCCAAACTGGCTGGGTGTGCTGTCCGCGCTCGCACTTACCATCATCGTGTGGAATCTGGCTTGGCGAGCACCCCAGTGGGCCAAACACCAGGGCGCTATCCGCTGGCTGGCCGTGCTGGTGATGAGCTATGGCCTAGTATTCAGCCTGCTGTTACCCGGCTTAAATTACAGCAAAAGCTATAAACCCATGATGCTGGATTTAGCCACCCAACTAGATAAAAACCAGTGTCTGGCTAGCTTTGGCTTGGGTGAGCACGAAAGAGGCAACTTCCACTACTACACCACGATGCGCGTGCAACGCTTCGAAATAGGCCGAGGCAAAGAATGCCCGCAGCTATTAATCCAAGGCAGTACCATGCCCGCCAATATTGGTGAATATAGCTTGTTGAAAAAAACCACAAGGGCGACGGATAAGGGCGAGGAGTTTAGTGTTTGGCGTAAGATATAATAAATATTGCTTACTTTTTGCTGATATTATGCGGAATGAGTTGTTTGGTTGGGCAGGTCGGTGTGTGCAGGGGGTAAACTCCGCTTAATAGTGGGCGGTTTTTTCATGGCAATTTATTTTTGCCGCATCAAGTAAGGTTTTGTCACTGAACGTGGTATTTCAGGGTGTCTATATCTTGTTAGGTGTAAAGAATGTCAGTGTATTTAGGCTGATAGGGGTAATAGGTGAGGGAGATTTCTCCCGGACGTTTGTTGGCTCCATAGCTCTTCTGTTGTTTTTGCTGCGTTATTTATCAATTGGTTTGGTTCTTTCGGCCGAATCCAGTCAAAAGGAGGTGTCTATGGTTGCAGCATTTACTGCCCGTGTTCGTATGTTATTCAGTTCCACAATTGAAACTATGTGGGCTATTGGAGTCGGTAGCGTTGTTTCGCACCTATCTACCTAAATGCATTGCTTCACCAAATAATATATTCAATCGGACTGGTTGGGGCGCGACAGCTCATTCGGGGCATTGGTGCGGTTGGCCATTCGGTTAATACAATCTTAGGTTTCTTTGGCCATGCAAACAGGTTGCTGCTTTCTATGCTCAAAAGATAGCGTGCTTCAGTACAGTCATGTACTGCCTGCCTTTGTGTTTCGCTGGCAACGTGAGAGTTCAGCCAATGGACACATCCGCACAACGCAGGAGCCAAATAGACGCGTTCAAGATGGACTCAAGCACTATTGGCTATGCAAAAACTGTGAGGACCTATTTAGCCAGTCAGAAGGGTTGTTCGCCAATCGCGTGTTTAGGCCATACACAGACCATGGCAAGCTCACGATTCAATATGGACCTTGGCTCTCGCACTTTTGCGCATCCATCTCTTGGCGGGTATTGCGGCACTATCAGCAAGAAAGTGACTTCAGCGATACACCTCAAATGCTACGTGATCGGATGGCATCTGCTGAGGCAACTTGGAGAAGGTTCTTGCTTGGGGAAATACAGCATCCAGGCGAGTATCGACTTCACCTCATTCCTATGGATGAAATTTCATCCACATCAATGGATCTCCCATCCAACATGAATCGGTACATTATGCGGGCCATACACATGGACCTGTGTCAAAGCACTAATTTGATGTTCACATACGCCAAGATGGGTCGATTTATCGTGTTAGGTTTCATTCACGAGCCATCCCCTAATCACTGGAAAGGCACTAAAGTCCATGTAAATGCTGGACTCATTGCCCCCAAAAAATATGTCCTACCCAGAGCGTTTGGGGAGTATCTGATGCAAAAAGCTCAAGCGATGCGAGATGCACTAGACAGTGTCAATGAGAAACAGCAGGGAAAAATTGACAAAGCTTTCAGGGGGAGCATTGACCGCTATGCCAAAAGCGATGCGTACCGAGCAATGAATGCTGACGTTACCCTGTTCGGCGAGAAGGCATTTCGCAGTCCAAAGGTCTAAGGCCATAACTCGTAATTCCCATCTGTAGGGCGCACTCAAAGCGAAGTGTAGTGCGCCGTATGTGGCTTATTAATCACGTGCATTGACCACTTTGCTAAGCCCATGCGGCGTAATGCGCTGCGCTTATTAGCGCCCTACATCATCATATTTATGATGCCCTTTGGCTTTGTTTGGGGTGGTTTGCATTTTTTAGGTATTGGAATGGCCTCCTTCTGTAAGTTTTTTTGCCCTGCAGGATTTTGGGTGTTTGTTGCACCAGAAGTTTGGTATCGCTTGCGGCCGAACCCATTATTTCGCCAGATATGCCAGAAAAGCCTCGCTGGCTGGTGAATTTAAACCTTAGCGATCAACGGAATGTTATGAAACTTATCAGCACACTACTCATTGTGTTTGCGTCTATTTCTAATTCATGGGCTACTGAGCTTAAGCCGTTTAACTTTGAGCCGGAAACGAAATCGCAAACGATTGCTGTGGAAAAAACGGTTTGTGGTTTTCCAAATTTAAAATTGCCCACGGAATTCGCGGTGTTCGCGGCAGGAGCCTACTCAGGTCGAAAGATTGCGTTTCAAATTGATCAGAGCGGCCATGAAGGAACGCAGATTGATGTTGTGGTAAATAGCCCCAATAAGCCCGTTGTATTGATGCTTGGTGCCTATGAGCCAACGATTTGGAATATTGGCTGGTCGAAAGCAACTAAAATCATTGCGGTGTTGGTTGGGGGATATCATCGGCAGGCTGTAGCCGGGCTGGTGAAAGGCACTCCATTACTGCTTAGCACTTACGACAATCGTGGGCCGTGCGGATACTTCTATGTTACCCCTGATAATCTGGCCCCTTTGAATCCTTTGTCTAAGCGTGTTTTTGCACGTCAGGTTGATATGGTCTTCCCCGCAGTTAATGGCAAGGTAGTTATTGGAGAGCCGCTTCCTGCTGGAAGCAAGCTGCTTACATCTGCCGAAACCACGCCTGAATTATTTTATGACAAAACTGCACCGATTGCGGGGCCTGCAGGGTTAGAAGATGCTGTTCGCAGAGGGCTTTTACGCAAGGCAACAGCGGCTGATGCCCAAGCATGGGCTGATGCAGTTTTGAAAAATTCGCCACAAAGAGATATACCGCCGGTTGCTGGTCAAGGCGTTCCTAAACCTCCAAAGATGTCTGTATACAATGCGTATGTAGTGCTTAAACCATTTACTTATCCTTCTGGGTTGTATGGTGGAAATTCGGCGACCTTCCTGATTCGTAAGGGCGTACCAAAACCAGATGGCAATCCGGGGCATTCTGCTGTTTATGATTTCAATACACTGAATTGCCAGGGAGCATTATGCGGTGCTCACTAACCTTAAAGGGCTGCACAAAGTCATTAGCCGTATGCACCTTTGTAGGGCGCACTCAAAGCGAAGCGTAGTGCGCCGTATGAGGTAAGCGCCGAAGTTAAATTATTCCGCATCACCCTGCAGAAATAAAACACTACCCGTTTCGCCAATGTAAAAACACGCAAGGCTTATGGCGTATGTGGCTTATTAATCGTCACGTGCTTTGCTAAGCCGCATGCGGCGTAATACGCTGTGCTTATTAGCGCCTTACAAAGTTAAACATATAAATATGCCTATTAAGGGGCGCTATGCTGGATGCACAACAAATTCTTCTTAACGCTCGTTGCACGGTTAGCTTTAGCCCTCGTGATTTAGTCAGAGAGTTATTGGCTTATGGAGAGATCGATGCCGCCGAAAAACTCATGCAACTTGATCCTCAAGCTGTAGCTGCGATTGGTGTACTTGCTTCCAATCACTATTCTGCACCAGAGAATCTCATTCTTGATAAGGCGATTTGTTTAGCGGTTGTGGAGTTTTTGGAAGGGAGGGTACGACCTCTTAAGCGGAAGCGCCGCCTCTATCAAAAGAAAGCCTAGTAGGCATGAGCAGCACGGTGGTTTATGTATTTATGAGGGTAGGGTGAATAATTCATTAAACCCATGTATTTAAACTAAATGGATGGGCTTTGAATGATCACTCCCTGTAAATCTCTTAATCAGCCGGGCTGGCTTACGCTTCGGTCAGCGCTTTGGCCTGATTGCTCAAAAGATGAGCACTTGGCAGAAATGGCACTGTTTTTAGCTTCGCCGCAGCGTTTTGCCCAGTTTGTGGAATACGATCAGGCTGGCAGGGCGCTTGGGTTTATTGAGCTTGCCGTGCGGGGCGATTATGTAAATGGCACGGAGTCTTCGCCGGTTGCATTTCTTGAAGGCATTTACGTTGAGCCAAGTGCCAGACGGCGCGGCATTGCGGGCAAGCTGGTTGCCGCTGCTGAGCAATGGGCCAAAGAGCATGGCTGTAAGGAGTTGGCTTCTGATGCTGCAATAGAGAATACCCAGAGCCATGCCATGCATAAATCACTTGGTTTTAATGAAACTGAGCGGGTGGTTTTTTTCAAAAAAGCGCTGTGATAAAACAATGTCCTAAGCCATGACACATGTGTAATGCACCGCATAGGGTAAATACACGCAGTCTTGCATTGCAATATGTTCAATTTGCCATTGCTCTTACAAAGTCCACAGGATTTGCACAGATGATGAATCAGCTTCTGGCCGAGTTAAGAAAAATCGAGGGGGTAGAGGATCGCCCGTCGCCTGTAGCGGGAGGATGTGCACTTTTTTATTTTGGCAAAGAGTTCGCGCATTTTCATAACACAAATGAACTTGATCTAAGGCTCACTAAAGCCATCATCCGCAAGCTTGGAATGCAGCATCCGCCTGATTCGCTTCATCATCCGACCCGCTCACCTAATTCCGCCTGGATTGAAGTGCGCTTTAGCTTGGCCAGCGATATTCCAAAGCTTGTAGAGCTGGTTAAACTGGCCATTACAAAGCTATAAATTTGCCGCCAGCTTCTACGGGCCAAGTTGAGGGCAAAGGTACACTCTTTAACTTTTTACTTAGCCGAGCAGGCCGAAGCAATCTGCTTATCTTTCACTTTATGTATCTGGCAGGGCTTATGCACATCCATATTCAACAGACCACGGACGTAGATTGGCTCGATCTTAAGACCATCAGGCTGTCTTCACTGGCGGAGTCGCCGGATGCGTTTGGCCTCACCTATGAGGCGGCCTTTGCCTACACGGATGCCCAATGGCAGGATCGGGCAGGGAATCGAACGCCTCCCATGTATTTCGTCGCGCGTGCTGAGGGAAATCCAGTTGGCGTGATCGGTGGCGTTAAGGCAAACACCGGCTTTAACCTTATCGCCATGTGGGTTGCCCCCTCGCATCGCGGTCTTGGTATTGGAAGCGCTCTGGTTGAGAAAGTCTTGGCTGCTGCTGCGTCACGTGGCGAATCTGAAGTGTGCCTGTTTGTTTCCCCACTCAACAAAGCCGCGTGCGCACTTTACGAGCGAATGGGCTTTTGCTTTACCCCGCACTTTGAAGCGCTAGAGAGTGATCCGAAAATCATGCTGCAGCGTATGCTTGCCAGATTTGATACGTGTTTACCGGCTGATTTTATTGCGACTTTTTAGCGCTTACTTTATTGCAGAGACTACTTTGCATAGGTAGAAATTGTTAGAAAAACGGAGAAAGTAGAAATGACAAAGTTATTGCAAATAGATTTCCCATTCAACGGGCCCTTTAATCAGCAAATGGCTGATGAATTTAAAGAAATTGCCCGTTCAATTGCTGCTGAGCCAGGATTTATTTGGAAAATATGGACGGAAAATGAGAGTACCAAAGACGCTGGCGGGATTTATTTGTTTCAAAACGAAGAAACTGCCACGGCTTATCTCGATAAACACACGGCGAGGTTAAAAGGTTTTGGGGTTTCTGAAGTGCATGCCAAGATTTTTGATATAAATTTAGATTTATCAAACATCACAAAAGGCCCTGTTAATTAGCGTTATCAAGGGCTAGAGAAGTGAGCTTTCATATTTCAATATTTTTGTTGAAATGTTAGACCTAGCTTCGTGCTTTGGGCACAAAGTGCCCAAGGCCGTATTCGCTTGGTCAGCGATCTATGTCTAAGCTATTTCAGTTGGCAGTTAAATTAACAGGGACTTAGTTTTTAAATTATCAAGGTGATATTGAATGATCCGTATTGGCTATTTTTCTTTTTTGATTGGCGCAGGGATTGCTCTCTTTGGCGCGTTAATTCATTGGGTTGCACCGCTTATTGGCCCAGATTGGTACGCCTTTCTTACCGCGCCAAAGTGGGTGGTTGATTCAGCTCGAAATGGAACGGCGGAAGCGCCGGTTAGCGCGGTATTGATTGGCTTTTTGATGTTTACTTGTGCGGTATATGCTTTTTCTGGTGCTGGCGTGATTAAGCGCTTGTTTTTGCTAAGAACAGGATTGATCGTTATTTCCAGCATTTGCTTATTGAGGGGGCTGCTGCTGGTGCCATTGTTGATTCGGGTGCCAGAATTATTGAGCACCTTTGATATTGTTGGCTCAGTTGTTTGGTTTGTGGCAGGCCTTGGTTTCTTTGTTGGCACGATTAAAAATTGGCAATCTCTTAAATAAATATCGGCCAGATACGCAGTAAATCGTTTCCTTCGTACGGTATAACTGCGGTCTGGTTTTGTTTCTTTACCCGATCGCTGTTTTCCTTATTTTTTCAGTTAATTCTAAATCGGTAAACCGATGCGACTCTTGCTTACAATTGTGCTCGTTCTATTGCTATCAGGCTGTGGGGATGTTTATTGCTATCTAAAGAGCGGTGAGATCGGACGGGCGTTGAATAAAGAGCTTCGTGATAACACGCAGGTCGAAATGGTTAAGCTGACAAAATTTGCATGGGACGAATTTTTTCTCTTTGACCCCTATCTGCCTAAAAGCGAGGTATGTAAGCGCTTGATGCTCTCTGCTGTTGAATGTAAATCGGCGTTCAAGATCGAATTTATTGGCGAAGGAGAAATGCTGATGGTTTTTCGTCTAAAGGGGCGGCTTGTGCATACGGAATTGCATCGCCGCTATTTTGGAGATTTTACGCCTGCGCCTGAAACACCATTTACCCCGCAAACCGCCGTTTTCTTAGTTGCTACTGAAGGCAAGGGCGCTTTGGGTGGGGATTGGTTGAAGTTGCGGCCCCAAACTCAGGCTCTGGCTTTGGGGCGATAGGCCAAATTTTATTCATCACTGATGGGCGTGATACTACCTTACCAGTCGCTTAATTCATTGTCAGGACACAAACCATGGAAGCTTTTCCTCCGCTCTCGCAAGTCCTCTCCAAGTTAGACTCACTGGGTGTTTCTTTGCCTGCTGGCCCGGTTTTGCTGGATGGATATGGCGATTCTGCTGAGTTATCCGAAGAGCTATTGGCGTTAATTCGCCAAGGCAAAAAACGTGCAGGCACTGGTTTGTTGTGGGGGCATGAAGCGGATCAAGTGCCTGTGCCATGCGTGGGCGATTTGCAGATTGTGCTTGATCACCATAACGAGCCAGCGCTGATTACGCGTGTGGTGAGCACTTATATTGTGCCGTATTCAGAAGTGACTGCCGAATATGCCGCGATTGAGGGTGAAGGCGACGGCTCTTTGGAATACTGGCGTCAAGCGCATTGGGGGTTCTTTGCACGGGAGTGTGAACAACTGGGCCGCCAGCCTGTAGAGAGCATGCCGGTTGTATGCTGCGTTTTTGAAGTGCTGCATATTTTGCCTTCGCCCGTTGCTGCCTAATTCATAGGCGGGGTTCCCTCTTCGATTAAGGATAATCTATGCATGTCGTCATTCTTACTTTTCAGGGCTTCAACGAGCTTGATTCTTTTATCGCGCTTGGCGTGCTCAAGCGAGTGCTGGGCTGGCGGGTCAGCATTTGCTGTCCGGAGGCGACCGTTACATCATTGAATGGCGTAACGATCCATGCACAGAGTTTATTAGATGAGGTGGCGAGCGCAGATGCGGTGCTAGTGGGGAGTGGCTCTAAAACGCGCGAAGTGATTAATGATCCGCAAATTATGGCGCAACTCAAGCTAGACCCTAGTCGGCAGCTTATCGCCGCTCAATGCTCGGGAGCATTGGTGTTGGCGAAGCTGGGTCTTTTAGGCGCGATTCCTGCGTGCACCGATCTCACCACCAAGCCTTGGGTAATAGAGGCAGGTGTTGAGGTGCTGAATCAACCTTTTTATGCCAAAGATAATATCGCCACCGCCGGAGGTTGCTTTGCCGCGCCATATCTAGCCGCATGGATGATTGCTAAAACGGCGGGCATCGATGCTGCCAAAGAAGCGCTTTACTACGTGGCACCGGTGGGAGAAAAAGAAGAGTACGTAGCTAGAGCGATGAAGAATATTGCGATGTATTTGGCTTGATTTGGGGCTGGCGGTGTTGGGATTCTAATACCCATATGTAAGCATTGCGTTCGTAGGGCGGGTGCAACCCGCCAGACCTTGATAAGAAACATAAGGGAAACAGCAGGTTTCACGCCATTTGCACTAAGCAAAGTCCAAAAGATCTATTTAGTGCCTTCGGCACGTTGATTTAGGTGCGGCATCCCCGCGGGGGACTCACTTTCTTGAACGGCCAAGAAAGTACGCAAAGAAGGCCGCCCCGACCAGCACGAAGGCCCCTCGCTGCGGATAATCGCCTCGGCGAAAAAGGCTGCTCACTCGCTGCCTCGCTACCCCTTTTCCGAAACCCCGAGTCTATTATTCCTCGCTTCGGCGTGCTTCAAGGGGATTTGAAAAGCCCTATGCCAAGAGCGTGGCTAATAAGTTTTTCGTTGTTTGCTGAAACAAAAGCAAACTGGTTAGCAGATGGGGTTTCACCCGCCCTGCAAAAGATGCATAGAAAAATTATCTCAAACCCCCAACTGCTTCAAACTTACCCTACGGAACAGTGCCATCAGGGCCAGTGCGGCGCAGGTGAGGGCGGCGACTAGCGCGATCCAGTAGCCTTGCACGCCGTAGCCGGGCAGGGTGGAGGTGCCGAAGGTGAGCAAGTAGCCAAGTGGAATGCCGATCACCCAAAAGGCGGTAAGGTGAATCAGCATGGGGCCGCGGGTGGATTTGTAGCCGCGTAATACGCCTGCCACCACAACTTGTGTGGCATCAGAAAATTGGAAGAAGCCTGCCAATACCAGCAGCTGGCTAGCCAGCATGAGCACTACGGTATCGTTGGTGTAAAACCCTGCGATAAAGCGCGAGGCAAAAATCATGGTGGTGCCGGTTAATAGGGCAATGCACAGCCCCATATGAATGCCCGTCTGTCCAATAAAGCGAGCTGCTTTATAATCCCCGGCGCCAATCGCATGGCCCACTCTGACTGTGAGCGCTGTACCAAGCGCCATCGGCACCATAAAGGTGAGCGATGAGAAATTCAGCGTGATCTGGTGCGCAGCCACCGTAACGGTGCCTAGGCGGGCAATTAATAGGCCGATCAGGCTAAATGCGCTGACTTCTACAAAAAACATCATGCCAATGGGCAGGCCTAATTTTAGTAATTGCTTTTGCGCATGCCAGTCTATGCTTTGCCATGCGCGAAATGGATGGGTGTTTTTGTAGACGTGGGCATAGCGGATCCATACAGCTAATAGCAAGAAATTAATCCATACGCAAAACGCTGTTGCCCAGCCGCAGCCCACGCCGCCCATGGCTGGAAAGCCCCAGTGGCCGTAGATCAATACCCAGTTACAAGGAATATTGAGCAAGAGGCAAAAGATGGAAATCACCATCATCGGCTTGGTTTGATTCAGTGCTGCGCTATAGCAATACAAAACGCGGTAGCAGGCAAAGGCGGGCAAGCCCCAGCTAACAGCTTTTAAGAATTCTCCGGCTTTATGTGCAACAACGGCTTCAAGGCCCAGATGATTAAAAATCGGCAATAAAAAGCGAATTAAAATCAGGCCGATTAAGGCGAGGATCAGGGCTTGCACCAGCGCTTGCTGAGTTAAGTTTGGAATGGGTTTAAGATCATTAGCGCCGATTTTTTGTGCCACCAGCGGGCTGATGGCCAGCAAAAATCCCATCAGCGTTACCATCATGGTGACCCAGATGGACGAGCCTACCGATACCGCTGCCAGATCACCTGCTGAAACACGCCCAGCCATTACGGCATCAATAAATGCAGTGCCTGTGGTGGCGAGCTGTCCAATAGCAATGGGCCATGCAAGGTGCCAAGTGGCGCGAATATCGGTGAGTCGGGTGGTCATAGTGATCTACTGGTTTTTTACTTGGCTTGGTAGATCGAGTCCAACAGACTGCTACTTATGCAAGCAAAATGGATTGATGGGTTCGTATTCGGCAAGTAAATCAGGATATCGTCGGCTAAACATCAGCGCATCTTGCAAATCTAAATTCAGAATAACGACGCTGCCATTGGCCAGATTCTCGGTACGAAAGCCCAAGCTGGTGGCGGCGGCAAAAGCCTTGGAGAGTGCCAGTGGCGAGGTATTGCGCTTGGCATTGAGGCGCAGCCAGCTTTGTGTTTTCCAGCGCAGCGCTGGGTGGAGTTCGCGGGTGGCTTTGGTTAATTCTGGGGCTAGGCAGTCGTACATGGCAGCATTCCTAATTCACATAGTGGGAAGCTGGTCGCAAGGTTTTTGAGGTCGGATGCGGCCAACGCTTTAGCGATATTTCCCCATGAGTCTTACTTCAGACTTGGGCGCGCCTCGCAAGTTGTCGATTAATAGGCGCGTAAAACAAAAAAACCCGCAACGCGGGTTACGCTGCTTTAGCTGCATTTATAAAGCGCCCGCAAGCTGGCAAAATCAACTCGGCGCTGTGAGTTTCATTCTGGCGGTGAGCGGCTTAGCTGTCAAGCAGCTTATTCTGGATGCTTTGAATCTAACATCATCGTGATCGGGCCGTCATTAATCAGCGCGACTTGCATATCTGCGCCAAAGATTCCTGTAGGAATAGGCTGGGCGCTCAGCTCGGCTAGCTTTGCCACAAAGGCATCAAACAGCGGCTGAGAGATTTCGCCCTTGGCAGCTCTGCCCCAAGATGGGCGATTGCCCTTGTTGTAAGAGCCAAATAGCGTGAATTGCGAAACGGCCAGCATCTCACCTTGGCAATCGAGCACCGAGCGATTCATCACTCCTGCTTCATCTTCAAAGATGCGCAAATTGCATATTTTCTTGGCGGTCCAGTTTAAATCGGCTTCAGAATCGCTGTTTTCAATCCCCACTAAAAGTAATAATCCGGTAGATATTTGCCCGCAGATTTCGCCTTCTACAGCCACACTGGCTTGCTTTACTCTTTGAATTAAAACGCGCATTACTTTCCCCCGGAAGCAGTGATATTACATGGGCTTTGAAATTTCTTAAGCGCAAATATTGCCTGCTGACATTGCTATTGGCGATGGCTTTTGTTCGGCAGAGCCCTAATTTACATTTTTTGAAAAATGAGAAACAGAGCCTAGTAAAGGGGCTGAATATTCAGTATTCTCGTTTATTTTACCGCTAGGGATAGAACCATGAAAAAAGTAGGTCTGGTTGGCTGGCGCGGCATGGTGGGTTCTGTCCTCATGCAACGCATGCAGGAAGAAAAAGATTTTGATGTGATTGATCCTGTTTTCTTTACCACTTCGCAAGCTGGCCAAGCCGCTCCGAACTTTGGTAAAGACGCAGGCACACTGAAAAACGCTAACGATATCGCCGAGCTGTCGTTGATGGACGTGATCATTTCTTGCCAAGGCGGCGATTACACCTCGGATATCTTCCCAAAACTGCGCGCCGCAGGCTGGGATGGCTACTGGATCGACGCGGCTTCTACCCTGCGCATGGAAGAAAACGCGGTGATCGTGCTTGACCCGGTGAATGACGATTTGATTCGTGCTTCTTTGGCTAAAGGCGTTAAAAACTATATCGGTGGCAACTGTACCAATTCCATCATGTTGATGGGGATGGCTGGCCTCTTTAAAGCAGGCTTGGTCGATTGGGTTAGCTCAATGACTTACCAAGCCGCATCCGGCGGTGGTGCAAACCATATGCGCGAGCTGATTAAGGGCATGGGCGTGGTTTATGGCTCGGTAGCCGATGAATTGGCAACGCCAGCTTCAGCGATTTTAGAAATCGATCGTAAGGTTGCAGAAACAATTCGTAGCGACGTGCCAACAGAGTTTTTCGGCGCGCCATTGGCTGGCGGCTTGATCCCTTGGATCGATGCCCAGCTGGATAATGGCCAGACTAAGGAAGAATGGAAAGGCCAAGCCGAGGTAAACAAAATCCTCGGTAATGCAGCACCAATTCCTGTTGATGGCCTCTGTGTGCGGATTGGCGCAATGCGCTGCCACAGCCTTGCCTTAACCATTAAGCTAAATAAAGACCTGCCGCTCGCCGAAATTGAAGCGCTGATTCAATCAGGCAATCAGTGGGTGAAATGGGTGCCAAATGATCGTGCGGTAACAGTGAAAGAGCTAACTCCTGCTTCCATCACCGGCAAAATGGACATCGGCGTAGGCCGTGTACGCAAGCTGAACATGGGCCCAGAATACATCAGCGCTTTTGTGATTGGCGATCAGCTGCTCTGGGGCGCTGCCGAGCCATTACGTCGTATGTTGCGGATTTTGCTAGGATAAAAGCTAGGGAGGTATTGCAAGCATGACGTAGGGCGGGTGCAACCCGCGTGCAATGCTGAAAAATACGCGGGTTGCACCCGCCCTACATGAAATCACTGCAAGCTGCTGTCCATCAAAAGAAATAGAGCACCCCGGTGCTCTATTTCTTTGCCTGTTATGGCAGATGCTAAAGAAATCTGCCTCTGTTACTTATCAGAAGCTTGCACGATAATGGTCAGCTATCTGCATCTGCGAGTTTCTATGCTTACTGATTTAATTCTTCTGCTTCCACTCGCTTTTACTGCCGGTTTAATCGACGCTGCCGTAGGTGGTGGTGGTCTTGTGATGATTCCGGGTCTGTTTGCGATCTTGCCGCGTGAAATTCCAGCAGCACTCTTTGGCACTAATAAATTAGCATCGATGATGGGCACGGCTTCCGCGGCTGTGCGCTATGCACGGCGGGTTAAATTGCCGTGGAATATTTTATTGCCTACGGCCGGGTCGGCCTTTGTTGGCTCTTATCTGGGCGCACGCTCTTTGCACTTTTTGCCATTGGAATGGGTACGCCCGCTGGTGATTGGTCTGCTGGCCATTATGCTGGTCTACACATGGCTAAAACCGTCTTTTGGGCATGAAGATGCGGAGCGGGAGCTAACGCGGCGCGATTTATATATCGGCCTATTGATTGGGCTGGTGATTGGTTTTTATGATGGCTTCTTTGGCCCCGGCACCGGTTCATTTTTGATTTTTCTATTTGTGCGCTTATTTCACTTCGATTTTCTGCGCGCTTCGGCATCGGCCAAAGTGGTAAACCTAGCCACCAATCTGGCCGCGCTGATGTTTTTTATCCCAGCACAAATGGTGATCTGGGGCTATGCCATTCCGATGGGGATTGCGAATATCGCAGGCGCGCAAGTGGGAAGTAAAATGGCACTAAAAGGCGGCAACGTCTGGGTACGTCGTTTATTTTTGATCTTGTCGGTCACGCTGATTTCTAAGCTGGTATGGGATACGGTAAAGGTGATGTGAGCCCTGATTAAGTTTACAAAGATCTGTAGACACAGAGTACACAGAGAAAACCTCAAAGAATAAATTTGGCTTTACTAACCTTTTCCGAGCTTATTCATTGAAGTTACAAATATATTCATGGTTAAGTCTCTCTTCCAGAGTTTTTCTCAGTGTGCTCTGTGTTCTTCCCGTTCTCTGTGTCTACAGGTCTTTTGGGGTGTGCTACGGGCGGGTAAAAGGAGATGTAAATGAATTATTGGTTGATGAAATCAGAGCCGGATGATGTGTCGATTGATGATCTGGCAGCACGGCCGGATCAGACGGTGGGTTGGTACGGTGTGCGCAATTATCAGGCGCGTAATTTTATGCGTGATGAGATGCAGCTAGGGGACCAAGTGTTTTTTTATCACTCCAGTTGCAAAGAGCCGGGGATTGCTGGCCTTGCGACAGTCTGCCGCCTCGCCTATCCAGACCCGACTCAGTTTGATGCGACTTCCGAGTATTTTGATGCTAAATCGACTTTAGATAAGCCTCGTTGGCTACAAGTTGATGTGCATTTCGTGCAAAAAACGCGTTTATTGAGCCTGAACGATCTGCGTAGCTTTCCAGAGCTGGCCCAGATGGTGCTATTGCAAAAAGGCTCGCGCCTATCGATCACTCCGGTGTCTGCCGCAGATGCTGCCTTTATTCTGGCAAAGCTATGCTGACCGCGATTCTGGCCTATTTAAGTGTTGGCCTGATTGCCGGGTTTTTAGCGGGTTTGTTGGGCGTAGGTGGAGGCTTGGTGATTGTACCCGCACTGCTGTATGTGTTTGCCCTGCTTGGCTTACCGCCAGAGCACCACCAGCATCTGGCCCTAGGCACGTCGATGGCGACGATTGTGTTTACTGGCATCGCCAGCTTTAAAGCCCACCACGCTCGTGGTGCTGTGCGCTGGTCGGTGGTGAAGAGTATTACACCTGGTATTTTGCTGGGCACTTTTGCTGGCGCGCAGTTGGCGGCTTTTGTGCCTGCACTGGGTTTGCAGTGGTTTTTTGTGGCTTTTGCTTACCTGGTGGCCGTACAAATGTTGCTGGATTTTAAACCTAAGCCATCTAGAGCCTTACCCGGCAAAGGTGGCATGACGGCGGTGGGGACTTCGATTGGCTTGGTTTCGAGCTGGGTAGGTATAGGCGGCGGCTCTTTATCGGTGCCGTTTATGACGCTATGCAATGTGCCGGTGAAAGAGGCGATAGGCACATCGGCCGCGATTGGTTTTCCGATTGCTTTGGCTGGGGCATTGGGTTACGTAGTGAGCGGCTGGTCAGCGAGCTTGCCGCAGGGGGCTTTAGGTTTTGTCTACCTGCCTGCGCTGGCGGGCATTGTGCTGGCGAGTTTCCCCATGGCTAAAGTCGGCGCAGCCGCCGCACACCGCCTGCCTGTGCCGGTACTGAAGAAATGCTTTGCTGCCCTGTTGATTGTGCTGGCGAGCAAGATGCTGTGGAGTTTGTTGAAAAGTAGCTAGTAAGGAATAAAACCCAAACCTTGAACCACAGAGGGCACAGAGAACACAGAGTTCCACGGAGAAAAGCAGGGCTTGTAATTAAGCTATTTGCTTTGAGCCATATCGGGAGGGTGAAATCCAATCCTATTAACTTAAGGTCAAAAATAGCAAAGCTTATTTTTGCGTAGGGTGTGCAAGTCGTTTTTCTTGCGCACCGCTCTCGGTGCGCAACGACTACGTCGTTGTACACCCTACGAAATGCCAATTCATCTTAAGACAAAATCTTAAGTTGAATTGGGGTGAAACCCGCCAGATTTTGGTATGAAATGCTAAGGAAAACGGCGGGTTTCACCCGCCCTACGATGATTCGAGTGGTTTTCTCTGTGTCTACAGATCTTAGGGTTTTAAGCCCTAAATCACATAAAACAAGATACTAATAAATTGGCAGAGGCTGCCGCCTAGTACGAACAGATGCCAGATGCCGTGGCCGTGGGGGATGCGGGTGTCGAGCACGTAAAACACAATCCCGACTGTATAGACTACGCCACCCGCCGCCAGCCAAGCCATGCCTGCCGCAGGCAGGGCGGCCATTAAGGGCTTGATAGCAAAGATAATTAGCCAGCCCATTACTACATAAATTCCTAGGGAAAGAATGCGGGTGCGTTTGCCTAGAATGTTTTCCTGCACAATGCCAAAGATCGCCAATCCCCAGTTCACGCCAAATAGCGTCCAGCCAAGTGGCCCTCTGAGGGTAACCAAGGCAAAGGGCGTGTAGCTACCTGCAATCAGCAGGTAAATAGCGCAGTGATCTAGGCGCTGAAAAACAGTTTTGGCTTTACCGCTGAGCGAGTGGTAAAGGGTAGAAATCACATACAGCAGAACAAGTGTGCTTCCATAGACGGCTACGCTGACGATTTTCCACGGGTCGCCCGTCATTCCTGCAAAGGTGATGAGCAGGATCAGCCCGCTGATTGCGAGTGCCGCTCCGATCAGATGGCTCCAGCTATTGAAGCGCTCTCCATGGTACATATTGGTCCTTTGTGTAGGCATTAGCCTGCTCAAGAATAACGGCTATGCCGGTAGTGTGCTTGGTACAAATGCCATGTGGATGGTAAAAAAGAGGTCTTTATTGAAAGGTTACAGCATTGTGAATAGTCCGAATATATATGATTATCAGGCACTAATATGCTGATTTTATGCTAGATTTGCCGCCCCTCAAGTGCACTTATGCGCTTACTAATTTATGCTGATGTTGCGTTATGACTCTCATTCACTTTAAAAAAATATGTAAGCAGTTTGCTTTTGCGATTGGCCCCCTATTACTGCTGCTGGCCGGACGATATCTGGTGGATAGCAGTTGGAGCGCCCAGCGCTTACTGTTTTCTGCACTGCTGTTTGCATTTCTAGCGTTGCCGCTCAATCGCTGGGCCGCCGCTGTGGCCGCAATCAGCCTCGAAGGTTTGTTGTGTCAGGCTAGTTGGTTAAAAGAAGGGCAGACTGGCGAGCCGCTTTTGGCTCGTGATTTGTTTGAAGTGTCGCAAGGCGTGTCTTTGGCTAGCTATTTAAATTGGGAAATGATCGTTTTTGCACTTCTTGTGGCGTCTGCAGTTGGCATTGGCATTTGGAAAAGGCCTCGCTTTGTCTGGTGGCGTTTGGCCTTGGCGCTGCTATTACCTAGTCTTTTGCTGATTCGTATCTTTGATCACGGGGTGTTGAATAAAACGACGGCCAGCGTTTTATCTGATTACGTAAACGCTCATTACCTTTCATACAATTTTATTCAAAATACCCGTCAGAATGGCCTTCTGGTTCATCTCTACCAAACGGCTGAAAGTGTGAAACGGCCTGCTGCCGGGCCACATTCTTTTTATAAATTGGGTTCACTTAAAACCCAAGAGGCCATCGAGCCCGATCTGGCGTTAATCTTATGCGAAGCCTGTTTTACCAGTTTGAATGATGAGCAGTTTGTTACGCCGATTGCGCGTTTAAAGCAAAAGGGTTTTAGCGCCAGCATGATGCTCAGCCCCGTTTACGGCGGGGGTACGGCCGAGGCCGAGTTTGAAATGTTGACTGGCTTATCGTCTGCCGTGTTGCCGGGCATTGATTATCAAAACTACGCCAGTAGCTATCGTAAAGATGCCGCCACGCTGGTTTCCCGTTATAAAGATGCGGGCTACCGAACGATTGGTATGCATAATTTTCATGGCAACTTCTGGAAGCGGAGCGAAATTTACCCTAGCTTTGGCTTTACTTCAACACGCTTTGTAGAAGAAATGTCGTGGAAAACCAGAACTTGGCCGGACGATGGTCTTTTATATGATGCGGCGCTTAAAGCCTATGCAGAAGGCCCGGCTAAAGGCAAAACAATGCTGTCTTTGATCACGGTGATGACGCATGGCAATTACACCGACAGAGATTATGACGGGGGTTTGGGTGATTACAATCAGCGCCTTGATGCCGCGATAAAGCATTTAGAAAAATTTGTAAAACAGCTTGAAGCGCAGGCTAAAAAGCGTAAACGCCCCTTGGTAATTGCTTTAATCGGCGATCATAAGCCTTCTTTAACGGCTGCGTTTTATCGCAAAGGTGTGTTTGACGATGCGTTTTTCCGTGAGAAAGGTGAGCGCAATGATCGATTCCGTTTTGCCTATAAGCTCACGCCGCAGCAATGGCGAAAACGCGCTGAAGTACCCTTGTTTATTAAGGCCAGCACGCCGGATTTAGCTGCCAGTGTGGCTAGTAATCTAGCCGAGAAACCGATGTTTTGTTTGCCGGGCGAGCTGGCACAGCTGCTGCCTAAGGAAGACCCGTTCTGGGGCGCGCTGTCTGTGCTTTGCGCCAAAGAGCCTGATCAACTACTGCCCGCCCAGCAAGTCGAGTGGCGCAAGGTTTTTGAGCCAGCACTGTTTGCTGAACGTCTGTTTTAATACTCTTCATTTGCGGCTTCAACGCTTAGCATCGCTTCATAATAAAGCGTGAAATAGTGATTGGCGTTGATGCCGCACGCAACCAAGAGCTTACCGTCCGGGCATTGAGCGGATTCGCTGGCGATGGCTAAGTTTAAAAAAGGTGCGTAAGGCCCCGTGCCTTGTAATAAGGCACTGCATACCGCTTCTGGTAATTTAAGCAGCCCCACAATTTGCACCAATGGCCGGTGAATCAGTTGCTCCAGCACTGAAAACAATCCCAATAAATATAAATGGTCTTTTTCCTGTGGCCAGCGCTGGCTGCCCAATCGCTCGGTTAGCTCGGCGCGTAAGAGTGCATACTCCAGCAGGGCAGGATTGGGTTTTTCTTGGCCGGGTAAGGAAAACAGCAGCAAGGATAACCAGCGATATAAACGCTCCCTGCCTAAGGCCACCAAGGCCTGATCCAGCGTGTCAATTTTCTTATTGCGTGCTTCAGCTGCAGTATTGGCTTGCGTCAGCACTCTGAATGAGAGCAGCGGATCGGTTTTTAGCGAGTGGGCAATATCGCTATTGCTTGCATCTTGACTCAGCAAATTCAGCAAATCCATTATTCGTAAGAACCCCGCTTCGATCGGACCTTCTTGCCAGGAGCTTTGGTGAAATAGCCTGCCTGCTGCATAGGCAATATCAAGCTGCTGACAAAGCTGAAATTCATCGTGCCAAGCCAGATCCAGCATCAGCAGCGGTTTACTTGGACCCTGCGCCCGGATGCGCCGCGCCAGCCTTTCAATATCGGGCGCAAGCTTGCCATTCACTGAAAAACCCAACCACTGTGCTTGGGCAATGATTTCGGATGACCAAGTAGCGGGTAATTGCAGGGCTAAATACAGGCCTGCTTTTTGTAGTTTTTGCAGCGCAGCTAAGCCACGCTCGGGCAGTGCCGTATTGGTGTTGAGCAGTAGCATGTTCCCTTGGGCGGCAAATTGGGCCAGTTCGGGCTGTAAAAGGCTGCCTGCAGATATTTCCAAGAGGCGCAGCCGCTTCTTGCTCATGGTTGTGCCTAAGCGCACGGCATGGCGAATAAGCTCGCCTTCTTCAAGCAGAATTTGCGCAATGCTTTCTTTACTCTGCGGGCGTCTACGCAGCAGGCTGCCCACTATTTTGCCGTTGGCATCAATAATATTGACGTGTTGCAGCTGCAAAGTGATTGCAGGCCCCTGCTGGACAGGCTGTGGTATCGAGGGCGGCGGTGCTGGTTTCGCAAAAAGTTGCTGTAAGAACTTGAACATGAGAGCTGAACACTAGGCAGATGAGTGCTTAAGCCTAGCAGAAGACGGGGAGGTTGCAGGAGGAGGCGGGCAGGGGGGGAGTGCCCGCTCGGCAGATGAGTCTTACTTTTCGCATATAAAAAGGGCCGCAGCTTCTATTAAAAGAAGTTGCGGCCCTTATTGTACTCTGGCTTATTTAGTCAGCTTATCCAGCGCTTCGCGATATTTAGCGGCGGTTTTTTGCGCTACTTCTAAAGGCAGGGCAGGGGCTGGCGGGGTTTTATCCCAGCCGGTAGTTTCTAGCCAATCACGTACAAATTGCTTGTCGTAGCTTGGTGGATTGCTGCCCGGCACATATTGATCTGCAGGCCAGAAGCGGCTGGAATCCGGCGTGAGTGCTTCGTCCATCAGGCAGAGCGTACCATCGGTATCCAGACCAAATTCAAACTTAGTATCGGCAATGATAATGCCGCGAGTCGCCGCGTAAACGCTGGCGGCTTTATAGAGTGCAATGGCGGTATCGCGCACCTTGGCGGCAAGCTCTACGCCAATCACTTCTTCGCAGCGTGCATAGCTGATGTTTTCATCGTGGTCACCCAACTCTGCCTTGGTGGACGGGGTGAAAATAGGCTCTGGCAGTTGATCTGCTTCGCGTAAACCCGCTGGCAAAGCCATGCCGCAGATAGTGCCGTTTTGTTGATATTCTTTCCAGCCAGATCCTGCGATATAGCCGCGAACAATCGCTTCTACGGCGACTGGTTTTAGGCGTTTTACCACCACGGCACGCCCTTCAACCTGCGGCAGATCTGCTGCGCTCACTACATCTTCGGCACGCTCGCCAGTGAAATGGCTAGGCACCACGTCTTTTAGTTTTTCAAACCAAAAGTTGGAAATAGCGGTCAGGATTTTGCCTTTTTCAGGAATCGGCTCGGCCAAAATTACGTCAAACGCGGAAAGGCGGTCGGTTGCGATCATCAGCATGCGCGCATCATCAATCGCGTAAAGATCGCGTACTTTGCCTGAGTAAATCTTAGTCAGGCTGGTCAAATTGGTCGTGGTAAGGCCGGTCATCGCAATTCCTTAAGGCATCAGAGTGGAGCAACAGGCCGCTATTTTGCCCGATTATTGGCCGCTTTTGCATAAAAGCTGCCAAGTCTTTAGCCAAAAGGTGCTCTCCCTACAGAATTTAAAAGCGAAGTTCTGTAGACACAGAGCTAAATGAGAACACGGAGCACACGGAGAAAACCTTAAGGAATGTATTCTTCCGTGAAACTCCGTGTTTCAAGACGTGGGTTTGTGCTTCTGCATAAAAGCCGCAAGTTCCTGATCGGCAGGCGAGCCTTGGGCTAAGGCCTCCATAATGCTGTTTTGCTCGGTCTGAGCGTCTTTTTGTGAAAGTTTGAATTTGCCGATCAGCGATTCAATTTTGATTTCAAAGCCAACAACTGCCACTTGCAAGCGCTGGATAAATTCGGCGGGCATGATGTCGGGCCGTGCATAGGGCTCGCCCTCGTATTGGGCGACAAGGGCCGCTAAGGCTGGGGCAGGGCTGTCTAGCAATTTAATGCTGCCTTGCACATGCACTGCGCTGTAGTTCCATGTCGGCACTTGTGGCCCGCTAGGGGCGTAGCGGTGCGAAATATAGCCGTGCGGGCCTTGGAAAATAACCAAAACTTGAGCGTCGTTTTGCCACGCTTTCCAATGTGGATTAGCCCGCGCGACGTGGCCGGCCAGCTTTTGCTCTTTTGCAATTAAAGTGAGCGGTAAATGGCTGGCAAATGCCTTGCCATCCACTTGGCTAATCAGCGTGGCAAAGCCGTAATCCCGAATAAAACCATGCAGGGTTTCGGTGTCTTTGACGGCAAAGGCGGCAGGGGTGTACATGGTTTAACCTTTAAAAGCGAAGTTCTGTAGACACAGAGCTAAATGAGAATAGGAAGAACACAGAGAAAACCTTAATGAATGTTTTTCTCTGTATTTTTAAGGTTTTCTCAGTGTGCTGCTTTTTAACTCTGTGTTCTCTGTGTTTACAGATTTTAGGTTTTTTTAAGCGCCAGCATCCAGCTGCTGCAATAAATACAGGCGCTGATAGATGCCGCGCTCTATTTGCATCAGTTCTTCGTGATTACCTTTTTCTGCGATGCGGCCGTGGTTGAGCACGATGATTTGATCGGCGTCGCGGATGGTGGATAGGCGGTGGGCGATCGAGATCATGGTGACTTTGCCGTGCAAGCGCGATAAAGCTTGCTGGACGATTTGCTCGGTTTCGCTGTCGATATGCGAAGTGGCTTCGTCTAGCAGCAAGATACGCGGCTTGCCTGCCAGTGCGCGGGCAATGGCGATCAGTTGTTTTTGGCCGGTAGAAAGCCGCGTGCCGCTTTCGCCCATATCGGTGTCGTAGCCGTTTTCTAAGCTTAAAATCAGCTCGTGTACATTGGCGGCTTTGGCGGCGGTTTCGATCTCTTCCTGGCTGAGTTTACGGCCCATGTCGATATTGTCGCGCGCGCTGGATGCTAGCAGGAATGGGTCTTGCGGCACCAAGCCTACGCCACTTCTGAACGCGGTATCGCCAATTTCGAGTAGCGGATAACCATCGATTTCGATTTCCCCAGCTTGCGGCGTGTAAAAGCGCAGTAGCAGGGAAAGCAGCGTTGATTTGCCGCTGCCAGTGTGGCCCACAATGCCGTAGAAAGAGCCTGCCGGAATGGTGAGCGACAGATCGTGCAGCACCGGATGCTTGGCATCATAACCAAAGGCCACGTCTTTAAAGTGCACTGCGCCTTTGCTAATTTGGCCCTCACCATCGCCATTGATGGCTTGTTTTTCACCCAGCAATACATTCACCCGAGCAGCCGAAACCACGGCCTGCTGGATTTGGCTAAATTGCATGGTGATCTGGATCAGCGGCTCCACCACGCGGGCGATATAGCTGACAAAGGCGTAGAGCACGCCAATTTCCAAGCCGCTAAAGCTTTGCTGGCCAAACATCCAAATCACCGTGGACAGCAGTGCCACATTTAAAAAGTCCAGCGCAGGGCGCAGCAGCCAAGCATTGGCGCGCAATTCGGCCATGCGTGCGTCATAGAGGCTGAGGTTGGTTTTTTGAAAGCGTGCGGTAAAGCGTTGCTCGGAATTGGTCGCTTGTAAAACGCTCATCCCCGCAATGGATTCGGCCATCTGAGCATTGATATCGCTGCGTAGCTGACGCGCTTTGGTAACTGACGGCGCGCTCCAGCGCTGATAGAGCCAAACAATTAAAACCACCGCCGGAATCAAGATCAGCACGATTAGCATTAAGCGCCAATTGAGCCAGGCCATCGCCGCCAGCGTGCCGAGCACCACAATCAGGCTATCGAGCATCACAAACAGCACTTGCACATACAGTGCTTTTACCGACTCGGTGTCGTTGGTAACGCGGCTAACCAGCTGACCAGTAATCGCTTTATCAAAAAACGCCATCGGTAGCGCTAATACATGGCTATAAACCTGCTCACGCAAGCGTTTAACCGAGCGCATTGCCACACCGGCAAGGCGTAGCAATTGCAAATAGCGGATCAAAGACGCTGCCCAGCCACAAGCTAGCGCACCACCCAGCAGCATAAAAATCTCGGGCCAGTTTAAAACGCGCGGCAAGAGATGCTGATCAATAAACATCTTGCCTAGGAGCGGCCCTGCTGCTTCCAGCAGCGCAGCGCAGATCAGCCAGAATAAACCCAGCCATAAATGCCGGCGCTCTGGTAGCGCAGCCTGATTAAGCAGCGCAATCGCTTGCTTACGTTCGCTCATACATCAACCTTTTTTGTTTAAAACTAACCTTAAATCTGTAGACACAGAGAACATGGAGAAAGACAAAGGCGAGAACTCTGAGAAAGCAGAAAAAAACATCTATAAGAAGCTGTAGGACGGGTGAAACCCGCGTATTTCTGACTCATTGTCGCGGGTTTCACCCGCCCTACGAAGTTCTCGTTTTAAAGGTTTTCTCGGTGTGCTCTGTGTTCTCACTGAGCTCTGTGTCTACAGAACCTAGGGTTTTAAGTATTGTGTGTAAGTAATAATCACTCTTCCAAGCTTGCTTCCAGCTGTTGGTAGCGCCATTGGCTGGCGTACCAGCCATCTAGATCGACCAGCTCTTGATGCGTACCGCTTTCTACCACCTTGCCGTGTTTCAGTACCGCAATATGGTTGGCGTCGACCACGGCAGAGAGGCGGTGGCTGACGATAATCATGCTGCGTCCTTGCTTGGCGTCCCTTAGGTGATCCAGAATTTGCGTTTCGGTTTGTGTATCTACCGCCGATAGCGCATCGTCGAGCAGCAGCAGCGGTGCGTCAGACAGCAGGGCGCGGGCGATGGCGACACGTTGGCGTTGTCCGCCAGAAAGCGATACGCCTTTCTCGCCAACCGGTGTTTCATAGCCCTGCGGCAGGCGCAGAATATCGTCGTGCACTGCTGCCAGCTTGGCGACGCGTTCAATCTCGGCTCGCGTGGCATCTGGTTTAATCAGGGCAATATTTTCTGCGACCGATGCCGAGAATAAAAACGACTCCTGCGGCACCCAGCTCATCGCCGAGCGTAGTTGCTGTAATTTATATTCTTCCACATTCACGCCATTCCAACGCACAGCGCCACTTTGCGGGTGGTATTGGCGCAGCAGCATACGTAGCAGCGTTGATTTACCCGATCCCGTTGGGCCAACCAGAGCGAGCGTTTGCCCGGCAGCAAGGCTGAGCGAAATACCCGCCAGTGCGGCATTGTTTTGCTCTGGGTAAGTAAACTCAATCGCGTCAAAATTTAGTAAGCCGTTGGGTGCGGTTTCAACTGCACCATGATCGTCTACGGAGAGTGGCTGGCTGAGCAGCGGATCAAGCCGCGCCCATGCTGCCTTGCCACGCTCTAGCAGGGAGAGTACCCAGCCTGCAGCAAACATCGGCCAGATTAACTGGCCCAGATACATGCTAAAGCTGGTGAGTGCGCCGATGCTTAGCTCATTGTGCCAAACCAGATAGCCGCCTAAAGATAGCGTTAATACGCTGGCCGCAGTGAGCGTCATGCCGACTACGGGTTCAAATGCGGCCTCCCAGCGCTGCGCATCAAGGCTGGCTTTGGCAGCGTTTTCGGCAAGGCCAGATAGCACCTTGCTATTGCGGCCTTCTAAGCCCAAGGCACGAAGTGTGCGCACACCTGCCAGTGTTTCCTGCACATGATCGTTGAGCGCCGAAAAGCGCTCTAGCGAATCGGTAGACGCCTGATGCACTTGGCGCGATAGCCGCCAAAAACCCAGCGCCATTAGCGGGAAAGGCAGCAGGGCAACGGCGGCCAAGCGCCAATCTATGCCCAGCGTCATCATCGCCAGCACGAGGATCAGCGTCATCGAGCCATCAAAACCAGCCAGCATGGCTTCACCCGCGGCCATTTCTACTGCGTCGATATCATTGGTGCCGCGCGCCATCAAATCGCCAGTGCGTTGGCGATGATAAAAAGCCGGGCCTTGGGCGGCTAACTTTTGGTAAAGCTGCACCCTTAGCTCTATCCCTAGGCGATAAGCCGCCGTAAACAGCTGCAAGCGCCAGCCTACGCGCAAAAAGTAGATGCTTAGCCCCATCGCAACGAGTCCCGCCAGTTGCCAGAGCAGTAAATCAGGCGTCAGCGATTTATTGACTAAGCCATCAATCATCTGACCCACTTGGCGCGGAATCCATACCGTGAGCACGGCCACGGCAAAGAGCATGAGCGCAGCCAAAATATAGGCACGCCAATGGCGGCGGACAAAATCGCCCAATAATTTAAACAGCGTCATATGGAGTTGATCTCGAAAGCTGGAGGTGATGCAGGTAAGGAAGAGCGTTCTATTTTAATGCTTAGCAGCCTGTCGGACTTAGCATCAGTCGGCTGCAAAATCACCTGATTGGCCCATATTTCACCGTATTTTTGACCAATAACTCGTTATTGGCGCTGCAAATTCGGCAAAATCTGGTTTCAACCATGCGATTTTTCGCTTCGACCGCCTAAGTCCGACAGGCTGCTTAGATATTACGCAAGAGTTTATCTAGGAATTGGTAAGCAGGGAAGCAAGCATTACCCACTTCTTGTGTATTAAATGTACGGTGTGTTGAAAGGAATTATTGCAATCTAGCTGTAGGCAGCAAGGAGTCAATCCTATCAACTTGAGCAAAACCCGCGAGGCATGATGCTTTTGTAGCTTGGGTTAGCTGGTTTATTCGTCTATTTAAAAGGCGGATAAACCAGCGTAACCCAACATTTATGCGCAAATAGAATGTTGGGTTACGCGATAAAGCTTGCTAACCCAACCTACAAATTCCCCTGAGATTGATAGGGTTGAGTAAGGGGCGGGGTGCTAAAATTCGGCTATAGCTAATTAATTAAAGATTGAAGAGAGAAAACATGTCTTCCCATTACGATGTTCTTATTCTTGGCGCAGGCATGGCAGGTTTAAGCTGTGCCCGGCGCTTACAAGATGCAGGCAAGAAGGTTCTGGTTTTAGAAAAAGCCCGTGGCTTAGGTGGCCGTATGGCTTGCCGCCGGACTGAAAAAGGCGCTTGGGATCATGGCGCGCAATATTTCACGGCCAGCGATCGTGATTTTGCGGCGCAAGTTGCAGCTTGGCAGCAATCGGGCTCTGTGGCGGATTGGCAAGGAAAAATCCAGGCTTGGGATGGGCAGCGTTTTAGTACGCCTAGTGCTACACAACGCTGGGTAGGTGTGCCGGGAATGAATGCGCCACTCCGCGCTCTGGCTGATGGAATTGAGATTTTATTTGATGTGAAGATCGCCGGGCTTGAAGCCATTGATGGTGGTTGGCAAGTCTTAGCAGGCGAGCAAAGCTGGCAAGCCAGCCAAGTGGTACTGAGCACGCCTGCCGAGCAAGTAGGGCCATTATTACCAGCAGGCCATGCATTGGCTACGCTTGCTGCCTCTTGTCAGATGGAGCCTTGCTGGGCCTTACTCATTCATTCTGCCAGACCCATTGCCCTGCCTTTTGATGGCCTGTTTATTAATCAGGGACCGCTGAGCTGGCTGGCTAGAAATAGCAGCAAGCTGGGACGCGGTAGTGAGGAAAACTGGGTGGCGCATGCCTCGCCAGAATGGTCACGTCAGCATCTGGAATTAACACCGGATAAAGCCTGCGCCATGCTAAGCCGGGCTTTTGGCGATCTTTTCCATGATATGCCTGTCGATGGTTTACCTGTCTTTAAGCTACTGCAAATGAGCGCGCATCGCTGGCGCTTTGCGAGTGGAGCATTGCCGGTGGCTGATTTGCCCTATGCTTTAAGCAATGATGGCCTAGCTTTAGCCGGGGATTGGCTAGCAGGCGGCAAGGTAGAAGGCGCTTACCGCTCTGGCTCTGCCTTGGCTGCAGCTTTATTGGCTTAAGCGGTGGGGATGAAGCTTGTCGATAAAGGCGCATCAGCGTAAGGCCAAGCTTTGTGCAAAGTCGGGTTTGCGTAGGGTGTGCAAGTTGTTTTTCTTGCGCACCGGTTCTCGGTGCTTCGGCTTCGTCGTTGTACACCCTACAAAATTAGATTTGGCTGGGCTTGTTCCTTGCTGCTTAAAATGGCATATCACCTGTTCTGAATTCCACACCGAGTGCCTCAGAAATACTTAGCATTTCCTCGTCATCCGCACTTTTAGCAATCCAGCCGCCGTAGCAATCGCCATCTGTTGCCCAATTCCATAGCGTGTAGCCGTGAGTGCGTAGCTGCTCGAAAGCGGCTTCCATCAGATCCGGCACGCTGGTGTTATCCAGAAACTCATCATCATCCGGATCGTCCACGCCCCAGTCGATGCTGATATCGACACGCTCAACTAGCGTTTCAATGCAGGAAATAAAAGATTCGGTGTCTTTCCAATCTACAAAGAAGCCCGATTCCCAATCGATCACATCTTTGATGATCCAGATCAGCTCTGTTTCATCGTCAGATTCATCATCGCTCTGAGCGTCAAGCTCTTCTTCAAATGCCAGCCATTGCGCTTCAACAGCGGCACGATCATCCAGATTAATTAGCTCTAAAAGCCGCTTAACTGATGCTTGGTCAGCAGTACTCACGGTGGACTCCTTTTAGTACAGTTATGCCTTAAAAGTATATTCAATCATTGCACATGCAAAGCTTACTCTCTGGAATTTTCTGCCGAAAATAAATTGAGCACTCAGCATCGCATTAAATGATTAAAATTTAATCATTATTAAGTAGTTTAAAAGCTAAGTAATGGGGTATTTTTCGCAATATAAAGCTTGAATCTTGCTGATTGTCAGCATAATAACTTGATCATAATACGCTTGGATTGCATAGATGCTTTCTTTGTTTGTGCTGTCAGTAAGATGCCACAGTATATTTTATAAGCTTTCAAGTATCCAAAGCTAGCGCCATGCCGTACGCAACAGGGCAAGGAATGAAGGATAAAGCACCCGGTTACCATGAGCGCTTAAATGATCGCCATCAAAAAATAAAGGCAATCCTCGATCAAAAGCTGAGCAAGTATCTGATGGGCATAGGGCAGAGAAAGTTTCCCAAACAAGCAGCTTGGGGTGCTTGTTTTGCAAAGCGGCTAGCGTGGTGGAGGCGGGCTTGCTCATTTCTTGCAAATAGCTGCGCTTTATACTGAGGCCGCTTTGGCAAATGGGGTTGTTGACGTTAAACCAGTCTGAGCAGCGAAAGGGGGAGATTTAAAAACGGGTTTGGGCGCATCCAGCATTACGATTAAAGAGCGTTTTTCTAAGCGGCTAATGATGTTTTCTGCTTCTGCCAAAATCTGATTACGATGCTCATCTGCTTTTTGATTGGAATCTAAAACTTGTGCCTCGATAAAGGTGGTCCATTGATCGCTTAAACGGGGCATTCTGAGCGAGGCTAAAAAAATCAGATCGCCCGCTTGTGCAGTGTGCTCGATTTGCCCGAGCGCTTGCTCAATAAATTCTGCACATTGTGGGTTTGCTGTCTGGCGTAAATTGGCGACAGGACCGCCTGCTGCCGAGTAAGGTAAAACTTCAATGCCTTGCTCATCGCTCAGCTTACGCAGCATGGTGCGGTAAGCTACGGCGTGTGAATCGCCCAGAATAAAGATTTTTCGATCTGCCAAAGCAGTGGCTTTCAGCGTATTGCTGGCAGATGGCCAAGCTTCGGGATACCAGTTTTGCACATCACGGGTAACGCTCAGGCTAAGTCGTGGCTGAGCTTTGAAAATATGCTGGGTAGAAATAAAGCAGAGCAAAATAATTGAAACGCCGCCTCCTGCAATTTGCCAGTCTCGCTTGCTATGAATAAAAATGTTTTTGCGTATGGGGCGCTCTAAAAAATGATAGGAAAAAATACTGCATAAGCCTGTGGTTAGAGCTGCAGCCAGTATATTGCTTGGGTGATCCAGCCCTGTTGTCCATCTAAATAGCACCAAAACAGGCCAGTGCCATAAATAGAGTGAATAGGATATTTTGCCGATATAAACCAACCATGAGCATTGCAGGATGATTCCTAAACGGCCTGATGTCTTAGCAACGCCAGCAATCAGGCATAAAGTGCCACTTACAGCTAATAGAGCCCAAGGAAAAGGAAAGGCTTTTGGGTCTGAATATATAAACCCAGCCACAATTAATATCATACCGAGTGCAATGGCAAAGTTTGAGCTGTGTTTTGATTGAGCAATCAGTTTGTTTTGCTGATGAAATATAAATAGCATTGCGCCACTGGCCAGCTCCCAGAATCGGCTGGGCAGCAGGTAATAGGCATGGTTTGGGGCGAGTTGGGTTTCATACCAAGAATAAAACAAAGAAATAATAAACAGCAGCGGCAATAGGTATGGGGAGATTCGCCCCATAAAGTTTTTTTGTTCTTTATATTTAATCCAGATAAAAAACACGAAGGGGAATAGCAGATAAAACTGCTCTTCAACAGCCAAAGACCAGGTATGGGTAAAGGCATTAAACTCAACGCGCGGTGAGAAATAGCCATCGTTAAACCAGATCAGTGCAAAATTACTTAAGCCCGCAAAGCATACAAGGCTGTGCTGTTCGTGCTTTGGCTTAGCCATGATGCGGGCACAAAGAGCGTTTGCAGCAGACCAACAATCATTAAACAAGCCAAGAGTGCCGGGTAAATGCGGATAATGCGCCGCGAATAAAATTGCAGCACAAAGTTCACAAAATGAGTTTGCCTGCTTTTGGCTAAGCTACTCCTGAAAAACCACCGGGCAAAATCAGCGGGTTAAAATGAAATAAAATAACCGATAAAACAGCGATTGCACGCAGGCTATCTATTTCTGGAATATAGCTAGAAGGGGATGTGTTTTTAATTAAAGTCATTCGCCGCCTTTAGAAGTAGTGCATAAAAACACCTGCTTAGTGCAGCACGGTGTGATGCAAAGTACTGAGGGTGGTATGCGGGATAGGCGTGATTGATCAGCTCTTCCCGTTTTATGACTTATTCATAGCAGATTGCGATATATTTTATTGGTTTTTAAAAGCAAAAAACCCGCATTAAAGCGGGTTTTTTTACGGGCTTGCTTAATTACTTTCCAATACAAAAGCGGCTAAAAATCACGCCGAGTAAATCGTCAGAGGTGAATTGCCCGGTGATTTCGCTGAGTGCGTTTTGCGCCAGACGTAATTCCTCTGCAAATATTTCGATTTGCAGATAGGCGCTTTCCGCCGTCACCAGATGGCTTTGGGCGCGGCGGATGGCGTTAAGGTGGCGCTCTCTGGCGATGAATACGCTGTCGTCATGGCCATGCCAGCCTACTAAAGTGAGCAGCTTGCTGCGTAGCTCGTCTAGGCCGATGCCTGCTTTGGCGGATACGTGGATTTCATTGTCGGCCACAATGCCTGGCACATCACCCGTGAGGTCGATCTTATTAAAGACGCGCAGTACGGGCAGCTCCGGCGGCAGTTTGTCCAGGATGGCTTGATCGTCGCTGGTAATACCGATGCGGCTGTCGATCAGCAGCAGGGCGAGTTCGGCTTTGGCAATCGCTGCCCAGGTGCGCTCAATACCGATTTTTTCTACGGTATCGGTGGTGTCACGCAAGCCTGCGGTGTCGATAATGTGCGCAGGCACGCCATCGAGTTGAATCAGCTCGCGCACGGTGTCGCGAGTCGTGCCAGCAATATCGGTGACGATGGCGATTTCTTCTCCTGCTAGCGCATTCATCAGGCTGCTTTTGCCTACGTTAGGCTGGCCGATGAGGACCACATGCATGCCTTCACGCAGCAATTTGCCCTGAGTCGCGGTGCCAAGCACGCGTTGCAGCTGGCTTTGCAGCTCCAGCAATTTGCCGTGGGCATTGGCGGCTTCTAGGAAATCGATGTCTTCTTCGGGGAAATCGAGCGTGGCTTCTACCAGCATACGCAGAGTGATTAGCTCGTCGACCAGCACATGAATCTCACGCGAGAACGCGCCATCCAGCGATTTAAGCGCCGATTTGGCGGCAGCAGTCGATTGGGCGTCGATCAGATCGGCAACGGCTTCGGCTTGTGCCAAATCCATTTTGCCATTGAAAAAAGCGCGTTTGCTGAACTCGCCCGCTTCGGCAAAGCGTGCGCCCAGCTCTAAGCAACGAGCCAGCAGCATCTGCATCACCACAGGCCCGCCGTGGCCTTGTAATTCCAGCACTTCTTCGCCGGTAAAGGAATTGGGTCCGGGGAAATACAGTGCAATCCCTTCATCTAACACCGTACCATCTTCGGCTTTAAATCGGGCGAAGTGGGCGTAGCGGGGCTTTAAGGGCTTGCCGATGAGTTTTTCTACAATATCGCCCAAATGACGGCCAGAAATACGAATAACGCCCACGCCACCTCGACCCGGGGCAGTGGCAATGGCGGCGATGATGTCGGGGGTGTAAAGCATGGCGGACTCGGTATGGGGATTAAGTAAAACTTTCTTCATAAGCGGTGCAAAGCAGGATGAGCCAGCCTTGCGATGTATTAATCAGATTATACGTGGTATGGAACTGCCACGGCGCTTGTTGCTTGCGTTCAATATGCCAATTGATATCTGCGATGGCGTGTTGCGCGCCTTGCAAAAAGAGCTGATTAATCTTGAAGCTAGCTTTTAAAAAACCATGCTCTGTATACCACTGGCAAAGCTCCTGCATATTGCTTGCTGTGGCATCCGGGCTAGAAAAATGCGTGTATTGCCCATGCTGAGCAATGCCTGAAGGCACGGCAAACATCCCAGCAATACTCGGGCTATCTTGCTGATTGTAAGCAAGGCAATAGGTATTAAAAAAGTGCTCAATTTCAGTGTGGATTTGTTGTGTGGTCATTACAAATACTCGGCTGCTCTGAAATGAAAACGCCGCCCTAAGGCGGCGTTATTTGGCAGTGACTTGTTAAGCTTTAGCCAGCTTAATAGGCTTGTCGTCGTCTGCTTTTTCAATCTTACGCGTGATATACCATTGCTGGGCAATAGAAATCACGTTATTCACTACCCAGTACACAACCAAGCCTGCTGGGAAGAAGAAGAAGAACACACTGAACATCAGCGGCATAATCTTCATCATCTTAGCTTGCATCGGATCCGGTGGAGGAGGGGACAGCGATGTTTGGATATACATCGAAATCGTCATCAACACAGGCAGTACGTAGTAAGGATCTTTCACCGATAAGTCGGTAATCCAGAAAATCCATGGTGCTTGGCGTAGCTCAACCGATGCCAGCAGTGCCCAGTAAAGTGCAATAAACACCGGAATCTGTACCAGCATAGGCAGACAACCACCCAGCGGATTCACTTTTTCGGTTTTATACATTTCCATTACGGCTTGCTGGAACTTCATCTTGTCATCGCCATGCTTCGCTTTTAGCTGTTCCATGCGCGGTGCAAGCTTGCGCATTTTAGCCATAGAGCGATAGCTCGCAGCAGCCAGCGGGAAGAACATCGCTTTGATCAGCATGGTCAGCAAAATAATCGACCAGCCCCAGTTGCCAACCATCTTGTGGATGAAATCCAGAACCGCAAAGATAGGCTTAGAGAAGATGGTGAAAATGCCATAGTCTTTAATCAGATCAAAACCTTCGGCTACGGTATTCAGTACACGGGTTTCTTCTGGGCCAACAAACAATGGAATGCTCGTTTCATACTTTGCATTGGCAGCAATCGTCGGCAATTCTACGATCACACCGGCAGAGTACAGGCCATCTGGCAGCTTTTTCAGCTCGTAGCGAACACCATTTGCACCGCCCACTGCTGGCGCGTTTTTAGGTGAAACAATCCACGCAGTAGCAAAGTAGTGTTGAAGCATGGCAACCCAGCCGTCTTTAGCTGCTTGCTCGTAGGTGGCTTCACCTTTATCCAGCTTGCTGAATTCCACTTTTTCGAATTTCTTCTTTTCAGTGTAAACAGCAGGGCCAGTAAAGGTAGTGGCTCCCATATGGCCGCCGCTACCTTCAGGTGTTTTGCCATCGCGTAGCAAACGGTAGTAAGCCGAAGTGGTCAATGGTTTAGCAGAACCGTTAACCAGCTCGTACTTCACATCAATCAGATAGCTATCACGCTTAAAGGTATAAATCTTGGCGATTTTTATACCATCAGGGCCGGCAGCTTCTAGGCGAACAGAGACTTCCTTCTGGCCATCAGCCAGTTGGTAGGCGGTTTGTGCGCTGGTAAAAGTGCTTTTATGCGTAGGCAGGCCTTCACCGATCAGGCCGGTTTGTGCCACATAAATATGCTCGCCTTCGTCTTGCAGTAAGGCAAATGGCTTTTTGGCATTATCAATCATGCCGTGTTTAAGCAGCTTTACGCTACGCAGATCGGCACCATTGGTGTCGATTTCTGCATTAAACAGGTCTGTTTTAACGGTAATGCGCTGACCACGTTGCAGTCTGCCTGCATCTTGTGGGGCCTGACCTGGTGCTGCAGCCTGTGGCGTAGAACCATTTGTAGCGCTTGCAGTTGCTGCAGGGGTTTTTATTTGAGGGTAACGCTCTTCCATCCACTTCTGCCAGAAGAACAGAATGCCGAATGACAACGCGATAAAGAGGATGAGTCTTTTGGTATCCATCTTGGCTCGAAAGGGTATGCAGATTTATGGTACCGGATCATAGCCACAGCCACCCCAAGGGTGACAACGACATAGCCGGCGAGTAGTTAGCCAGCCCCCTTTCATCACGCCGTAGCGTGTGACGGCTTCAATGCCGTATTGGGAGCAAGTTGGCGTAAAGCGACAGCGCGCTCCTAGGAGCGGGCTAATAGTAAACCGGTAAAGTTGCAGTAGCGCGACGATTATTTTCGACATTTGTGAATCTTGCCGAGCAGTGAAATAAGTGCTTCACGTGCTGCAGCGCCTTCTTTTCGTCCAAATGGCCGACGTGCACGTACCACCAGATCGATGCCGGTTACTTTATTTGCGTTCAGGCGAAATGTTTCCCGCACTGTGCGTTTGATGTAGTTGCGACCTACGGCCCGCTTGTCTGTTTTTTTACCGACGACTAAGCCAAGTCTGGCGTGATCCAGCCCGTTGGGCCTGCCAAGCACTTGAAAAAAATCATTGGAAGAAGAACAGCGCAAACTAAAAACGGATGAAAATTCATCCGCTTTTAGCAGGCGCATATTGCGCGCAAAACCAGTTTGGGAGTGTCCCAACAAAGCTTAGCATCAAGGTTCTGCCCGCAATTAAGCGGTCAAAACCTTGCGGCCCTTTGCGCGGCGAGCGTTAACAACGCGAACGCCGCCAACGGTCTTCATACGGGCACGAAAACCGTGAGTGCGTTTGCGTTTGATAACTGAAGGTTGAAATGTACGTTTCATAATATTGGATCCCTGCCAAACAAAATCGAAGTAAACCGCCGTTTATATGCCCTCTAGGCGCCTGTGTCAATGCCTTTTATTAAGCGGCATCATAATCGGGCTGTGGATAAGTAGGGGGTGAAGCGGTACAATCGCCCCTCGTTCTCTTTTGAAAACATCACCGCTTTCGTTGTGGGCCTCCTGTGTGGGGCACTTGTGTATTCCACAAATCACGACGGACAGGATACCCCTATGTCTGTGCAGGAAAATTGCTGGCCCCACTGCCTTGCTGAGTTGGAGCGTCGTTTAGGCGCGGACCAGTTTCGCATCTGGATTAAACCGCTAACGGTTGAAATGACCGATGAAGGCTTAAACCTGATCGTACCTAATCAGATTTTCTTACAATTTATTCGTGATCGTTATCTTGGAATGATTGAAGAAGCTGCCTCCACCTTTGCAACGGGCGATGCGCCTGTTATTGCCTTGCGCGTAGGCACAATGCAAAGGCCTGCTGCTGCGCCTCAGGCTAGCAGCAGCGTTGCAGAGGGTAAACCTGCGCCTGCTAAGGCGGTGATTAGCGCTTCGGCCGCCAATCACGAAACCACACGCTTAAACCCTAATTTTACTTTTGAAACGCTGGTCACCGGTAAGGCCAATCAATTGGCGCGTGCGGCGGCGATTCAAGTGGCAGAAAACCCCGGCGTAAGCTACAACCCGCTATTTGTTTATGGCGGCGTGGGCTTGGGTAAAACTCACTTGATTCAATCGATTGGTAATTATGTGCATCAGCGTAATCCGGGCGCCAAGATTCGCTATATTCATGCCGAAAAATACGTGCAAGATGTGGTGCGTGCTTACCAGCACAAAGCGTTTGATGAGTTTAAACGCTACTACCACTCGCTTGATCTGCTGCTGATTGATGATATTCAGTTCTTTGTGGGCAAAGACAAAACGCAGGAAGAATTCTTCTACGCTTTTAATGCCCTTGTGGAAGCGCACAAGCAAATTATTATCACCTCCGATCGCTATCCAAAAGAAATCGACGGCTTGCAAGAGCGCTTAACTTCGCGCTTTTCCTGGGGCTTAACGGTGGCGATCGAGCCGCCTGAGCTAGAAATGCGCGTGGCAATTCTGATGAAAAAAGCCGAGCGCGAAAACTTTAAGCTTGATGCCAACGTAGCGTTTTTTGTCGCTAAACATATCCGCTCAAATGTGCGGGAGTTAGAAGGCGCATTGAAGCGGGTATTGGCTTATTCTCGCTTTACCAATCAGCCGATTACACTGGATGCAGCTAAAGAAGCGCTGAAAGATATTTTAGCGTCTGGTAGCCGTCAGGTATCGGTAGAAAATATTCAGAAAACTGTCGCAGATTTTTATAAAATCAAGATTGCAGATATGCATTCTAAAAAGCGCACTCGTGATATTGCGCGGCCAAGGCAGATTGCCATGGCGCTGACTAAAGAGCTCACGCAAATGTCTTTACCTGCCATTGGTGAAGCTTTTGGCGGGCGAGATCACACCACGGTCTTGCATGCTTGCCGCACCATTGAAGAAATGCGTGGTAGCGATAGCGAAATCGCTCATCAATATGGCGTGTTGCTGCAGATGCTGCGTAGTTAATTTTTGGTGTGGGTTTGTTGTTGGGCGGGAGAAGCCCGCTGCCAGCAAATCTGCATTGCCAGCTGCGTTGAATGTCAGTGCCTGTGTATGCACCTGCATAAAACATGGCTGGTTTGTAAGTTTGGGTGCTGCTTAGCTTATTTGATTTGGCTAAATACCATTCATTCCCTACACATGCTGTAAATCGGTTAGAATCCTGCGGTTAAACCCATTTTTTGGAACGAGGCGCCATGCAACTCTTGCAAGCCGAACGCGATGCGCTCTTGAAGCCGCTGGCTACGGTCACCGGTATTGTTGAGCGCAGGCATACCCTGCCCATTCTCTCGAACGTGTTGATCAAGAAGGATGGCGACGCCCTGTCCTTTACCGGCACCGATCTTGAAATTCAGATCAGTAGCCGTCAGGCCGAAGGCTTTTCTGGCGACGATTTCGCCATTACAGTCGCAGCTAAAAAGCTGTCTGATATCTTGCGTGCGATTGCGGATAAAACCGTAGTGAGCATGGAAGAAGCCGACGGCCGTCTGACGATTAAGGCAGGCAAAAGCCGCTTTAATCTGCAAACGCTGCCTGCCGCTGATTTCCCGCAACTGGCGGTAGATACCAATCTGCGCGCTACAGTACGCATGCCACAAGGCCAGTTAAAAGCCTTGCTGGGGCGTACGCAATTTACGATGGCTCATCAGGATATCCGTTATTACTTGAACGGTTTGTTTATGGTGACTGAAGGCAATTTGCTGAAACTGGTTGCCACCGATGGCCACCGTTTGGCTTTTGCTTCGGCAGAGATTCTGGGCGATTTCGCTAAGAATGAAGTGATTTTGCCGCGTAAAACAATCTTAGAATTATATAAATTGCTGGCTGATTCGGATGATGAAGTCACCATCGATATCGCAAGCAATCAAGTACGTTTTGCCTTTGGCAATATCGTGATTCACAGCAAAGTAGTCGACGGTAAATTCCCCGATTACAACCGCGTGATTCCGCAAAATAATGATAAAGGCTTGTTGATTGAGCGCCAGATGTTATTGGCCTCGATGCAGCGTGCTGCGATTTTATCGAATGAAAAATTCCGTGGCGTGCGCTTAGTGCTCACCGACGGCTTGCTCAAAATTATGTGTAATAACAATGAGCAGGAAGAAGCGCAGGAAGAAGTAGAAGTGGATTACAGCGGCGCGCCGCTGGATATCGGCTTTAACATCCAGTATTTGCTGGACGTATTGACCAATACATCGGTTGAAACGCTACACTTCTCGTTTGGCGATGTGACTTCCTCGGTACTGGTTACTATTCCAGATAACGAGCATTTCAAATACATTGTGATGCCAATGCGCATCTAGCTTCGGTAAGTTTACGGCTAAGGTCGGGGTTGCCCCGGCCTTTTGCATTTGTAAGATGTTAGTTTGCGAAGAATGATTCGCACTGTTTTTATGATTTTGATTGGCTTTGAGTCAAGTTTTTGGGCTTGAATATGCCGTTTACATCTTTATAAAAATTTAGCTTGGCCAAAAATGGGCCAAGCTCGTATGTTGATTTAAGGAATTAGCAATGTCTGAGCAACAAGAATATGGCGCCGATAGCATTAAAATTCTGAAAGGTCTTGAAGCCGTTCGGAAACGTCCGGGCATGTATATCGGTGATACACAGGACGGCAGCGGCCTGCATCATATGGTGTTCGAAGTGCTGGATAACGCTATTGATGAGTCATTAGCCGGGCATTGCGATACGATTAAAGTGATCATTCACGCCGATAATTCGATCAGCGTAGAAGATAACGGCCGTGGTATCCCTACTGATATCAAAGAAGACGACGAATTTAAGCGCTCTGCCGCCGAAATCGTCATGACCGAGCTGCACGCCGGCGGTAAGTTTGACCAGAACAGCTACAAGGTTTCTGGCGGCTTGCATGGTGTGGGTGTATCGGTGGTGAATGCCTTATCTGATTGGCTAAAGCTAACGATTCGCCGTAATGGCAAAGCGCACAGCATGGAGTTCCGTCAGGGCGAAGCGGTTTCTCCGTTGGCCGTGATTGGCGACACCGAGCGCCGTGGTACCGAAGTGCACTTTATGGCTTCGATCGAGACTTTTGGCTTGATTGAATACCATTTTGAAATTCTGGCTAAGCGCATTCGCGAGCTGTCTTTCTTAAATAACGGCGTAAAAATCCAGCTGATCGACCGCAGCCACGGCAAGGAAGAAAACTTTGCTTATGAAGGTGGCGTAAGCGGCTTTGTGCAATATATGAACCGTAATAAATCAGTATTGCATCAGCATATCTTCCATGCTGTTGGCGAAAAAGACGGCATGATTGTAGAAGTAGCGATGCAATGGAATGATTCTTACCAGGAATCGGTTCAATGCTTCACCAATAATATTCCCCAGCGCGACGGCGGCAGCCATATGACTGCGCTGCGCCAAGTGATGACCCGTACGCTTAATCAATATATTGAGCAAAACGATCACGCTAAAAAAGCCAAGGTAGAAACCTCTGGCGACGATATGCGCGAAGGCCTGACCTGCGTGTTATCAGTGAAAATGCCTGATCCAAAATTCAGCAGCCAAACCAAAGACAAGCTGGTTTCTAGCGAAATTGGCCCGGTAGTCAGCGAAGTCATCAGCCAAGCCCTAGCCGATTTCCTCTTAGAAAACCCAAATGACGCCAAAATCATTTGCGGCAAGATTGTAGATGCAGCCCGTGCCCGCGATGCAGCCCGCCGCGCCCGCGAGCTAACCCGTCGTAAAGGCGTGTTAGATGGCCTTGGCCTGCCGGGTAAGCTGGCCGATTGCCAAGAAAAAGACCCTGCAAAATCTGAAATTTACCTCGTCGAGGGTGATTCTGCGGGTGGATCGGCCAAGCAAGGCCGCGATCGTAAGTTTCAAGCGATTCTGCCTTTGAAAGGTAAAATCCTGAACGTAGAACGCGCACGTTTCGATAAAATGATCTCTAGCCAGGAAGTGGGCACACTGATTACCGCGCTCGGTTGCGGTATTGGTAAAGACGATTTTAATATCGACAAACTGCGCTACCACCGCATCATTATCATGACCGATGCGGACGTGGACGGCTCGCACATCCGTACCCTGCTACTGACATTCTTTTACCGCCAATTGCCAGAACTGGTTGAGCGCGGCTATATCTATATCGCCCAGCCGCCACTATTCAAAATCAAGCACGGCAAGAGCGAGACTTACCTCAAAGACGAAGCAGAGCTGAAGCAATACCTGCTGCGCCAAGCCTTAAACGGCGCATCGCTCTTACCAAGCGCAGACGCGGAAGCCATTGCTGGCGACGCACTGGAAAAACTGGCCCGCCAATACTTCGCCTCTGAAGCCGTGATCGACAGGCATAGCCGCTTTATCGATGCCGCCGTACTACAAGCCATGATTGGCTTGCCAGCATTGGCCTTGAGCACAGAAGCAGAAGCACAGCAAAGCGTTGATCTGCTAACCGCCGCCTTAGAAAAAGTCGCCTCGCCAAACAGCCCGCGTTACAGCTTTAGCTTTACTCGCTCTGAAGAAAGCTATGTGATTAAGGTATCCCGTCGTCAGCACGGCGTATCCACCATCCAGCATCTGGACGAAGCCTTTCTGCTATCCGGCGACTACGCGCAAATGCGCAAAACCGCCGATATGCTAAATGGCCTGCTGGGTGATGGCGCTAAAGTAAAACGTGGCGAGCAAATCCAGTCTGTGACCAACTTTAAAGACGCTATCGAATGGCTGCTCGGCTTAATCCGCCGCAATATCGCCATCCAGCGCTATAAAGGTCTGGGCGAAATGAACCCGGAACAGCTATGGGAAACCACCATGGACGTGACTGTGCGCCGCCTGCTGAAAGTAAACGTAGAAGACGCTCTTGGTGCGGATGCCGTATTCACCACCCTGATGGGCGACCAGGTAGAACCGCGACGTCAATTTATCGAACAAAACGCACTGATTGCGCGGAATGTGGATATTTGATGGTTGCAAGATCCCATTAATTTCTAGATTTTTGGGGCATTAGTTTGAGGATTAAAAAGCCCCGCAAGGGGCTTTTTTGTTGGGTTTTTCGGATCAGCGACTATATGCAGCTTACTGGAAAGAATTATTTTCTGAGGGACGTTTCATATGCTGCTGAGTATTTCCAAAAACTACGATAAGCAAGATTGATCAGCTACGCACCCAGATTGATGCGATTGTTGCGAAGATTGAGGGGGCTGAAAAGAGAGTACGCAAGCATGAGTAAAGAGCTTCAGTTCTTGATATATCGCACCCCGCAAGAGGATATTAATATCAATGTGGTGATGCGAGATGAAACCATCTGGCTGACGCAAAAAGCAATGGCTGCACTTTTTGACGTGCAAACGCCCGCTATTAGTAAGCATCTAAAAAATATATTTGCAGAAGCTGAGCTTGATGAAGCAGTGGTTATTTCCAAAATGGAAACAACCACTGAGCACGGTGCCATCCAAGGGAAAACCCAAACCAACAAGACAAAATTCTACAATCTTGATGCCGTTATCTCGGTTGGTTATCGCGTGAATTCTGCTAAAGCGACTCAGTTTAGAATCTGGGCGACCAAGACGCTCAAGGAGTTCATCCAAAAAGGTTTTGTGATGGATGACGAACGCCTAAAGCAGGGTGGGCAGGTTTTTGGCAAAGATTATTTTCGTGAACTCCTTGAGCGCGTACGTTCAATCCGTGCCAGTGAGCGACGTATTTGGCAGCAAATTACTGATATTTTTGCCGAATGCAGTGTTGATTACGCGGCAAGTGCTCAGATCACCAAAGACTTTTATGCGGTGGTTCAAAATAAATTTCATTTTGCAATTGCAGGGCAAACCGCTGCTGAGATTATTTATACCAAGGCGGATAGAAATGCAGACCATATGGGGCTGACCACATGGAAAAACGCCCCCAATGGACGCATCCTTAAATCAGATGTAACCACCGCTAAAAACTACCTGACCGACAAAGAGATTAAACGCTTGGAGCGTGCCGTAACGGGCTACTTTGACTACATCGAAGACCTAATCGAGCGCGAAAACACGTTTACGATGGAAGACTTTGTGAGCAGTGTGAATGAATTTTTAGTGTTCAGAAAATACGACATCTTGAGCGACAAAGGTAAAATTTCTAAACAGCAGGCCGATAATAAAGCGGCTGGTGAATACAATGAATTTAATAAAAGCCAAAAAATTGTTTCTGATTTTGATAGAGCAATAAAAGCCATAGAGAAAAAAGGCGGCAAAGCGTAATTAGGTTGATGGCGACTTTGCTTAAGTGGGTCGTAAAGTATCTGGTCCATTTTTTTGAGACAGAACCTTTTTGGCTTATTTGGTGGCGTGCCAAGGTAATTGGCACTGGCATTTAGCTTTGCCGAAAAAGTAATAGACAGCGATGAGCCATGCTTAACCCAATGTGCTTCCACTGAATCAGTAATGTAATCGAGCAGGCATTGGTGGGTATGTTCGTGTTATCCAGCGATTACGCGCAAATGCGTAAAACCGCCGATATGCTGAGCGGCTTGTTGGGTGACGGCGCTAAAGTAAAACGTGGCGAGCAAGTTCAATCGGTGAACAATTTTAAAGACGCCATCGAATGGCTACTCGGCCTAATCCGCCGCAACGTAGCCATCCAGCGCTGGTCTGGGCGAAATGAACCCAGAACAGCTTTGGGAAACCACCATGGATGTCACCGTCCGCCGCCTGCTGAAAGGCAACGTAAAAGACGCCCTTGGCGCGGACGCCGTGTTCCCCACCCTAATGGGCGACCAAGTAGAACCGCGACATCAACTTATCGAACAGAACGCGCTGATTGCGCGGAATGTGGATAATTGATGAGTTGTAGGGACCGGCTCGTTGCTAACTAGTCCCTACAGTCAGAAGTTCAAAAGAGCTTCATTTGGCAGTTTATTACGATGAGTGTCAATTTAAAGTGTGGTTGTTGATGGTTAATTAAAGGGGTACATCATTATAATGGGTGGTCAAATTACGGCCTTTTTATTGCTAACTTAGACCTTCGTCAAATGGTTGAAATTGTGTAGTTAAAGTTTCGGTTGCACACCCAACTTCAATATTATTTGCAATAAATAGTTGCTGGATTAGTTTTTCTAATTTGTCTTCTTGGTGGGAGCTTTCGATCGTTACCCCAAGACAAATTAAGCTTGGACTGGCAGGGCTTTTTCCAAATAAATCAAATGGTCCGCAATGAAAATCACGTAATGTTTCATCTTCGCTCGGGTGTAGTATCGTTAGTGATTTAACAATAGCAGCACCATTTTTTGAGCGGTGAATCCCATGTACGTATTTCATTGTTAGTTGAGGTAAATATGTGATGAATGATGTCTTGGCCGTTGAGTATTTTGCATCGAGAATTAACATAATATTCTCACTTTCTTGAGAGAATACTTCGATTACGATATCTGGCGATCGATTTGCATAGGCACCAACTTTCCCTCTTGTCTTTATATTTTTATTTGCCTCAATTGTCCATCCTTCCGAGTTTACAAAAGACTCATTTATAGACTTAAGATGGCCACTCATCCAATATACAGGTTCTCTCCGAAGCCAGATTTCCAATCCATGTTTATTAATAAATTGGGTGGGAATAATATCAGAGTCATTGGGTGAAAATAAATTATTTAGTATTTTTGCCGTTCTAAAATAGCAGTATGCTTCAAATAATTTTGGGATGCTTTGTATGGCAAACAAATTATCATAGGCTGACCAGTCAGGCTTCCCTTTTTCATGCCACTTCAGTATTTCAATAAATAGAAGTCTATAGTCGTGGTTTACTTGTACTTTTGGGGTAATTATTGGGGAGTCAGAAATGTGTAGCCTGACTGTTAGTTTTGAGTCTAACTGTAGTTTTATTCTCTTTAATGAGTCTATTAGTTTCTCACATCGGGACTTTTGGTTTCCAATTAATAGTTTTTTGAATTTCGAAATTTTTTCGAAAAAGCTAATGTAGCCTAGTGGCATATTGCTTTGGCTGGCTCGGCTATTTTTTTTATCGAATGAATACTGTGAAAATAAGTTCTGAGCCTCTATTAATAATGATGTGACAAATCCGTGAATGACCTGATTTTCATATAAGTCAGTATTTTCTTTTAAAATTGCTAATTGAACTGCACTTGCCCTATAAAAATTAGAGTTAAATTTGAAGTGTGCATCATATAAATTATCTGTTTCTGATAAGAGTGATGCATTTTCTAGTAGCCATCCTATTGAGCTGTCATCCAAGTCCTCCCTACCCGTTGTTGGAATAATTCGTTGTTCTGGAATTAGTCGTGTTATCGGGCGATAAAGGATTGATGGTAATGTATGCTGTAAAACATCTCTTACATGCTCTAGTTTCTCAAGAGTGAAGTCTGGAGATCGAGTGCCGTCTTCAAATCCTAAACTGTGTCGAGTTGTTCTAAATACGGAATGTAGGGCTTCTCCAGGGACTTTTGCTAAGAAATCAAACATTTTACCAACACGAGTTGCATTTGTTTTAGATGCTAAAATCTCAATTGGTTCAAAGTATTCAATAACTGGTGCTAAATTATCTGTAACGAGTGAAATATTTAATTCTGCAATTCCAAAAAAATTAATAAACAGGCACGCTTCTCGTGCATTGTAGGTGGAGCTCGACGGTTGCCAAATAAATTGGACATTATCATTCACAACATTTGTGTTTCTTTGAGAAAATTCAATTTTATGCTCGTAAAGTTCAATAGTGGCAGAAGTAAATTTTGGGGGTGCCGTTAATTGGAACTCAATAACTTCATCTTCCTTTAGCCATTGTATGGTTGGTCCTTGATTTGGGAGTGTTAAAAGCGAAAGAGTTAACCCCTTTCGCTCTCCATTTTTTATTAATAATATTAGTTCCATTACGGTAGCCTAGAAAAATGAGTAAGTTCCAGTAAAATCATTGCCACCAGAAAGTATTCTTTCTAAATGCAGATTGGCTCTAGGGTGTGATTTCCCAATAAAGGTAGATAATTCTTGAATCCTATTTCTGAATTTTGTTCCATGCCCTTCAATGTGGGGCAGGATATGTTGAGAAATTGCAAAATCCATTGCACTATCTTGGCCTATGTACTCTCCCGCAACGGAACAATAATTTGTAATTGCTATTCTTTTACGGTGGCTAATGTTTACTGTTTGCCCAAGATTTGAATCCCTATTTTGTAAAATGTTGATTGCTTGATCTAATACTGCTTCATTTGCTCTTGTAAGTTCGCAAGATTCATCAGGTTTGAAAAAATTGAATAAGCAATTTGAGCTAATTGCGCCATCCATTTTAGATAGTGATGAATTTAAATTGTTTATTGGTGTTGAATTCGCTTGATGCAGACTAATAACAGGGACTCTATCAATTAAGCGTGGAGATAAACGCTCTGTTGTTGAGTCATTATTAATTGTTGCAATGAATCGAACCTGATTACCAATCTGCAAATATCTATTAGCCTCATTTGGATTGCCTGTGTCAATAGGCCGATTTCTTCCTTCTGGGTCACACATGCCAAGAAAATCAGACCAATAATGTTCTATGCTGGATAGGTTTGCTTCATCAAGAAGTACAAGTTGGGGGGCTGTTTTTTGGTTAGGTGTGGCTTTGTTTATCCGAGTAAGGAAATCATATAGTCCTGTTCTGGATTCTTGGTAAACGCCTTTTAATGAGTTGTAAAAACCAAGAATATCCCGGCCAGAAACCCAGCCTCGTCCGACGGGAACATATAAGAAATTTTGATCTCCTTTAATGTCGCCTAAATGTAATGCATTGGCTAAACGCGTCACAGTTGATGTCTTTCCTATTCCAGGCGGTCCGGATAATACGGTCATGTAAGATTGGCTAATTGAGACAATTAAATTTGTCATTTCATCTTTTGAAAAAGGTCGGCCACTATCATCTTCAAACGAATTACATAGGAGTTCAATTAGCTCTGCACCATTTTCTGGTTCAGTCTTAGTAAATTCAACTGGTCTATATTTACTAGGACTAACAGCAACTTCTGCTGATCCACCATTTAGTACTCGACTAATAACCTCCATCTCCCCCATTCGGGATGCAAGAGATTCTGGGTCTTTTAGTGCATCTTCAAATCCTTTAACAGCGGACTTTAAATGTTCCTTATGTTTTTCATAGTAAACACATTCAGATTTCATTCTTTCTATGTCATTGGCGATATTTAATTTATGTGTTTTTTTAGATATTTCATCGACTAGTTTTTTTAGCTCTTCTTCTTGTGCAGTTACTTCTTGTGATAGCGCTTCTTGTTTTTCTTCTAAACTTTTTTTTGCTTGCTCTTGTGTTTCTGCTTGAATGTTAGCTATTTCCACTCTGGCGTCTTCTTTTGCCTGAATTACTTGATGGTTTATTTTTTCAAGTTCTATTGTTTTGTTTTTTACTTGGTTTTCTTGCTCAATTATATTCGCTCTTAAAATTGCTTCTTTTGTTTTTGCTTCAGCCTCAATCTTGTCAATATGTTCTTTTAGTAGTGTCGATTTGTTAACCTCAACGTAATCACGTAAAAATTTCAAGCCGATTGCTGAGCTTGATAAGTATGTCTTAATTATATCGGCACCAATATCGGACTCTTTTAAATAGCGGTCAAGCATTGCCTTTAAACGTTCCAGTCTTTCTGAACGTGCCAGTGGATAGGTTTTCTCACTTTGCGTTATTGCCAGTTGAAGTCTTTCCGCTTCTTTTTTTGCTAAACCTTTAAAATTTTTGCCAAAGCCTTGTTGATTGAAAAATTTAAGTAGTCGATCATCGGCCATGTAATCAATTTTGTCAGGGAGATGTTTACTTAGTTCCTTTATTGATGAAATATATTCATGCGGATAGCCTTGTATTTCAATTCTAAATAAATTATTTTTAATATTTTCTTCAAGAAACAGACCTAAATAGTCTTTTCCAAGAGATAGGCTAGGGTGGGTTAATGGCTCAATAATATATCTTCCATTATTTAGTTCGCTGCTTGTCAGTGGTCCATATATTTTATTTTCATCGCGCAGAAAGAAAGTTCCTCTAGGCGGCGTAACACCTTCAGGGAGCATCCCAGCTTCCTTTTCTGGTAATTTTTCTACCAAAATAGGTAACATTGTGTTTGTTTCTAAATTACAAACCGACTCTACTTTTGCCCAGTATCTTTTTGAGCCAAATTCTTCTGTTTTTTGCGTATCTAAATAATGGTTTTGCAGAAGAAATAGCTCATTTTCATCATAAGTTTTTTCAACGTCAGGGAAGTTTTTTGAGATTAAAATGTGAGCTGGATAATTTTCTGGATCAATTGGGATTATTTCGTTACTGTCTGTTTTTTTAAATAGTGGGGTAACAAGCCCTTGGTTATCATTTATGGCAATGTACTTATGTACAATTACGGGGCCACATAGAGTATCTTGCATTGAAGTTCCTTTGTTTATATATTTAATAAATATGTTTTTTTATATTTTTGAATGAATAATGAGTGTTGTTTAGTGTTTAATATTAATTAAGATGCGTAATTACTAAGTAAGCGAACAGCATTGTATCCGATTTCTCTTTACAGTTACGGGGCTTTGTCGCACAAATCTGTGCAGATAAGGTACGCCCACAAAGCTAACTCATCTGATAAGCAAATTTTTCGTTAGATTTGAAGGCATTGTCTGCCGATGTAGAGCCTCTGTCTGAGGCAACTATTAGGAAATTCCTAATGGTTCGTTTCGCTCATGGTATGCAGTTTTGACGTTTGGCGATGCTTATCCCTCCAGCCGCATTCCCTCTTCTGTATCCCTTCACAATCCTTAAACTAGATCTGTTTATTACGTAAGCATATGTGTAGAGTTCAGGGCTTATTGGAGGATGTTCATGCTGCTCACGTCTTTACGCGCGTTTAAAAATAGATTGTCTGATTTGCCACAAATGGCTTGGGGGCTGGCGGCGGCTTTGTTTGTGAATCGCCTTGGCGTGATGGTTAAGCTGTTTATGGCGCTTTATCTGCGTGAGTCGCTGGGTTTGTCGATTGATACGATAGGCTGGTTATTGGCAGGCAGTGGGGCGGGTTTATTGCTGGGGTCTTACGCGATTGGTGTGCTGAGCGATCATATGCCCACAGGTAAGCTTGCTGTGCGGATTATGCTGGCAAGTGGGGTGGCCTTAGCTAGCCTTACGCTGATTCATTCAGTTTGGCTGCTGGCGCTGGTTTTGTTTATAAGTGGCGTGCTGGATGGCGGTGCAAAGCCGCTTTACCAGCGGCTGATTATGGAAAACTGCAGCTTGGAGGAGCGGCCAAGGGCGCAGGCTTTGAATCGGGTGGCGGTGAATCTGGCGGTGTCGATTGCCGGTATTTTGGGCGGCGTGCTGGCGGGCTGGGATTACCGCCTGCTGATTTTGGTGAGCGCAGCGATGTCTCTTTTGGCTGCTGCTTGGCTAGCTTGGGCCTTGCGACGTTGGGCGGCAAAGCCTAGAGAAGTGGTGCTTGCCGCTGATGAGTCGACTCCTTCGCAGGCATCACCTTATGCAGATTGGCCCTTTATCTCGTTTTTACTTGCGGGTGTGTTGCTGGCTTTGGCCTATGACACCGTGAATGCCATGCTGGGTAATTATCTTTTAGATTTTTATCAGCTAGGGGCGGGGGCGCTGGGTTGGCAATTTACGATTAATGGCTTGTTGGTGGTGGCTTTGCAAATTCCAATTACCAGTGCAACCCAGGCTTGGGGCGAGCGGGGGCAGCTGGCTGTGGGGGCGGTGTTGCTGGCGGCGGGCTTATTAATGTTGCCATTTGGCTCGGGCTTTGCTTACGTTTGCATTTCTACCGTGATTTGGACCCTTGGCGAAATTTTATTTATGCCCACCATGAGTGTATTGGTGATGCAGCGGGCGGAAGGGCGGCAAAGCGGCCATTATTTTGGCCTGTATGCGGTGTGCTGGAGTAGCAGTATGCTGATTTCCCCTGTGTTTGGCAGTCAGCTGTATACGCATTTTGGCGGCCATAGCGTGTGGTTCGGCTGCGCAGCCATCGCCCTGCTGGCGTTGCCTTTGATGGATAGGGCGGCAACAAAGATGGCGGGGGGATTGGGCTTGGTGGAGTGTAATGTGGGGTGAGTCTGAGTTATTTCATTTTAAAAAATCCAATCACGTCTTCCAGCTTTTGCGCATGCATGGATAATTCATCCGATGTATTGGATAAATCTTCTGCTGCTATTGCTGTGGCTTGGGTGACGTTATTTAATTTTGTGGCGGATAAGTTTATTTGCTCAATGCCAATTAATTGCTCGCGCGATGCGGCGGAGATTTCTTGGACTAGGTCGGCGGTTTTTCTGATTGATGGCACAATTTCATTGAGTAGGCTGCCTGCATGTTCGGCTTGCTCTACGCTATTGCTGGCTAAAATGCTGATTTCTTGCGCGGCGGTTTGGCTGCGCTCGGCGAGCTTTCTGACTTCGGCGGCGACGACGGCAAAGCCTTTGCCCTGTTCGCCTGCGCGGGCGGCTTCGATTGCAGCATTCAGCGCTAATAGATTAGTTTGATAGGCAATATCATCAATAATGCTGATTTTTTTGGCAATCTCGCGCATCGCCAATACGGTTTTTTTAACTGCTTCGCCGCCTGCAATGGCATTCATGGATGAATGCACGGAGATATCTTCGGTAATGCGGGTACTTTCATTATTTTGCGCCACGGTGGCGGTAAGCTGCTCTAAATAGGCGCTGGTTTCTTCAATGCTGGTGGCTTGCTCCATGGCGTTATAAGTTAGATCTTTGGCTGATGCATTAATTAAATGTGATGTTTTTGCCAGCAAATGCGATGTTTCTGATATCTCGGCTAATACTTCGTGTAGTTTTTCTATCATATTGTGCAGGGCATAGAGCAGGCTGTTTTTATGATTGGCAGCAAACTCCCCGCGCAAATTGCCTGCTACTACTTCTAATATCAAGCGCCGTGCTTCGCCGGGGCCACAGCCAATTCTATGAATAATCCCCATATAGGTTTGAGAAATAAGTAACACGCAAATGCAGCTAAGAATAAGGGTAGATACAGAAATAATAAGGAATAGATCTTGTTGCTGCTGATGGTTGTTTTTTACCTTTTCAGCGTGCCTTTTTTCTAGCGAGGCAGATAGATTGTTAATCAGGGCAGGTGTTTTCTGATTGCTGCTGCTATTGGCTTGATTGGGCTCTTTTATAATATCCTGAAATATGGATTGCTCTGATTGATTAAACCCTGCTGCTTGAATAAAGCTTTGTGCATTCAATTCAGTATTGTCATGGCGTATTTCTTTATAAATTTCTTGCGCTTGTGGCTGGTTAAAAATAGCGTTGGGCTGAGCCGGGTTTTTGTGAAGTTGGGCAATAAGCCATAGAGAGGCGTGTTGTTGCCTTTGGGCTAGATAAAGCTGATCTGCACTGTCTTTGTTGTAATAAAGAATGGAATACAAAATTGCGATAAATACGAGGAATAATAAGGCTCTGGTAATAAAAATTTTCTTCATTGTGGGTATTGCCATTTTTAAAACCCCTGCTTGGAGCACACTACTATCGGTTTATGATTAAAGAGTGGTGATTATGGGGCAAGGTGCCCAGATTAAAATTAGCCCTTAGACAGGCTTTAATGCAAGGCCAGATTGGTATTTGTAATCATAAGCCCCATCTAAGAAAGGTGCGGCTGACTGGCGGGCTGTTATTCATTTTTGCTTCAGGTAAACTTCGCCCTCGCTGTTTTGAGCGGGTTTTTTTACCTGGTCCATCCTTTACGCGGATGACCACCTGGAGATATAAAAATATGACGCAGATTAATTTGCAAGCCACAGCTGTGGCAGAAAGTGGTTCGCAAGCCATTGTTGTGGCGGCCCTGTATAAGTTTGTAACGCTGGCCGATTTTGAAGCGCTCAAAGAGCCGCTATTGCAATCTATGCTGGATAACGAAGTAAAAGGCACTTTGCTGCTGGCACAAGAAGGCATTAATGGCACGGTAGCAGGCTCCCGCGCTGGGATTGATGGCTTATTGGTGTGGCTAAAAAGCGATGCGCGTTTTATCGATGTGGATCACAAAGAATCGTATTGTGATGAGCAGCCGTTTTACCGCAGCAAAGTTAAATTAAAGAAAGAAATCGTCACTTTGGGCGTACCGGGAGTGGACCCGAATCTAGCCGTGGGCACTTATGTAGAGCCCGAAGATTGGAATGCGCTTATTAGCGACCCTGAAGTGCTGCTGATCGATACGCGTAATGATTATGAAGTGGCGATTGGCACGTTTGAGGGTGCAATTGATCCTAAAACGGCGAGCTTTCGTGAATTCCCAGATTATATTAAGCAGCATTTCGACCCCGCCAAACACAAGAAAGTCGCCATGTTTTGCACAGGGGGTATTCGCTGCGAAAAAGCATCCAGCTATATGCTGGGCGAGGGCTTTGAAGAAGTCTTCCACCTTAAAGGCGGCATTCTTAAATACCTAGAAACAGTAAAGCAGGAAGAAACCAAATGGAATGGCGACTGCTTTGTGTTTGATAATCGCGTTACCGTTCGCCACGATTTAAGCGAAGGCGATTTCGATCTTTGCCATGCCTGCCGCCAACCCGTATCAGTGGAAGAGCGCCAATCACCGCATTACGTCGCTGGGATTAGCTGCCCGCACTGCTGGAATTCGCTCAGCGAAAAAACCAGAAATGGCGCGCGCGAGCGGCAAAAACAGATCGAACTCGCCAAAAAACGCAATCAGCCTAGCCCGCTTGGCCGCAATATGCGGGATGCGCTGGCTAAGGATTAAGTTTTGGGGTGGGCACGCTTTTGTGCCCACGTGGCGAATCGGTATTTTATAGGGTGTACAACGACGCAGTCGTTGCGCACCGAAAGCGGTGCGCAAGAAAAACGACTTGCACACCCTATAAACCCCAGCTTTTTTGCTATGCTCTTGCCTCTCCTTGCCCAACCTACATTTACCCGCCACCACCAAGGACAAACTCATTTGAAACACACCACGCCGCCCCGTTCAACGCTGCTCGTCATGCTTGGCATTATCTTGCTGGCGCATGGCTATTTGGGAATGCGTTTGTTTCCTGCTTTGGGTTTGCAAGGAGCGGGCTTGTTGCTGGGCTGGCTGGCCTTGGCGCTGTCTAGCCTGCTGCTGCCCTTGGGGTTGGCGGCTAGATTTATCAGCCAGCCTCCTTGGGCCGATCGCCTTGCTTGGCTGGGTTTAACGGTGATGGGGCTGTTTTCTTCCTTGTTTGTGCTGTGCCTGCTGCGCGATGTGTCTTTGCTGCCTTTAGCCTATTTATTAAGCGATGCCGCGTATAGCAGCTGGCAGATTCAGAGCGCTTTGGGCGTGTTTGCGGGGGCAGGTCTATTTACTTTGGTGGGGCTGATTAATGCACGGCGCAGTGCGGCGATTGTGGATGTGGCCGTATTGGTGGCCAATTTACCCGCTGAATTAGTGGGCTTCACGATTGCGCAAATCAGCGATATTCATGTGGGGCCAACGATTAAGCGGCCTTATCTAGATGCGATTGTGGATAAAGTAAATGGCCTTGGTGCAGATTTAGTGGCGGTAACGGGGGATTTGGTCGATGGCAATGTGGCTGACTTATCCGCGCATACCGCGCCCTTAGCCCGCTTAAAATCCACCCACGGTACGTTCTTTGTAACGGGTAATCACGAGTATTATTCTGGCGCCTTATCGTGGATTGCCGAGCTGCGCCGCCTTGGTTTACAAGTGCTGCTGAACGAGCATGTTTTGCTCTCCCATGGCGGCCATCAGCTGGTGGTGGCCGGGGTGACTGATTACGGCGCTGGGCATTTTTATCCCGATCATCAAAGTGATGCACAGGCCGCTTTAGCCGGATCGCCCGATTCGCCGTTTAAATTACTCCTAGCGCATCAGCCGCGTAGTGCTTTTAAGGCGCAGGATTTGGGCCTGCATTTGCAATTGTCCGGCCACACCCACGGCGGGCAGTTTTTCCCCTGGAACTTCTTTGTGCGCTTTCAGCAGCCTTTTACGGCAGGCCTAAATCTATTGGGCAATGTGTGGGTATATACCAGCCGAGGCACTGGCTATTGGGGCCCACCTAAACGCCTCTTCGCCCCATCGGAAATTACGCGGATTACCTTAAGGCGCGGGTGAGTTTTGTTGGTGTGTAATCGTAGGGCGGGTGAAACCCGCCGTTTTTTTGTATTACATATTGGCGGATTGCACCCCAATCCTATCAACTTAAGCTTATTGCATTGGGTGAGTTGGTATTTATAGGAAGTACAACGACGCAGTCGTTGCACACCGAAAGCGGTGCGCAAGAAAAACGACTTGCACACCCTATAAAAACCAAGCTTTTCCCTATTAAGTTGATAGAATTGGGTTGCACTTGCCCTACATCCTATTAGCCAGCGATATTCTTTGAACCATAAGACTCGCGGTTGATGTCGATGATTTCGGCTCGAATGCTGATTTCTAATTGCTGAGGGTTATCTAATTCTATGGCTTGAATTAGCGCATCTGAAAGCGCTTTTTTGATTTCAGCCGAGCGACCACTGAGCAGGCGTAGCTTGATATGAATAAAGGCGCGGCCTTCATCCACATTGCCAATTAAAAAATCATCAAAGCCGATTGCGCGGCTTTGGATGTCTGATTCAATAAAATGCCCTGATTCAATCAGGGCATTATTTAATTGTTGCAGGGCAAGGTGGGGATTAAAGCCGCTTAAGTTTTTGCTGTATTCAAGATTAAGATGGGGCATGGAGAAACCTTCAGGGAGAGAGAGACCCTGAAGATTATATCTATTTAATCTTTAATCAACATGCTCAAGCTGGGCTTTTGATAAAGGCTTAGCTGCTTCATTATGCTGAAAATGGTGCACAGTGCGTTGCGGGAAGGGGATAGAAATCCCTGCCGCATCAAATGCTTTTTTGATGTTTTCGGTGGTATCAAAAAAGATAGGCCAGTAATGTTCGCTATTGGCCCAAACGCGTACTGTAAAATTAACCGAGCTTTCAGCCAAGGATGAAACCACAACCATCGGTGCTGGGTCTTGGTGGATTCGTTTATCAATATTTAATACTGATAAAATCACTTTGCGTGCATGATCGATATCATCGTTATAGCCAATACCAAATACAAAATCGACGCGGCGGGTGGGCAGGGCGGAGTAATTGGTGAGGTTGCCATTGGCTAATGGGCCATTAGGCACCACAATTAATTTATTATCGCCAGTACGTAAACGGGTAGTAAAAATCTGAATACCTTCTACCGTACCCGCCTGACCTTGTGCCTCGATATAGTCGCCCGCTTTAAATGGCTTAAACATTAAAATCAGCACGCCACCTGCAAAGTTGCCCAAGCTACCTTGTAGCGCCAAGCCAATTGCCAAACTGGCCGCACCTAAAATAGCAATAAATGAAGTGGTTTCAATACCAATCATTGAAGCAGCACTAATCAGTAGCAGCGCTTTTAATGCCACATTGGCAAGGCTGCCCAAAAAGTGGCGCAAAGTGGATTCAACATTGCTGCGGGTCAGCATTTTATCGAGCAATTGCGCGGCAATACCAATTAGCTTCCAGCCGATAAAAAGAGTAATCAGCGCAGAAAATAATTTAGGCGCATAGCTGATTGCCTGAGCTTGCAGAATTTCAATCCAATTCATTCGATCCACTTTTATTTGGGTGACAATGGTTTTGATTGTCACAGATAGGGCTGGCTATTCGAAGTGAATAAATTACGCTTTATAAGGGAAATGATGCACAGAATGGGGGGGTAATCCTATCAACTTAAGTGAAATGTTTTGCGTAGGGCGGGTGAAACCCGCGAGCGATGCTGAAAAATACGCGGGTTTCACTCGTCCTACGATGATTCAATAGTTGTCATTGTGCGAAAAGCGCAATGACATCTAGCTAAGTTGATAGGATTGGGTGTGGGGAGGGGGGCTTTGTTGGTCTTATTTGCTCTCAATTAATAGGGTGCGCAATAATTCGGTCGAAGCGCAGAGAGCGGTGCGCAAGAAAAACGACTTGCACACCCTATAAAATAGTTTTTCTCCGTGTTTCAAAAATGGGTTTTGCTATGTAATAGCAATTAGCGATCAATCCCTCCCATGCATAGGCATTTGATCGAAATATAATCATCGATGCCGTATTTGGATCCTTCCCGTCCCAGTCCTGATTGTTTTACTCCGCCAAAGGGAGCTAGCTCGCTAGAGATCGTGCCGGTGTTGATACCCACCATGCCGTATTCGAGTGCTTCGGCCACGCGCCAGATGCGGCCGATGTCGCGGCTGTAGAAATAGCTAGCGAGGCCGAATTCGGTGTCGTTGGCAAGTTGGATGAGCTCTTCTTCGCTGCTAAATCTAAATAGTGGCGCGAGCGGGCCGAAGGTTTCTTCACGGGCGACTTTCATTTTGGTGGTGACATTAAGCAAGACGGTTGGCTCAAAGAAGCTATGTCCCAGCGCATGGCGCTTGCCGCCGTGAGCCAGTGTTGCGCCTTGTTCCAGTGCGTCCTTGATATGTTCTTCGACTTTTTGCACTGCTTTGTCGTCGATGAGCGGGCCTTGGGTCACGCCTTCCCCTGTGCCAACACCCACTTTGAGCTTGGCAACTGCAAGGGTAAATTTGGCGGAAAAAGCGTCGTAAACGCTTTCTTGTACATAGATGCGATTGGCGCAGATGCAGGTTTGCCCTGCGTTGCGAAATTTGGAGACCATGGCTCCTTCAACGGCGGCGTCCAGATCGGCATCGTCAAACACCACAAACGGCGCATTGCCGCCCAGCTCCAGTGATACTTTTTTTATTGTATCGGCGCATTGCCGCATCAGCAATTTGCCGATGTCGGTGGAGCCGGTGAAGCTCAGCTTGGCCACATCGGGGCTGCGTGTTAGCTCACCACCAATTTCGCTGGCGGCACCGGTAATCACATTAAATACGCCGTTGGGAATCCCTGCCTCAGTGGCTAATGCCGCCAAAGCCAGTGCAGAAAAAGGCGTTTGGGTGGCGGGTTTAAGCACAATGGAGCAGCCTGCGGCAAGAGCCGGCCCCGCTTTGCGGGTGATCATAGCGTTGGGGAAATTCCACGGGGTAATAGCCGCGACCACGCCAATGGCTTGCTTGATCACCACTATACGTTTGTCGGCCTGCGGTGCGGCAATGACATCGCCATAAACGCGTTTCGCTTCTTCTGCAAACCACTCAATAAAGCTTGCCCCATAGATAACCTCACCGCGAGCCTCGACCAGCGGCTTGCCTTGTTCAGCGCTTAAAATTTGCGCGAGGTCTTCTTGATTATCCAGTATCAACTCAAACCAGCGGCGTAAAATAACACTGCGCTCTTGAGCTGTTTTCTTTTGCCAAGCGGGCATGGCGAGCTTGGCTGCTGCAATGGCTTTAGCCGCTTCGGCACGGCCCATTTTAGGAATATGCCCGATGATCTCCCCTGTAGCAGGGTTGGTCACCGCGATTTTTTCCGCAGCATCTTGCCATTGGCCGTTGATATAGCAGGCTTGCTTAAAGAGGGCAGGGTTTTTGAGTTGTAACATGGGGATTCCTTTTATCTATGAAGGGTGGGCATGTTTTATGCCCGCGTGTGACGTTGCATATGGCGTGTGAGCTAAACATACCTACCCTAAGATGCCTTTACGGCTTGATCCAACATCCCCAAGGCCTCATCCAGTATCTTGTCTTCTATAGTGAGCGGGCAGAGGAAGCGGATGACGTTACCGTACATCCCGCAGCTCAGTAGAATCAAGCCTAATGCTTGGGCTTGTATTTTTACTTTTGCTGTGAACTCGGGTGCTGGTTGGCCTTTTTCGGTGAACTCTACCGCCACCATCGCCCCAAGGCCGCGGATGTCGTGGATTTGCGGGATGCTGGTTTTTAATGCTTCTAGGCATGCTTTAATTTTGCTACCGATGATATTGGCACGGGTGCATAGTTGTTCTTCTTCGATAATTTCCAGTACCGCCAGCGCAGCGGCAATGCCAATCGGGCTGCCGCCATAAGTGCCACCAAGCCCGCCGGGGGCTGCGGCATCCATCAGGCTTGCCCGGCCAATTACGCCAGATAAGGGAAAGCCGCCAGCCAGTGATTTAGCCACGGTGATTAAATCGGCCTCAACGTCGAAATGCTCCATGGCAAAGTGTTTGCCGGTGCGGGCAAAGCCGGTTTGAATTTCGTCGGCGATCAGCAAAATGCCGTGCTCATCGCAAATTTGCCGCAAGCCCTGCATAAAATCGCGGGGCACAGGGTAAAAGCCGCCTTCGCCTTGTACGGGCTCGATGATCATGGCAGCAATACGCTTGGGGTCTACGCTGCTTTTAAATAGCGCTTTTAAGCTGGCGAGTGCCGCGCTGCTGCTGATCTCGCCAGATGGAAAAGGCGCGTGGTAAACATCGGCGGGGAAGGGGCCAAAGCCGATTTTATAAGGGGCAACCTTGCCGGTTAGCGCCATGCCCATGAGCGTTCGGCCATGAAAACCACCAGAAAAAGCGATAACGCCCGCCCGCCCCGTGGCCACGCGGGCAATTTTGATGGCGTTTTCAACGGCTTCAGCGCCTGTGGTCAGGAAAAAGCTTTTGCACGGGCCGCTGATGGGGGCGAGCTGATTGAGCTTTTCTGCCAGCGCCACATAGCTGGTGTAAGGCATGACCTGATAGCAGCTATGCGAAAAAGCATCCAGCTGGGCGCTCACCGCCGCCTTGATCTTAGAATGCAAATGGCCGGTATTAAGCACCGCAATGCCAGCGGCAAAGTCGATATAGCGTCGCCCATCGATATCCCACACCTCGGCATTCTTTGCCTTGGCAATAAAAACCTGCGTGCTAATGCCTACGCCACGTGGCGTAGCGGCAAGGCGGCGATCATTCCAGTTGTCCATTTTTATTCTCATCGAGAAATGTTGGGCGGGTGCATCCCGCCAAATTTGCTCAAGTTTCGGCGGGTTGCACCCGCCCTACAAAATCCCTTGTTCATAGGGAGTGCAACGACGCAGTCGGAGTGCAGAGAACTGGTTTTGTATAGGGTGTGCAAATCGTTTTTCTTGCGCACCGTTCTCGGTGCGCAACGACTGCGTCGTTGTACACCCTATAAAAGCCTAATTCCTAAGCTGTTTTTCTCCGTGAAACTCTGTGTCTACAGACCTTTGGTCATTCCCAGCTCCCTCGCGTATTCATCAATGCACTGCTTTGCCAGCCTGACGAATTCTTCTGCCTGTGCGCGGGTCATGACCAGCGGGGGGGCGGCGATCATGCTGTCGCCGGTGGCGCGCATGACTAGCTGGTTTTTTAGGCAGATATCTCGGCAGCGCAGGGCCATGCTGCTGCCGTGCTCAAAGCGCTTGCGGCTGGCTTTGTCTTCAACGAGGGTGAGGGCAAAGAAAAAGCCCAAGCTGCGCACGTCGTCTACCAGCGGGTGCTGATCAAAAGCGTCGTGCCAGAGCTGGGCGGCGTAGGGGGCGACGTCTTCATTCATGCGCTCGATAATGCGTTCTTTTTGCAGGATGCGGATATTGGTGGCCGCCACAGCGCAGGCGACGGGGTGGCCGGAATAAGTAAAGCCGTGGTTAAAATCGCCGCCTTCTATTAGCACTTTGGCCACGGTGTCGTGGACTAACACACCGCCAATCGGGATATAGCCCGAGCTTAATCCTTTGGCGATGGTCATCAAATGTGGTCGAATGCCGTAGTGCTGGCTGCCAAACCATGAGCCGGTGCGGCCAAAGCCGCAGATCACTTCGTCGGCGATGAGTAAGATGCCGTAATGATCGCAAATGCGCTGGATTTCCGGCCAGTAGGTGGAGGGGGGAATAATAATTCCACCCGCGCCTTGCACCGGCTCACCAATAAAAGCCGCGACGTTTTCAACGCCTAGCTCCAGAATCTTTTGCTCTAGTGCCCTTGCGGCTTTTAGGCCGTATTCCTTGGGGCTAAGCTCGCCGCCATTGGCATACCAGTAGGGTTGTTCGATATGGGCAATGCCGGGGATCGGTAGATCGCCTTGCTCGTGCATATAGTGCATGCCGCCGAGGCTTGCCCCGCCTATGGTCGAGCCGTGGTAGCCGTTTTCGCGGGCGATGATGGTTTTCTTTTGCGGCTGGCCGAGCAGGGCCCAGTAATGGCGCACCATGCGAATAATGGTGTCGTTCCCTTCTGAGCCGGAGTTGGTATAAAAAACGTGATTAAAGCCCTCGGGGGCGACTTGCGCCAGCAGGCTGGATAGCTCGATTACCGGCGGGTGGGTGGTTTTAAAAAAGGTATTGTAGAAAGGGAGTTGCAGCATTTGCTGGTAAGCCGCTTCGGCCAGCTCCTGCCTGCCGTAGCCGATATTCACGCACCAAAGCCCGCTCATGGCGTCAAAAATTTTATTCCCTTCAGAATCATATAAATAAATCCCCTCGGCATGGGTAATCACCCGTGAGCCGTAGGCATTCAGCGCGGCGGTATCCGAGAAGGGGTGAATATGGTGGGCGGCATCCAGCGCTTGGTATTCGGCGGTGCTGCGGCTAGGGCTGGAGTGGCCTTGGCTGATGGGATTCGGATTCATCGAGTGCCTCCTTGTTGCTGGGTGGGCCAGTGCCCACGTGAGTACATTGTAGGGCGGGTGAAACCCGCCGTTTATAAGCAAGCAAAGTCAAAAACTGTATTTAATTAAGGGCCTTTGGCAAGCAGCTTCCCCCTTTGTAAAAGGGGGATTGAGGGGGATTTGCCTTTTAAAAATGTGCAGTGCTAAATCCCCCCTAGCCCCCCTTTTTCAAAGGGGGGAACAAATGCATCAACCTTATGTAGATTCAAAAGCTTTTCCTCCGTGAAACTCCGTGTTCTCTGGGACCGAAGTGGTTCAAGATTTGGGTTTGCTGGCAGCAACATCAGCCATCACACATGCAGCAGCAAATGTTTTCTTTCCCATGGGCTGATGACTCTGGCGTATTCCACGTATTCGGCTTCTTTTACTGCGCAATAGGCTTTGATAAATGGCTCGCCCAACACGGCGGCTATGGGTTTGCAGTCGCTGAGGATTTGCGTTGCAGCGTCGAGGCCTCTGGGGAAGGCGAAGGGCAGGGTGTATGCGTCGCCGGTGAGGGGCTCGCTGGGGGTAAGCTGCTCTTCTATGCCTAAATAGGCGCAGGCCAGCGTGGCGGCGAGGGCCAGATAGGGGTTGCAATCCACGCCGGGCAGGCGGTTTTCTATGCGGCGGGCCACTGGGTCGGAGTGCGGCACGCGGATGCCGCAGGTGCGGTTATCAAAACCCCATTGCACATTAATTGGCGCGGCGTAGTAGCGGGTCAGGCGGCGGTAGCTGTTTACAAAGGGGGCGAAGAGCGCAATCACTTGCGGGAAGTATTTTTGCATGCCCGCTACCGATTGATAAAACACCTCGCTGGGCGTGCCGTCCACATTCGAAAACACATTCTGGCCACTGACTTCATCCACTACGCTCATATGAATATGCATGGCCGAGCCTGGCTCGTTTTCCATGGGTTTGGCCATAAAGGTGGCGTACATATTGTGGCGGATGGCCGCTTCCCGCACCGTGCGTTTAAACAGAAACACTTGATCGGCCAGCTCCAGTGCATCGCCGTGCAAAAAATTGATTTCCATCTGGCAGGCGCCAATTTCGTGGATCAGCGTATCTATCTGCAGACCTTGTGCATCGCAATAGTCGTAAACGTCTTCGAACAGGTCGTCATATTCATTTACTGCATCGACGGAATAGGCTTTGCGGCCGGTTTCCGGGCGGCCGGTGCGCCCCACGGGCGGTTGTAAGGGCAGATCTGGATCACGGTTGATATCAACCAGATAAAACTCCATTTCAGGCGCAACGACCGGCTTCCAGCCCCGGTCTTCATAGAGCTTCAGCACGCGGCGCAGCACATAGCGAGGGGACAGCTCAACCGGCGTGCCGTCAAAATGAAAGCAATCGTGAATCACCTGCGCAACGGGGTCTTTGGCCCAAGGAATGATGCGTATGGTGTTGGGGTCTGGAATCAACAGCATATCGGGATCGGTGATGGGGGTGATGTGTTCGGCGTATTCACCGGTCACGGTTTGCACCAGTACGGTAACGGGCAGGCGCATGCCTTCGTCTTCGCTGAATTTTTCTTTGGGCACGATTTTGCCGCGGGCAATGCCAGTGAAATCGGGCGTAACGCATTCAACTTCAGTGATTCGACGTTCTCGCAGCCAGTCGCTGATGACGCTCATGGTTGACTCCGTTTTGAAGTGGGCATTTTTATAGAAAATTGATACGGGCTAGGTGTGTTTTTACAGTTTCTTTTCTTTTAATTACTTAGGCTTGAGGTGTCGATTACTCCTTTGGAAATCAGTCGTGAAACCCATCGCAATCTGTCGTCATGAAGCCATTCAAGGGCCGGGTTATTTACAGGCTTTTTTAGAAAAGCACGCTATTCCCTACCGTGTTTTTGCCATTGATGCGGGGGATACACCTCCTCGTTGTGCTGCCGAATTTAGCGGCGTGGTGGTTTTGGGCTCGAATGCGGGTGTTAATGATGGCTTGGCCTGGATTCAAAGAGAGGAGGCTTTGCTTAAAGATGCATTAAGGCTGGAGCGCCCCATTCTTGGCCATTGTTTTGGCGGGCAGCTGCTATCCAAAAGCCTGGGGGGCCAGGTACGTCGTAATGTGGTGCCGCAGATCGGCTGGGGCAAAGTGCTGGTGACCAAGTTTGACGAGTCGCGCCAATGGATGGGCGAGAAGCGGGAGCTGGATATGTTTCACTGGCACTTCGATACTTTTGAAGTGCCACGCGGCGCTAAGCGCACTCTGTTTGGCTATTACTGCATGAATAAGGGCTTTGCGCTGGGGCCGCATCTGGGTTTGCAATCGCATCTGGAAGTGACGGCGCAAAGTATTCGCCAGTGGTGTGCCGAGGATAGGCAGGTGTTGCAGCAGTGGCAGGGACAAAGCTCGGTGCAAAGTGAGGCGCAGATTCTGCATCATCTGGATGAAAAAGTAGCAGCCCTGCATCAGCTTGCCGATCATGTTTACGAGCAATGGTTGTGCGGAATTTCTGGCGTGTTGCACGCCCATTTTCGCCAGCCCAAACGCCCACATGGTGGTGCTGGCTGGCTGGAGGCTTTGAAGCGTTAGGTGTGTGGGTTTAGGCATGGTGGTGGCTTTGTTGTGTTGGGGTTTTATTGCATCAATGAAAAACCGTAGGGCGGGTGAAACCGGCGTATTTTTTAGCATTACTCGCGAGTTTCACCCCATATGCGCTAACCAAAGTCAAAAAGACCTTTTTTAGTGCCTTCGGCACGTTGATTCAGGAGCGGTAGCCACCGCGGGGGCGTTCTTTTCTTGAACGGCCAAGAAAAGAACCAAAAGAAGGCCGCCCCGACCAGCACGAAACCCCTTCGCTGCGGACAATCGAGCGGCGGCTGCGGAACTCGCTTCGCTCAAACAGTCCTCGCCGAAACCCCGCCCGCTTGTTCCTCGCTCGGCGTGCTTCAAGGGGATTTTTAAGCCCCACGCTGAGACCGTGGTGATTACGTTTTTTCATTGTTTGCGTATACAAAATTAAACTGTTTTTCTCCGTGAAACTCCGTGTTCTCTGTGCCCTCTGTGGTTCAAGATTTGGGTTTTACTATTTCATTGCCAGTCACCCGCTATTGATTCAGCATCCTTGCCAAATGGCGTTTTTTGCAGGCGGTGCTAAAGCCTGCGAGTAGGGCGAGCGATAGCGGGTTGTTTTGGAATTTCCACTCTGGGTGCCATTGCACGCCGAGTGCGAAGGCGGTGTTTTTTACGCTGAAGGCTTCGATCAGGCCATCGGGGGCGAGGGCTTCGGCTTGTAGCTTGTCGGCGAGTTTTGCCACGCCTTGATGGTGGAGTGAGTTCACTCTGGCTGTGCTCTGGCCGTAGAGCTGCTCAAGTAAGCCGCCTGCAATCAGCTGAATATCGTGTGCTTCCTCGTACATTTCATCGGTGCTGCCGTCTTTTTCGCGGTGATCAAGCATGCCTGTTTGCTGGTGGACGGCTTGCTCCAGCGTGCCACCAAAGGCCACGTTCATTTCTTGTGCGCCCCGGCAAATTCCAAATACGGGGATGTCTAAAGCCACCGCTGCACGGATCAGCGGCAGGGTGGTGGCGTCTCTTTGCGGGTCGTTAAAATCACCTTCTAATAGCTTGCCGTGGTAGTGCTGCGGCTCGATATTGGATTGGCTGCCGGTCAGCAGCAGGCCATCAAGAGTCGTCAATATTTGCGCAATCTGGCTGGCGTCGCCAAGGGCTGGAATCAGCAGTGGAATGCCACCGGCCGCCAACGCAGCATGGATATATTTTTCACCCGCAAGGTGAAAAAAATGGCTGTCTTTTAACCACCAGCGACAGCAGGGAATCCCAATAATAGGCTGAGTCATGATAGGCCTCGGTGTACGTGTGATACGTTGGGGGGCATCAATTATTCCCTCCCCATACGCATCATTAAATCCAATAGCATGCAGTGCATTTTTCGTAGGGCGGGTGAAACCCGCGAGCAATATTGAATAAATACGTGGGTAAGCACCCGCCCTAAGGTGATTCAATGTTTGCAGTTATGGCAATCGCTTAACTTGATGCGCATCGGGCATAACTATGCCCATCCAACATAGTTTTAAGCTTAGTTCGTTAATTATATTTGACAAGTTTTTGCTGTTATTTTGGCTGTAATTATTTTCCTGTACGCTGGATAAACCCTCGCTTGCTTGCTATGTGGTGCTGTAGCTTAAGAATGGAAACCTTTCTGGCTAATTGCGCGGGCATGACATATTTTAAGAGCGTGTTGATTATTTTGAACGGGTGAAGCCAATGGACGTAGGGGCAAGGCTTAAAGTGGTGCGAGGGCGGTTTGCTTTGTCGCAGCGCGAATTGGCGAAAAGAGCCGGGGTGACTAATGCCACAGTGTCTTTGATCGAGCAAAACCGGGTTAGCCCGTCGATTAGCTCATTAAAAAAGCTGCTGGAAGGGTTTCCGATGTCCCTTGCGGAATTCTTTACTTTTGAGCAAGAAATGGTCGTGCCCAGCTATATTTTCCCCGCAGGCACGCAGCCCAATTTAGGCAATGCGTCTGTGCAAATGCATTTGGTTGGCTCAGGAGTTACGGATAGGCAAATTGGCTTGCTGCGTGAGCAATATCAGCCAGGGGCCGATACCGGCAGCGAGATGTTGCAGCACGAGGGGCAGGAATGTGGGGTGTTGGTGAGCGGCCATATGGAGCTGACCATTGCCGGGCAGGTGCATCTTTTACAGGCGGGGGATGGCTATTATTTTCCGAGCAATTTACCGCATCGTTTCCGCAATATCGGCGCTGGCGCTGCCGAAGTGATTAGCGCCAATACGCCGAGTTCTTTTTAATTCACCGATAAGGCACTGCCATGCTCGAGCATAATGCCATCCAGAATATCCTGATAACTTAGCGCGATGCGCAAGTCGGGTGCGGCTTGCTGTGTTTCTGCTGAGGGGCGAAATAAATAACCCTGCGTGGCTTTGCGCAGCATGCTGAGATCATTAAAAGCATCGCCCACAGCCAGAGTGCGGGCGCCCATCGCAGCAAATTCTTCGATCACTTCATGCTTACCCTGTGCGCGGCTAAAACGAGCTTGGCGAATCTGGCCGTTGGCTTTACAAATCAAGCGATGGCAGCGCAGCTCTGGCTGGCCCAGTGTATGCCACAGCGGTAGCAGCATTTCTTGAAAAGCATCGGAAACCAGCACAATACGGTAGTGTTTTTGCAGCTGCTTTAAGAATTCAATTGCGCCGGGCAGAGGGGCCAGCTTGGATATCATATATTCAATATCGGCAATGCCTAGCCGGTTTTCATTCAAAATACTGATTCGTTTTGCCACCAGCTGCACATAATCCGGCTCTTCTCGGGTGGTAATGGCAAGCGATTGAATACCGGTAAAGTCGGCAATATGCGGCCACATTTCCGGAATCAACACCCCTTCCATATCGATACATGCAATTTTCATTTTTTAGCCCCTTGGGATGGATAAGTGAATGGCGTAAAGGAGCGAGAATCGCCCTGCTAGAGCAGGGTGATTCTGCACTTCGGACTAATGTGTGAGCGGTGCAAAGGCAAGTGATACACCCAGCCCAAGCAGGGCGCTACCGATGATTTTATTGAGCACACTTTGCCCGTTAATCATGGCGGATCTTAATGTTTTGTGAGAGAAAAATAGCGCTACCAGTGCAAACCAAATGCCATGCGCTAAAGACATAAATAAGCCATAGCCAATTTGCTGCGCCAGCGGGGTGCTTGGGTTAACAACCTGGGTGTAGGTACTCACCACAAAAAGAGTCGTTTTAGGGTTAAGCACATTGGTTAGAAAGCCGTTTTTTAGTGCAGAAAAAGGGCTCAAACCCGAATCAGCGCTCAGATCTATATCGAGTTTACTTTTGCTGGTAAAGGTGGTGTAGCCGATATAAATCAAGTAAATAGCGCCTGCTATTTTGATCACCGTAAACAGCGCTGGCGATTGTGAAATGATCAGCCCTACACCCAACATGGTGTACATCACATGGATTTGCACGCCCAAGGCAATCCCCAGCGCGGCTAATAAACCAGCTTTGCGGCCGTAAAGATAGCTATTGCGGGTGACCATAGCAAAATCAGCGCCGGGGCTGATAACGGCCAGAATGGTGATAAGCGCGACGGCGAAGATTTCGTTCATTGGATTTATCCTTTATATCAATCGGGAGTGATTGGGGATTGCGCTTTGCGGCGGAAGGTAATAACGAGTACATCGCGAGAAGCCAGCCGATCGCTATCGAGCTGCATAATGGGCGTTACGCCGTGCAAGACTTGCTCATCATTGACAAGCGCCATGTCTAGCGGATTGGTCAAAACAAATTGATCTAAGCGATTTTTATTGAGATCGTAAATGGTGGTTGCGCCATTCACCATATTGGAGCGCTGCACCATCAGCATCATCACAAAATTGACGCCATCCCGATGCACGCCTTCCGGTGTGGGCAGGCCTGCTTCCTCTGCATTGGCTTCGATGCGAAATTGATGTGCTTCAATATGCCAGTCATGCTCAGGCATCAGCTGGCCAAAAATATTGCAAGCTAAGGTGAGCAAGCTATTCATGCTGTGGCTTTGCATCACCGCATCGCTGATGGGTGCATAGTGGCGGGCAATTCCACCGTTCAAATTATTGTAATTTAAGCTTTGGTAATGCGGCTGGTGCGCTTCTTTTTGCCATTCTAGGCTTGCTGCTGGCGCGCTAAGTGTGGCGTGTCTGCGTTTGCGATAGCTGCCGTTGTCTGCCATATAGGTGTCTAAAGAAAGATCAGACCAGCTATTTTGAAATGCATCCCAATCTTGCAGTGCCGTAGCTTGCTGTTGTTGCAATAGTGATTTGACGCGTTCTGCGGGGATAAAACAGAAGTTTTTCTGAGCAATTTGCGCACGTACTTGCTCTAGATCTGAATACGCCTGCTTGTCATCACGGTAAGGTATTTGCAGCATTTAAAAATCCTATTTTTCACATTTAGATTGATTAATGGAAGTTGCGCGTCAGCTATCACATAGCTTCCTACTATTTTGTCTATCTTGCTCGTTCAGTAAAATCGATTTATGCTCAATAAAATTAATGAGAAAAAGTCAACGATGAGTATCCGAATTCCTTCACTTAATGCTTTGCGGGTATTTGAGGCCGCAGCACGTCATCTCAGCCTGATTCGCGCTTCAGAAGAGTTATTTGTGACGCAGGGAGCGGTAAGCCGCCAGATTAAGCAGCTGGAAGAAAGCCTTGGCGTGTTGTTATTTGAGCGGCGTAATCGGGCGATTTTTTTGACAAGAGAAGGTGAGCTACTCAAAAACACCTGTCAGGATATGCTGGCGCAGCTGGCGATTACATTGCAAAAACTCAAGGGAAATCCTTACGATAGGCCCTTGGTGGTGTCGTGTGAGCCAACGATTGCCATGCGCTGGCTGATTCCTCGCTTAAGCGATTTTCATACTCGTTATCCGGCTATTCAGCTGCATTTATTTACGGCGGGTGGCGTAGTTGATTTTAAGGGCGGGCATATTGATCTAGCGATTAGGCGCAATGATTTCAACTGGGGGAAAGATTGCTACTCAGAAGAAATAGGGCAGGAAAAAGTGGGGCCGGTGTGCGTGCCCGAGCAGCGGCAAGATGGGCAGATTAACTTTGAGCAGAGTCGCCTTTTACACACGCGTACTCGCCCGGATGCTTGGGCGCGTTGGGGCGTGCTGGCGCAGCAGGGGGTGACGAGTCGTCATAATTCATATTTTGAACATTTTTATTTAAGCTTGCAGGCGGCAATGGCAGGCTTGGGCGTGGCGATTGCGTCGGCCTATATGATAGAAGAAGAACTAAAAAATGGCCGGCTACTTGCCCCCTATGGCTTGGTGGCTGATGGCTCTAGCTACGTTGTATTGTCCGCAGAGCCCTTTGCCCAAGACGAGCGGCGCTTAGTGTTTTTGGATTGGTTAAGGCAGGAGTTTCAAAAATCGGATGAGATGCTGGGGCGTTTGCTGGCGGCTTAGACGCCGTAACGCATTGCGCTACGGCATGGAAACATAGGTTCCCACACAAGTTTAGGCTGTACTTCAGCTGTAGCTTCCCCCTTTGTTAAAGGGGGATTGAGGAGGATTTGCATTAGTTGCTGCCTTTTTGTAATGCCGTGCTAAATCCCCCCTAGCCCCCTTTTTCAAAGGGGGGAACAAATACATCCAACTTATATAGATACTTATGGTGCAGAAGTGAAGGACGCAATCAATGGTAGCTCAGCTCGCTTGCCTGTATTGAAACCCGTGTGCCTGCCGTGCCTTGCACAATCGCTTCGATATCACTGAGCGAGCCGATGACGGCTACTTTGCCAGTATTGCGGGCAAATTCGCAGGCGGCTTGCACCTTGGGGCCCATTGATCCGGCGGCAAAGCCTAAGCGTTCTAATTCATCGGGGTGGGCGCTGGCGATGGCTTTTTGCGTGGGCTTGCCATAGTCAATAAACGTGGCGCTGACATCGGTGGCAATCACCAGTAAATCGGCGCTTAGCTCTTCTGCCAGCAGGGCGGAGCAGAGGTCTTTGTCGATAACGGCTTCAATGCCGTGCAATTTTCCTGCCTTATCGTAGCAAGTCGGAATCCCCCCGCCACCCGCACAAATCACGATGGTGCCGTGCTCTAACAGCCATTTTACTGGGCGAATTTCAAAAATACGTTTAGGCCTTGGGCTGGCTACCACGCGGCGAAATTTGTCGCCATCCGGGGCAATAGACCAGCCTTTTTCGGTAGCGAGCTTATCGGCCTCTTCCTTGCTATAAACCGGGCCGATAGGCTTGGTCGGGTTTTTAAAAGCAGGGTCAGCAGCGTCGACTTCTACTTGGGTCAGAATGGTGGCGAATGGCGTTTCGACCGGCAGTAGATTGCCCAGCTCTTGCTCAATCATATAGCCGATCATGCCTTCGGTTTCGGCGCCTAATACATCCAGCGGATAGGGGCTGACTTGGCTGTAGGCGGCATTTTGTAAGGCGAGCAGCCCCACTTGCGGACCATTGCCGTGGGCGATAACCAGCTCATTATTTGGGGCAACGCGGGCGATTTGTTTGACGGCGATGATGACGTTTTCTCGTTGATTATCTGCACTCATGGCTTCGCCTCGACGAAGCAGTGCATTGCCGCCTAGGGCGATGACGATACGCATAATGAATCCTTTATTGCGGTTTACACCGCAATCTTTAGTGCCTTCGGCACCTTGATTTTTGAGTGGCTGCTACTGCTATACGTCTGCAAGCATTGAATCATCGTAGGGCGGGTGAAACCCGCCGTTTTTGTAGCGTTTTATGCCAATGTCTGGCGGAGTTTTCTTGTACACGCTAGCAAATACAAAAAGATCTTTTTAGTGCCTGCGGCACGTTGATTTAGGTGCGGTATCCCCGCGGGGGACTCCCTTTCTTGAACGGCCAAGAAAGGAAGCAAAACCGCAACCTCAAAAACACGAAAGCCCCTGCGCTGCGGACAATCGAGTCGGCGGCAGGCGGGATTGGCTCGCTGCCTCGCTCCCTGGCCGAAACCCCGCCCCGTTTGTTCCTCGCTCCGGCGTGTTTCAAGGGGGCTCTAAACCCTTGCGGAGAGCTGCGATGACTATTCAGATCACTGCGTTTGAAAATATTCAAAACCCAAAATGTACAGGCTTACTTCAAACCTGTTTTCCTCCGTGAACCTCCGTGTTCTCAGTGTCCTCCGTGGTTCAAGATTTGGGTTCTATCAGTGCAGCTAAGGTTAAATATCCCCCAAGGTTGAAACCAGAATGGCTTTAATCGTGTGCATGCGGTTTTCTGCTTGCTCGAAGGCGATGTTGGCTGGGGATTCGAACACTTCTTCGGTGACTTCAACGCCATTAGCTAAAAATGGGTATTGTTCGGCAATTTGTTTGCCCATTTTGGTGTCGCTATTGTGAAAAGCGGGTAGGCAGTGCATAAATTTTGTACGTGGGTTGCCAGTGGCTTTCATCATGGCGCTGTTGACTTGGTAGGGCAGTAGTTGTTTGACCCGCTCGGCCCATGCTTCAACCGGCTCGCCCATCGATACCCATACATCGGTGTGGATAAAATCGACGCCTTTTACGGCTTCTAGTGGGTCTTCGGTTAGCATGATTTTTGCGCCGGTTTCGCTTGCAAACTTGCGGCATTGGGCGACGAAATCATCGTGTGGCCACAGCGCTTTTGGCGCGGCAACGCGTACATCCATACCCAGTTTTGCGCCAATCAATAGCAGGGAATTACCCATATTATTGCGAGCGTCGCCCAGATAGGCGTAGCTGATATCGTGCAGCGGCTTGTCGCTGTGTTCGCGCATGGTTAGTACGTCGGCCAGCATTTGGGTGGGGTGATATTCGTCGGTTAAGCCGTTAAACACGGGCACACCGGCAAAGGTGGCTAGTTCCTCCACAATTTCCTGGCTATAGCCGCGATATTCAATGGCGTCGTATAGCCGGCCTAGCACACGGGCGGTGTCTTTCATGCTTTCTTTATGGCCAATCTGCGATGAGCTTGGGTCAATAAAAGTGACGTTTGCGCCTTGATCGTAGGCGGCTACTTCAAAGGAGCAGCGGGTGCGGGTGGAGGTTTTTTCAAAAATCAGCGCAATATTTTTGCGTTTTAGATGCTGCTGCTCAGTGCCGGTGTATTTAGCGCGTTTCAGATCCCGAGATAAATCCAGCAGATAACGTAGCTCACGGGTGGTGTGATGCATCAGGCTAAGCAGATTACGATTACGCATATTGAAGGACATAATTTTCTCCAGAAAACGAAAGAAATACAAAATGGACCAAGCGGCATCAGGGGATGCCGGATGGGGGTAGCGTTTTAGTTAGTTACTGAGGTGATGCAGCGATCCTTTTATTAAGTGCCTTCGGCACGGTGTTTAGGAGCAGGAGTCCGCTGACTGCTACTGAGCAAAGTTCATAGGGGATACAACGACGAAGTAGCAGCGCAGAGAGCGGTGCGCAAGAAAAACGACTTGCACACCCTATATAAAACCAAGCGTTATCCTTCACAGAAGGTTTTCTCCGTGAAACTCCGTGTTCTCAGTGCCCTCCGTGGTTCAAGATTTGGGTTTTGCAATCTTTTCTAAAAACGCCCAACAATCAGTAATCAACCGGATCGCGGATAATTGGGCAGGTCATGCAGTGGCCACCGCCTCGGCCTCGGCCTAGTTCGGCGGAGCTGATGGTGATGACTTCTACGCCGGCTTTGCGCAGCAGGGTGTTGGTGTGGATATTGCGGTCGTAAGCTAAAACCACGCCGGGTTGTAGGGCGACGACGTTGTTGCCGTCGTCCCATTGCTCGCGTTCGGCTTCGAATGAATTACCGCCGGTTTGCACCACGCGCAGGGCGGGTAATTTGAGCGCTTCGGCGACGACATCCAAGAAGGGTTTACTTTCACGACGTAGGTCGATGCCGTTGGGCTTGCTTTCGTCTGGGCGTAGGCTGAAGGCGACAATTTTTTTGACTACTTCAGGGAAAATGGTGACTAAATCCCGATCGCAAAAGCTGAATACGGTGTCTAAATGCATGGCAGAGCGGGATTTTGGCAAGGCGGCTACGATCACTCGTTCGACGGCTCCGGCTTTAAATAAGGACATGGCGACTTGGCCAATGGCTTGATGCGAGGTGCGCTCGCCCATACCAATCAAGACTACGCCATTGCCAATTGGCATGACATCGCCGCCTTCTAGTGTGGCGCTGCCATGATCGACATCGGGGTCTCCCCACCAAACTTTGACATCGGCGGCGGCAAAATCAGGGTGGAATTTATAAATAGCAGTGACGAGCAGGGTCTCTTGTCGTCGTGCTGGCCAATACATTGGGTTGAGCGTTACGCCGCCGTAAATCCAGCAGGTGGTATCGCGGGTAAATTGGGTATTAGGTAACGGCGGCAAAATAAAGCTGGCATTTCCAAAGTTTTCACGGAAGATGCTTAGCACTTCAGATGGCGTATCTGCTGGCAAATCGGGGGCAACTACGCCGCCCATTAAGAATTCGGCTAAATGGCGTGGCTCTAATGAATCCAGCCAGCTACGTACTTCTTCCAGCAAACCAATGCCAACCAAATCTGCGGTGATCTTGCGATCGAGTATCCATTTTTTGGCTTCAGGAATCGCCACGGTGGTGGTGAGCAGATTGTGCATCTCAATCACATCCACGCCGCGCTCGCGCATTTTAGTCACAAAGTCAAAGTGATCGCGTTTGGCCTGGCTTACCCACAGCACATCATCAAACAATAAAGAATCGCAGTTATTGGGTGTCAACCGCATATGCGCCAGCCCTGGCGAGCAAACCATCACTCGTCTTAGCATGCCCACTTCAGAGTGAACGCCTAGTTGTAGATTTTCGGTACTCATCACATAGCTCCTATTAAAGCTTTAGAAAACCGGTGTAAAGGCCGTAACTCGCCGCAATGGCCCCGATGACAGCGGCTGCAAAAATGAATTTTTCGATGGTGGTAAAGACAATCTGGTCGTTTTCTTTACGCGCTTTGGTATAAAGAATGGCACCGGGCGCATACAGCAGGGCCGATAGCAGTAAGAATTGCACCCCGGCTGCGTAGATCAGCCATACGCTATAGAGCACAGCAATCATCGCAATCAGCAGATCTTTATTGCGATTGCCACCATGCTCCGCATAGCCGTCCCCCTTGTAAGCCACCATTACGCCGTAAGCGGTAGATAAGAAGTAAGGCACTAAAATCATCGAGGTGGCGAGCAGCAGCAGGCTGGTATAGGTGCTGGCCGCAAATAGGGTAATAATCAGGAAAACTTGCACTGCGCCGTTAGATAACCAAAGTGCATTGGCTGGCACGCCATTGGCGTTTTCTTTGTGCAAAAAGCGAGGCATGGTTTTATCGCGGGACGCTGAAAACAAAATCTCGGCGCAGAGCAATGTCCATGAGAGCAAAGCACCCAGTAGCGAAATCACCAGCCCGATACTGATAAATATCGCGCCCCAGTGGCCCACAATATGCTCCAGCACATAGGCCATGGATGGATTTTTTAGCCCTGCTAATTCTGGCTGGCTCATCACTCCAAGCGACAACACATTCACTAGCACCAGCAGTAGCAGGGTGCTAAGAAAACCAATCACAGTGGCGCGGCCCACATCGGCGCGTTTTTCGGCACGGGCAGAATAGACACTCGCGCCTTCAATGCCGATAAACACCCAAACGGTGACCAGCATCATATTGCGCACTTGATCCATCACACTGCCTAGCTTGATATTGCCCTTGCCCCAAAAATCGGCGGTGAACACATCCAGCTTAAAAGCCACGGCGGCCAGAATAATAAACATCACCAGCGGCACAATCTTGGCCACGGTGGTGACTTGGTTAATAAACGCCGCCTCTTTAACGCCACGTAAGACTAAAAAGTGCACTGACCACAGCAAAATGGATGCGCCGATAATGGCGGGAACGGTATTGCCATCGCCGAACATGGGGAAGAAATAACCCAGCGTGCCAAACAGCAAAACAAAGTAGCTGACATTGCCCAGAAAGGCGCTGATCCAATAGCCCCAAGCGGATGAAAATCCCATGTAATTACCAAAGCCTGCTTTGGCATAGGCGTACACACCGGCATCTAATTCTGGTTTTTGGTTGGCAAGGGTCTGAAACACAAATGCCAGCATCAGCATCCCCACCGCCGTGATCGCCCAGCCGATCAGCGTGGCGCCTGCACCGGCGCTTTGCGCCATATTTTGAGGCAGGGAAAAAATCCCCCCGCCAATCATTGATCCGACCACCATCGCAGTGAGCGCGGTTAGCCTTAGCTTATGGGACGATTGCGTCATGATAGAGCCCTCGGTGCGTAGTTAAATAAACGCTACTCGTGCTGGTTTTGTGCTCAAGACGGTAAGAAAAGAAGAGGTAATGATTGCGGTAGCGTGTGCTGTTTTGGCTGGGCTTGAGCATTAGTCAATTCAGTAGGTATACGTAGTTTGATAGTTTTGCACTACGTAAATTTTGATGAAAAACAATATTCTTTTTATTTATTAAAATAATTTAACTTTTAAAAATAAATATTATGACAATCATTGGCTTAGCTGGGTACGTATGTTTTTTTTGATATTAAAAAATATTTTTCTTGAGTAGATCGAGTGTTTTTTTATTTTTAGTGTGGCGTGTTTTTATATATAAATGCTATGTAAACAGCAACTTATAGGTGGATGGTTTGTTTTTTGTTGAGTGAATATTCTATAAATATCTAATGCGAAATAAATATCACAATTTTGAATTGTAATTATTAATGCTATTTATTTATGAATATGACAATAAATAGCGAGATAGGGCCAAGCTATTTTTATCTTTTTGTAACTATTGAATATTTGTTACGAAATGGCTAAAAGTGTTTGGGTGTTTAGTTGGTTTGCGAATCTTTTCAAGATCGCAAAGTACTTCCTTACAAGATCACTCAAGCTGAGCCTTTAATACAAGTCTATGAAGGGGCGCTGTAGCAGGGGCCATCGCTGCGCGGCATCTTTCATGCATTGCTGCTTTTTCAAAAAAACGATGCGCAGTAGTACAAGAGCGGCATGGTCTATCCCTATGTTTCAGCGATGTTTTTTATCTATAGCTGGCGCTTGAATTTGAGCTTTATATAGCGCGATGATCTGAGGGAGCGCCTGTGGCCGGTAATAAATATGCTTTTCATCTTGTTTTTTTAAGCAGTTTGTTCTATTTGCATACGTCATGCTGACGTAATATTTCTGTTTTCTTTTGTTAATCTTTTGTTAAATTTGCAACAACTTTACAAAATACTGCGGGCTTGTGTTTACAATCGCCGCGTTGTTGATCTACATTCATGCATTATTATTTTATTCTAAAGTAATAAACATGAAAGCTTTTTGCTAAATTTCTTACGGCAATGTGTTTTGCAAAGTTTTAAATAAGGAAGTGAAACAATCATTTTGAATAATAAAGCGCACAAGATTTTTAGGTCTTGCTGCACTGCCGTATTGCTACGCCTGAAGTAATTGTAATTTTTGTTGCCAGAATATGACTGTCTAAAGCATGACTAGGCTTTTAAGGCAGAAGGTAGTGATCATTCAATTCATTTTGCATGGCTTAGTTCTAAGTATTTATTTATTAAATGCTAAAAAATAAATATTCCATTTTATTTACATTGAGGTATTTTACTGTGATAAACAACAAAGTAATCTCTATAGTAGGTGCAGGAATATCAGGGCTAAGCTGTGCATTGAAACTGGCTGGCTCAAAATTAACAAAAGACTACACGCTTCGTATTTTTGAAGACGGAGAGAGGATTGGTGGCCGGGCACATTCAATTAAAGTAGATGATTTTAGTATTGATTTAGGGGCGGGGCGTTTTTCTCCTGCCCTACATCCTAATGTTGCCCAGTTGCTTAATGAGCTAAAAGAGGAAATAGAAGTATTTCCTTTTACTAAAATTGTCTGTCCTCATCCACAGCATAAAGGCCTGAAAGAGATACTGGCACAATTAAAGCTAAAAATTGCAAGTAGCCATAATGAATCATTCTTTCAATTTTTATGCCAGCATATGGGCCATGAAAAATCGCACGCAATCATTAATGCTTTAGGCTACGATTCATTATATCTTCCGCAAATCTCTCCTAAGATTGCATATGATATTATTGAAAAGCATCCAGAAATACAGTGCTTCTCAGAAAATGAAGGTTATGAGTGGTTTAATTTAGTTGACGGGTTTGCTGCTTTGGCTAAAAGTCTGTATCAGCAAGCTGCTAAATCGGGTGTCGATTTTTATTTTGAACACCAGTTAATCAATTTCCAAACAAAATCAGCCAATACTCTGCTTGAGTTTGCAGGATCAGAGCAGCAAGAAATTTGGCACAATAGTGCTTATACCGTTTTAGCTCTTCCTCCAACAGCAATGTCATCGCTTAATATAGATTTTCCAAATAGCTGGAGTGATTTTTCCTACGGCTCTATCCCATTATTTAAAGGTTTTATATTTTTCGATCATCCATGGTGGAAAGATTATGAGCTTGAAAACAAAGTAACCATTGTTGATAACCCATTACGAAAAATATATTTCAAAAGCGATAAATATATATTCTTTTACACTGATAGTGCTTATGCTGATTTTTGGTTGGAAGAAACCAATAAAAGCGAGGATGAATATATAAATACAGTGATGGGTTTAATTGCTAAAGCATTAAATATATCTATTAAAGAATTACCACGCCCTATAAGCAATAAGTTCAAATACTGGCCTAGTGGTGTAGAGTTTGCTTTAGAAACATCACCAGATCATCCTCCTGTTTTATCAAAATATAATGGCAAAGTGATTGCTACTTCAGATGCTTACACCCCGCACTGTGGCTGGATGGAAGGTGGGATTATTGCGGGAAGGAGTGCAGCAGATCATATCTTAAAACAATTAGAGAAATCAGATGTAGAAAAAGTAGCGGCAGAAATAAATTAATTTCTGTTTGAATCTGTTTGAAAATGTAATGGTTTTTTTTCTAATTTTAAACTGGTATTGATGCTTAATGAGTATTCTGAATTTTCCACGTATTCACTTTAAAGGTGCTGCACGGCTTAATGTGCCAACTGGCAATAGAAATATCGCCGGCACTTTAGACATTGCAACAAACAGTGTTTATCAAGATGGCACATTGTTTGATTTAAAAAAGCACCCCAGAGAGTTTCATCAGTACCTAAGGCAATTACCACCAAGATTTAATCTTCAGGGGCAGCCAGATGATGCAGGTGTTTTTAATCATGCAGCAGGGCATAATTTTTTAGGGAATAATCATTTTTCTTGGGAAAACACTCAGATTACCGCTTTGCAAATACAGCCGGGTGTTTTGCTGGATGATGATCCGCTACTTGCTTGTAAAGTAGAATTATGGGGGCATTATAATGAGTATTTGCGCACCACATTTAACCGGGCAAGATGGGTAGATATTGATCCAAGCCGGGATGATACTTCGCAAATCTATGCCGGGCAGCTGTGTATAAAAGAAGCGGCTGCCACGGCAAATGCCCCCTATTTATTTTCATCTGATATTGATTGCGTTCATTCTGTTCGCTGGTATGGCGAGAATCATATTCAGGAAAAGCAGCCACATTTCTTGGAACCTGAATTTTCTAAGACAAGGGTGTTTCAATTTTCTGTGGCTAAGGATTCTGAACACTTTATTTTTAATCAGCTTTCGCTTAAATCAGATTTTATTGATTATTTACAGCAAGAGCTAAAAAGAGAAGATGTGCTTGGGCTGAGTATTCAATATTCTGTATTTAATATGTCTACTCCGCTACAGCCAGACACACCTGTGTTTTATGATTTAAGCGGCAGTATTGGTTTGTGGTTAAAGCAAGATATGGCGACTTTTGCCAATGATAGGATGTTATATCCTGATAAGACTCAGGGCTTTGGCCCAGTGGCGATCAAGATTCAAAATAACTGGGCTAGTATTAGCATGCCTTGCAGTATTCCTTTTACTCGCCGTGATGCTGCTTGTGGCAATCAACTGACTCACCCTCTTGGCCCTAAGCATTCATTAGGTGAATTAGAGCTAAGGACCAAGGGTGGTGTTTTACTGGCAAGAATTTCTGAATCGGTATATGGCCAATACTGGGGAAGCGCCGGGGTTTTTGATGTGCCCTTATTAAATAATGCAGCTGAAGATTCTTTAATACTGCGTGGCATTGGCAATCAATGGGTAGAGTCAGATTGGCTGATTCAAGCAGAAGAGAATGTGATTTCTTTAGAAGCGCCTGACAGAAAAAATAATGCTTTTTTCTCTAAAGACATCAAGATATTTAGTTATTTTCGTGGCGTGCCTAAGGAAAAAAAAGATATTAGTGTTTTTATTGAGAATAAAGCGGTTGTTAGTACTTCACTACAGACGATTTCAAGCAATGAAAGCGGGATTGCATTCCTTTCTATCGTCAGCCAGAAACCCGGTGTTAGCGAGGTTTTTGTAGGGGATCATCATGGCAAGATTCTGGTGCGTGTACTTTCTGATGATTGGGCTTTATTAGAGGTGCCGGATAAGGAGGTTGACTATCCTTTTCTGTATGAGCAAGTAATGAGTTATTACGAGCTGATTTACCCATTTATGGCGGATAAAGTGTTCAGCATGGCAGATCAGTGCAAATGCGAAACCTATGCTCGCTTGATGTGGCAAATGTGTGATCCATTGAATCGTGATAAAAGCTATTACATGCCTAGTACCAGAGAAATGTCTTATGCCAAATCAATATTATTTCTTAAGTATTTAAGCAATGTTGAAGCGTCTGCTATTACAGAGCCTGCAAAGATTGCTTTGGCCCCTGAGATAAAAAGTAGCGAAATCTGCAGCAAAGAAGCATTAATCCAAGCATTAAAGCAGGCGGTGAGTTTAGAGCTATCTATTATGCTGCAATATTTATATGCGGCTTATTCTTTGCCGACTTTTGCCGCGGGCGAGCAATTCCTTGCAAGCAAGAAATGGACTGCTGAGCAATTGGCGTTGGTGTGTGGCGGGGCAGATCGTCGGCATAATTCGGGCTGGCGCGGTACGATTCTGGAAATCGCCCATGAAGAAATGATCCACTATCTGATTGTGAATAATTTACTGATGTCTTTAGGCGAGCCATTTTTTCCTGGAACGCCCGTATTAGGTCTTAAAGCCGCCGAAGCTTTTGGTCTTGATACAGATTTTTCTTTTGAACCTTTTTCAGAAAATGTGCTGGCTCGCTTTGTTAGATTTGAATGGCCACATTATTTTCCATCAACAGGAAAATCAATTTCTGATTTTTATGCAGAAATTCGCAAGGCATTTGTCAGTATTCCGGATTTATTTACTACCCCATTGGCTAAAACAAGCGGCGAACATCATTTATTTTTAAATGAATTAACCAACAGGAAATTCCCTGCTTATCAGTTAGAAGTCAACAATAGAGAAAGTGCGCTGTTTGCCATTGATTTTGTAACAGAACAAGGCGAGGGTGCAGCAGTAGATTCTCCACATTATGCTCAAAGCCATTTTAATCGATTAAGAGAGATATCCCGCACTTTACTGGCTAGCGAGATTCCTTTTGAGCCTGCATTTTCTGTATTAAAAAACCCTGTATTAGAGCCGACTCCCGGTTGTAATACAGTGCTTGATCCTGCCGCTAGGCAATTAATGATTTTTTATAAAGGCTGCCATGAGCTGACTTTTCATATGATGATTCAGCACTTTGGGCAAAAGCCTTTAGGGAGTTTGCGCCGTTCCAGATTAATGAATGCGGCGATTGATATTATGGCCGGAATATTAAGGCCTTTATCGGTGCAAATTATGTCTGTTCCTTCTGGTGTGCCGGGCCGTAATGCCGGGCCACCCGTGCCACAGGCGATTCAATTTCAATTGATTGCCGATTATGGCGCTGGCTGTGAGGCACTCGCTTTGCAATGCAGCGCGCTTGCAAAATACGCGAGAGAAATGCAATTAATTAAACCGGCTATTGCTCAAATAGAATTACTTGAATTTTATGATAAGCAGATGATGGATCTTGCAACAGGTAAACTTTCACGGGAAGGCTGAAAAATGAAAAAAATCATTATTGTTGGTGGTGGCTTGGCAGGTAGTTTAACCGCCATCTATTTAGCTAAGCGCGGTCATGATGTGCATGTTTTTGAAAAGCGGGGTGATCCGTTTCTTGCATATTCAGATTATATCGATCAGGTTAGCTCCCGTGCTATTGGCGTAAGTATGACTGTGCGTGGCATTCAGGCGGTATTAAATGCAGGTATTCCTAAGGAAGAGCTCGATTTATGCGGGATTCCTATCTCCGGAATGTCTTTTTGTATTGCAGGTAAATTTAAAACCAGAGAATTAGCACCGGTTGATGTGCTTTCTCCGCTTTCCTTAAGCAGGGCAGATTTCCAAAAGTTATTAAATAAGTATGCAGAAATTAATAATGTTCATTATCACTATGGGCATCGCTGCTTAGAAGTGAATTTAGACGATAAGAGCATTACCACTAAAGATAATGACGGGCAGATTACCGAGCATAAAGCGGATTTATTAATCGGTGCAGATGGTGCTCGCTCTTGCGTACGTCAGGCCATGCAAAATAATTGCCGCCGGTTTGAATATCAGCAGTCATTTTTTAAGCATGGCTATAAAACAATTGTTATTCCTGATGCCAGCCAGCTTGGCCTCAGAAAAGATTTAATTTATTTCTTTGGTATGGATTCTGGCGGTTTATTTGCAGGGCGTGCGGCGACTATTCCTGATGGCAGTATTAGTTTTGCTGTTTGTTTGCCTTATCAGGGAGAAATTAGTTTACAGGCTAAAGATGCAGGCACGATGGGGCGTTTTTTTGATCGATATTATTCGATGCTACCTGAAGCCACCAGAAAAGAAATGCTATCGCAATTTATGGATAAGCCAAGTAATGATCTGATTAATGTGAGGTCGTCGGTGTTTCATTATAAGCAGCATGCAATCATTTTAGGCGATTCAGCCCATGCCACCGCTCCATTTCTTGGGCAGGGAATGAATATGGCATTGGAAGACGCTTATATCCTTAATTTATTATTTGAAAAACATGAAGATAATATTGAAAAAGTACTGCCTGAATTTACTCGGTTGAGAAAGGCCGAGGCAGATGCTATGCAAGATATGGCTATTAATAACTATGAGGTGCTGAGCAGTTCAAATCCTATTTTCTTTATGCGTTCAAAATATACTCGTTATATGAGTAGTAAATTCCCTGCCAGTTATCCTCCGGATATGGCTGAAAAGCTTTATTTCACCTCGATGGCTTATAGTGAGCTAAGAGATATCCAACAGAAACAAAATGTTTGGTACAAACTAGGGAGAGTAAACTAATGAAGATCTTAGTCGTTGGAGCAGGGCCAGCGGGCTTAATGTTTGCCAGCCAATTAAAGAAACTTAAGCAAGATTGGCATATTGCAATTGTAGAAAAAAATACAGTTGATGATATTGTAGGCTGGGGTGTTGTATTGCCCGGAAAAGCGCCCCATCATCCGGCAAATCCGCTGAGCTATTTGCCTGATTATGAAGAAATTGATGCACAATATATTGATGAATTTTGCTTGGTTAATCAAGATGATCGCGCTACAGCAAGCACCGGTATTACTTTATGTGGGGCAGAAAGAAAATCTTTGGTAGGCGCTTTAAGAAAACTCTGTACCGATTTATTGATTCCAATTACTTATTCTTCGCCTGTGTTTGATGAAGATGGCCTAGATACCACGGCATATGATCTGGTTGTGATTGCCAATGGGATTAATAATATCTCGAATTACTTTAAAGAGGCTTTAGCCCCAGAGGTAGAGTTCGGTAAAAATCGCTATATGTGGTACGGCACATCAAAGATTTTTGATGCAATGAATTTGATTTTTAAGCCAACTGCTTCAGGCGTATTTATTGCCCATGCTTATAAATACTCCAGCACAATGAGCACGTTTGTAGTGGAGTGCAGCGAGGAAACGTATCATCGCTCTGGTATTGAGTCTTTATCAGAAGCTGATGCAAAAGCATTTATTGCAGATGTATTTAGTATTGAGCTGGATGGTTTGCCTGTTGAGGTTCAGCCGGGCTTGCAATGGCGAAATTTTGTAACGCTGAGCCATACAAAAGCTTATGAAGATAATTTGGTGCTATTGGGCGATGCCTTGCAAACAGGCCATTTTTCTATCGGGCATGGCACAACAATGGCGGTGGTTGCGGCTCAGATGTTGGTAAAAGCATTATATGAGCATGCAGAAGTGAATCATGCTTTAGACGATTTTAATCAAAAGGTGATGCCGCTGATGCAATTATTTAGCGGGCATGCCAGCATTAGCCGCACTTGGTTTGAAACGGCGGATGAAAGAATGGATTTAACTGCAGCAGAGTTAGCAAAGAGTTTTTCTGAGCGTCGCGAGCAGTTGCCTCCTTTGCCTGCTGCTTTAGGGCAAGCGCTGGGTATGGCACTTACTCGTAAGGAATCTTAAGATGATTGCTGAGAAAATGATGCCTCCTCGCTTACCTGAGCAATGGAGCAGTAGTTATATTTCTTACTGGCAACCTATGCAGAAAGAAGACCAAATTACCTCAGGTATTTGCTGGTTTGATTATGAACAAAATCGCTGCCGCATTGATGGTTTGTTTAACCCTTGGTCTGAGGAAAAAACAGGCCATTGCCTGTGGATGTCAGAAATTGTGACCGCGAGTGAGGGGAAAACAAAGAAATCTAAAATTGCGTATTGCCGTGAATTCCCTCTTAGCGAAGGGGAATATGAGGCGGTGGTGCTTGATGATGATTTGGAGCCTTGCCACGAAGTGTTATTAACGCAGGATGTTTTATTGCAATATCAGGCAAGCTATGTGGGAAGTGAGCATTTGCTTGGCAGAGAAACAGACGCTTGGACTTTTACCAAACCCGGTAAAGGGCCTTCGACTTATTACTTTGTAAAAGGCACCAATCAATTGCTGCGCATGGTAACGGGAGATCCTGCGGTGCATGCTTCAATTCGTGATTTTCCTAATTTCACCACCAATACGATTCCAGCCGAAATATTTTCAAGCAGTATTTAATATGTATTAGGTATTAAAAAGGCCAGGCAGTTTAATAACTGCTTGGCCTTTTTTATAGCTTGGCGTTTACGATAAAGCGTGTAAAGGCAATAGATTTAGCGGCTTAAGCTTTGCTTTTTTAGTTTTATTAAGTAGATACTGGAGTAGGTGAGTGCAATCGTGCCGCCGATAAAGTCTGCGATTGGGAAAGATAGCCAGATTCCCATGCTATTAAAAAACATGGGCAGTGTAAAAATAAGCGGAATTAACAGGAAATATGTTCTGGCAGCATCAAGCAGCATGGCAGGTAGTGCTTTACCCATGCCTTGAAATAAACCGCTCGACATCATGCATACACCGGATGCAGTAAAACCTAAAAAGCAAATTGCGGCAATATTTATTCCTTCAGAAATAATTTCCTGATTTTGTGTAAACAGGTGCAATAGCCATTCCGGATTAAAGCAGAGAATAATGGTAACGATTAATCCCCAGATGGTGCTACAAATCAGCGCAGAAATATAGGCGTTTTGAACGCGCTTATATTGGCGCGCACCGTAGTTAAATGCGGATAGGGTTTGTAATGCAATCATCATTCCTATAACAGGCAAGAATAAAAACATATAACAGCGCATTAAAATACCATGGGCACTGATCAGTGTGCTTGATTGCTCAGGTACAACCACCGAAATGGAATAAACAGATACCGCCATGATAATTGAAAAGCCACCATGAGAAAGTAAAACCGGCATGCCAAAGCTAACAATATCTAGGTAAGTTTTAAATTTAGCAAAAACATAGCTGAGCTTGAATTCTGCAGCATTTTCACCTTTTTTCTGTAATTGTAGAGCCATAACTAAGGCCAAACTCATGGCGCAGGTTGTTGCCCAGGCCGCACCCGCTACTCCCCATTTAAAGACAAAAATAAAGAGTGCATCAAATACTATATTTAATATCGAGCCGGTTGCCAGCACTTGCATCATTGCTTTGGGATTGCCTGATGCACGAAAACTTTCGGTTATTTGATTGCTGATAAATCCGACAATAGAAAAAATTAAAACGGGCATAAGGTAGCTATTGGCATCAGGGATAAATTCACTAGGCACAGCGAGTAATGTATAAATAGCTGGCCTGAAAATAATAAACAAAGATGAAATAATAATGGCGCTGCCAATGGCAAGTAAAAATGATGCCGAAAAAACCCGTGAGGCTTCTTCCTGCTGCTTCGCCCCTAAATGCCTTGAAATAATAGAGGCCATGCCGCTGCCGAGCATGGTGCTTATTGCAAGTAAAAACATTTGTATAGGAAAAACAGCTGAGACGGCCCCCATTGCCTGATGGCCGATACCACGAGATATAAAAAGGCCATTTACAACGATATACATTCCATTAATAACCAAACCTATAATGGTTGGTAATGCCATATATAAAAACTGTTGAAAAATTGGCGATTTTAAAAGAGGAGATTCACTATTTACATGGTTGTTATCTATATACGCCAATTCCATTGACATGGTGGGCCTTTGTTGGTTTGTTTTTTGTCGGAGATAAAGCCAGTGCTGCTTTTTATGACTTATCTATTATAAAAAATATAAGCTATAACTATAACTATATCTTATGAAGATACAATTACACATCATAAAATACAGGCGTGAAGTTGTCGTAAAATTTAAGTAAAGCGTTGTAAAAATGTAATTTTCTTTACGCGCATTTGTAATGGTCCAGAGTAAGGTTATTAGCCCGTTCTGGTACATATTTATTCTAAATAGATCCTAAGGTGTTATTAGATGCCTGATGCCGCCTTGCCGCCACAAAATAGCAGGGGATAAATTATGGCTGCTGTAGGATTAAAACGAGTGGGGCTGCAAGTAAATCAGTATTTTTGCAGTATTTACTGCTAAATGAGGTGAGATAAATTTCGAAAGAGATTACAAAATATACATTGCGATATATTTTGTATGATTTATCATGCTTTTATTAATTGCTATGGATTATATGCAGCATGAATATCGAAAAAGTGGTGTTTGGGTTTTTTATTTTACTGGCATTTACTCTGAATTTTGGCTTTGTGATGGGTGAAATTGATGTGCCGCACCAGCACGATGTATTTGAGCTTTTTTTTGCAATGGTGGTGAGCTTTATTGCCACGGTGATTAAATTTGGCGATCGCACTCAAGTGGGGGCGCTGCATTTGGCAACCAGCTTAGTGGCAGATTTGCAATTAATTGCTGCAGCTCTGGTTTGGGGAAATGCCATGTATGTGACCCAAGTGGGGATGACACCGGGTGTGACTTCAATGGTGGTGTCTTTTTCTGCCGGAGCATTGGCCGCCAATGTGGTTTCGGTGGTATTGCTGATCGGCGAAACCTTGCAGCATCGCCGCTAAAATTATGCCTAATATCTTTTTTATGGTGATGCGGCGCATGCGTGCGCCGATTATTACGTTGATTCTGATTTATTCGATTGCCGTATTGGGCTTGGTACTGATTCCCGGCGTGGATGATCAGGGCAGGCCCTATCAAATGGGTTTTTTCCACGCTTTTTATTTTATTAGTTATACCGCAACCTCAATTGGCTTTGGTGAAACCCCTCATCCTTTTTCTTATTCTCAGCGCTTATGGGTTTTATGTTGCATTTATTTATCGGTAACGGGCTGGGCTTATAATTTAGGGGCTATTTTTACTCTTTTTAATGATCAGGCTTTAAAAAAAGCAATTAAATATGCTCGTTTTAATAATAAAGTGCGGCGTTTACGCGAGCCTTTTTATTTAGTTTGCGGCTATGGGCAAACGGGGCGTTTGCTATGCAAAGTGCTGGATAGGATTAATATCCGCTTTGTGGTGGTTGAATTAAGAGAAGAGCGGGTCAATCATTTGGCTTTGGCTGATTTTCAGTCCGATCCGGTTTTTTATGCGGGGGATGCGTCTAATCCCGAGTTATTAAAAATCGCGGGAATTACCCATCCTCGTTGCCGAGGCGTATTGGCTATTACCGGTGATGAAAACGTTAATTTAGCCATTGCGATGGCAGCGTTTGTTTTGCAGCCCAAGTTAGTATCGGTATGCCGCTGTAAAAATAAGGCAGTGGCAGACAATATGCAGTCGTTTGGTGCCAATAAAGTGATCAATATGTTTAATGCGGTGGGGCAACGTTTTCAGATGTTGCTGCATGCGCCGCATAGCTATCGTTTATGGAATCTGCTTTCTGATTTTCCTGGGTTACCGATCGCAGCCTTAGTGCGCCCGCCATGTGGGCATTGGGTGGTGGTGGGCTATGGCCGCTTTGGCATCTCAATGCGGGCCGCCCTGCTTAAAGAGGGCGCTACGGTAACGGTGATTGATCCTGATCCACAGCCTGATTTATTGCCCGGGCAGTTTGTGCAGGCGCTTGGCGTGAATGCCGATTCATTAATCGCTGCAGGTATCGAACACGCTTCGGGGCTATTGGTTTGCCATGATCACGATATTAATAATCTATCTGCGCTGGCAACGGCCAGAGTGATTAATCCTAAATTGTTTATTGTGGCAAGGCAGAATCTGCGCGATAACCGTTTATTATTTGAAGCCTTTAAGCCTGACATCACCTCTGTTCGCAGCGAGATTGTGGCGCATGAATGTTTGCGCGCTATAGAAACGCCATTATTGGCACAGTTTTTAGATTTAATAAAAGAAGAAGACGAGGCTTGGGCGAAGGCCTTACTCGATCAGCTGGCTTCGTTATGTGATAACAAAGTGCCAGAGATCTGGAGCATTACGCTGGATGCTAAAAATACCGCTGCTGTGCATGCCTTTTTAGCCAATCCTTCGCCGCCTTTACGCCTTGCTCACTGGATTAATAACCCTTTCGATCATGGCTATAAACTGCAATGCTTGCCGCTGCTGCGCGTGCATGGGGACGAGCTGCAAGCATGGCCCTCCCTGGATACGCCGCTGACTTTTGGCGATCAGCTGCTGTTTGCGGGTAATCGCGAAGCACAAAGCGCGCATCAAGCGATGCAAGAAGCCACACACCTGCTGGATTTTGCCCGTACCGGCAAAACCGAGCCACAAAGCTGGGTGTTTCGTAAATTGGCGGGGTGGCAGCAGGGGAAGTAAACCCAAGTCTTGAACCACGGAGGGCACGGAGGACGCGGAGGTTCACGGAGAAAAATAAGGTATGAATTAAGTTGTTTTGTGGGTTTGAGCTTTTTGAAATCCTACGATCTGTATTCAAATCGCGAATCAAAGCAAGGGGCTTAAATCACCCCTTGAAGCACGCCGAAGCGAGGAATAAGCGACTCGGGGTTTCGGAAAAGGGGTAGCGAGGCAGCGAGCGAGCAGCCTTTTTCGCCGAGGCGATTATCCGCAGTGAGGGGCCTTCGTGCTGGTCGGGGCGGCCTTCTTTGCTTCCTTTCTTGGCCGTTCAAGAAAGGGAGTCCCCAGCGGGGATACCGCACCTAAATCAACGTGCCGAAGGCACTGAAAATGTGATTACTGCACAATATCAATCCGCCAACTGTCGTCTAAACACCCAGCTCACGCCATTGGATGCATCGCTGTCAAACGCATAGCCTTCCGCATTAAACGCTTTTAAATCGCTAGCCTGTGTGATGTTGCGCTCTGCCGCCCAGCGCACCATTAGGCCGCGTGCGCGTTTGGCGTAGAAGCTGATGATTTTGTATTTGCCGTTTTTCCAGTCTTCAAATACCGGTGTAATCAGCGGGCAATTTAAGAGCTTGGGTTTGACTGATTTAAAGTATTCGGTTGAGGCTAAATTCACGACGACTTTGGGCTCTATGGCGTTAATCGCCGCCGTAATGGTCTCGGCCCAGAAAGCGTAGAGATTATTCCCCGCGGCATTGGGCAGAGATGTACCCATTTCTAGGCGATAGGGCTGTATCAAATCCAGCGGGCGCAGCAGGCCGTAAAGGCCGGATAGGATGCGCAGATGCTGGCTGATATAGCTTAATTCTTGCGGCGTCATTTGCCCTGCATTCAACCCCTCGTACACATCACCCATAAAGGCCAGCACGGCTTGCTTGGCGTTATCCGGCGTGAAATCAGGGTGCCAGGCTTGGTAGCGGCCTACATTCAGCACTGCCAGCGGATCAGATAATTTCATCAGGCTGGCGATTTGCGCAGGCGTCTGCTGCTTGAGTAAAGCAATCAACTGGGCAGAATGATCCAGAAAATCAGGCTGGCTGAATTCCTTGGTAATGGGAGCAGTGGTGTAATCCAGCGTTTTGGCTGGAGAGAGCAGCATAAGCATGGCGGACTTTGATTGCGGAATGGTTGTTGAAAAAGCGGCAGGCAAAAGATCTGTAGACACAGAGACCGGTGAGAACACAGAGCACACTGAGAAAAGCTGAGTAAAACCTAAGAAACCCAAATCTTGAATCACAGAGAACACTTGTCCCCAGAGTTACACGGAGAAAACCAAGAGGAAGAGGCTGTAAAGCTTTAACTCGTTCTTATGTTTTCTCCGTGTTCTGCTTTTAAACTCTGTGTTCTCTGTGTCTACAGACCTTAGGTTTTTTTTACCAGCTAATTAAGGCTCTACCCCAGATCCACGCAGCAGGGCGGCGAGTTCCATGGCGGTTTTGACTTGCATCTTTTCTAAAATCCGTGCGCGGTGAACTTCGACGGTTTTCATTGAGATCGATAAATCATCGGCAATTTGCTTGTTCAAACGGCCAGTCAGAATCAGCTTCATCACTTCGCGCTCGCGCGGGGTGAGGGTGCCTAGGCGTTTGGTGATTTGCATCTTCACTTGCCAAATGCCGCGCTTGGTTGCGTCGTTGACAAGGCAGCGCTCAACTAGATCAACGATATCGTTATCGTTAAATGGTTTTTCAACGAAATCGGTAGCGCCTTGTTTTAAAGCGCCCACTGCCATGGGTACATCGCCGTGGCCAGTTAAAAACACCACGGGTGGGCAATAAGGATGCTCTTTGATTCGATCAAATAGCTCTAAGCCACCCATGCCGGGCATGCGCACGTCGAGCAGTAAACAGCCGTAACGCTCGGGTGTGTAATCGGCTAGCAGCGCTTCTGCGCTGGCATAGCTGTCGGCACGGTGATTGCGGGTGGAAAAGAGCCATACGAGGGCATCGCGAATGGCGTCATCGTCATCAACGATTGCAATGCGGCGATCAGGATTCATTTGCGTGGATTTCCTCTGAGGGGGACCGGTTAGCTAAGGATAGAAAAAAGCGCTGCATCGCGAATGGCACTCGATTGCAATGCGGCGATCAGGGTTCATTAGCCTGGGTTTCCTCGGAAAACGGTACGGTGAAGATAAAGCGGCAACCGCCGCCAGGATTGTTTTCTGCCCAAAGACGGCCTTGGTGATACTCGATAATAGAGCGACAAATATTCAGCCCCATTCCCATGCCGGTGTCTTTGGTGGTGTAAAACGGTTTAAACAATTGTTCCATTTGTTCGGGACTAATACCAGTGCCGCGATCCGCAATGATAACTTGTAAGTAATCATGCTCCCTACTCAACATAATGGCCAGAGTACGCTGCGATGCGGGCGTATCGCTCATCGCTTCCATCGCATTACGGATTAAATTGAATAATACCTGTTCCAGCATAATAGGATCGACATATAAAGGCGGTAAATCGCTGGGCTCAGAAATACTGATTTCTACGCCACGCCGCACCGCCTCGTGCGATTGCAAATCCAGCACGGTATCGAGTAAGCCGGTAATGGTGCAGCGGCGGCGATGCGGTGCGCGGCGCTGCACAAATTCACGAATGCCGCGAATAATCTGTCCGGCGCGTCTGGCCTGCTCGCCCATTTTTTCGATGGCTTGCGATAGCTGCTGTAAATTAGGCGTGGGATTGGCCAGAATATTGCGGCAACCCGATGCATAGCTGGCAATTGCGCCCAAGGGCTGGTTTAGCTCGTGGGCAAGGCTAGAGGCCATTTCACCCATCGAGATCAGCCGGCTGGTTTGTTGTAGTTTCTCGTTTTGCAGGCGCTCGCGCTCGGCGGCTATTTTAAGCGCGGTGATATCGGTGGCGACTTCCAGCCAGACATCCGAATCATCCACCCATAGGTTGTGGCGGCTTTTGATCTGAAACCAGCGTTTTTTGATCGGGTCATACCATTCTGAATCGATCGGTGTATCAAAGCGGCGGGCGCTAAAGGGCACGATGCAGCAGCGGCCTCGCCAATCGGGCAGATTAAACGAGCGATCAAACTGGCGGTTGCTCATCAGCAGCTCGCCACTATCGGCGTCGCTCACGGCTACCGCCGTATCCAGACCATCAAGTACGGTTACAAAGCGTTGGTGCGACGCTTGCAGCACTTCGCGTTCACGTTTTAGCTCGGTAATATCGTAGAGCGAGCCCATCCAGCCAATATGCCGCCCCGCGCCGTCAATCAGGCTAGAGCCATGTAGGCTGACATCAAAGCGCTCACCATTTTTACGCATAAAGCGCACGGCCTGGCCGTTAGGATCGGCGCGGCCTTGGCGAATAGCATCAAAAGCCGCCTGGCAGCGCTCTAGCTCTTCGGGGGGCCAGTAGGGCAGTGGTGGTTGCTGGCCGAGCAACTCGTCGGCGCTAAAACCGGTCATTTCACAAAAAGCACGGTTTACATAGATGAGCCGACCATCCTTATCCATCGCCCGCATACCGCTGACTAGCGAGTCTTCCATCGCTTGGCGCAGCGCGGTTTCGGCGCGCAATTGCATTTCTGCCTGAGAGCGAACACGCATCACGCGGTGCAAGAGTGCGGTAGAGGCCAGCATGCCGATGGCTAAAAACAGCAGCACCCAAGGCAGCGATTCGGTTAGTCGGTGGCGGGGCACATGGTAAAGCTCGGCTTGCAGCGATAGACCCAAGGGCGGGGTATCAAGTGCAATGCGCGTGCTTAGGCCGCTTGGATCGAGTTGGCGGCTGGATTTGGCCGCCAGCGTTACATAATTATGGTTAAGCAGTAGCACTTGATAGCGCTGAGCAATCCACCAAGGCACTTGCTGCTGCAAGAGCCGCTCAAATGAGAAGGTGGCAATCACAAAATTTTGCCCGTCTGCACTCGGCACAGCGTATTGCGCCAAAGGCGGCTGGCCGGGCTTGGTGTGCAGCGTGCTCCAGCCACTTTCGCCATTAAAAGGCAGTATTTTTTGCTGCGGAGCCGCCCACCAGACTTTGAAATCATTCTGATTTCTGACGACCAGACTGACGATTTCCGGGCTGTTTTGAATTAAGGAGAAAGCACGCGCCTGAAACAGGGCCGATTGCTGGTTGTAATTTGAAACGGCCAAAGCATTAATGGCATCGGTATTGGCGGTGATTTGTTGTTGAATCGCTTGCTTTTGCCAGAGCACATCTTGTTCCAGCTGATTGCTGCGCTGCTTTTGGCCTTCATCTGAAGTCAGCAGTAGCCAACTGGCAAAGGCCAAGGTAAATAGCGCTGCGATTAAGCCCGGCAGAAGTTGCAGCCAGCGGCTGATGCGGGGCGAGAAGGTGATAGGGTGCAGAGTCAATCTGATAAGCCAAGGAGTCGACCCGAAAAGGTCGGGTAACCTAGTGAAAGGTTAATTATCCACGGATGTCAGCAATTGTCTAGGATAGCTTGGGTTTGGGCTGCTTATGTGTGGGGGGCAGCAGCTTAATCCTATCAACGTAGTTAGATGCTGCCGACAATGACAAGCATTGAATCATCGTAGGGCGGGTGCAACCCGCGTATTTTTCAGCATCGCTCGCGGGTTTCACCCGCCCTACGAAAAAGACTCGCTTAAGTTGACAAAAAGCGTGCCCACCCTACGATATTGCTCAGGGAGGTTAATGTGAACCACATCCTAAGGCTTACTCTAAGCACCTTAATTCAAACCCTGTTTTCTCCTTGAAACGCTGTGTTCTCTGTGTTTCAAGGTTTGGGTTTTGCTGCGTAACTCAGCTACTTGACCAGATTAATCAATGGCTCACCCCTGGCAAAAGCGCTGACTTCGCATAGCACCGAATCGGCGATATTTGCTAGCGCTTCATCAGTTAAAAAGCCTTGATGCGAGGTGATCATGACATTGGGGAAGGTGGTGAGCCTTGCCAGAACGTCGTCTTCTAATGCCGAGCCGGATAGGTCTTCAAAAAACACGCCTTCTTCGTACTCGTAAACATCCAGCCCTACGCCGCCTACCTGGCCGCTTTTTAGTGCGTCGAGCAGGGCGCTGCTGTCGATCAGCCCGCCTCGGCTGGTATTGATAATCACTGCACCCTGCTTCATGTTCGCCAGCGTATCGGCATTGATCATATGCTTGGTTTCATTGGTGAGCGGGGTGTGCAGCGAGATAATATCCGATTGCGCCAGCAGCTCATCCAGCGAAACAAAGGTGCAGCCTAGCTCAGCAGCGCGCTCAGGCGAGGGGCTGCGATCAAATGCCAGCACTTTGCAGCCAAAGCCATGAGCAATCGCAATAGTGGCCGCGCCAATTTTACCTGCGCCAATCACGCCAAAAGTGCGGCCATGCAAGTTAAAGCCTACTAAGCCATCCAGCGAGAAATTACCTTCACGAATCCGGTTATAAGCGCGGTGCGTTTTGCGGGTGAGGGTGAGTAGCAGGGCAAAAACGTGTTCGGCCACCGCTTCAGGGGAATAAGCCGGTACGCGCGTTACGCTGATGTTGTGCTTGGTTGCGGCAGCTAAATCGACACCATTAAACCCTGCGCAGCGAAGAGCGACGAGCTTTATGCCGAGTTTGGCAAGCTGCTCCAGGGTGGGGGCGTCGACCCGGTCATTTACAAAAGGGCAGACCACTTCAAAGCCGGATGCCAGTGCGGCAGTTTGGATATTTAGGCGGTCTTCAAAAAATACCAGCTCATGGCCATGCCGGGTATTGGCTTGGCTAAGGGTGGCTCGATCGTATCGTTTGCTATCAAAAACGGCAATGCGCATGGGAATCCTGCTTATTCAGTAAATTCTAGTTCTTGAGCTAGCTTGATTTTGCGGTGTAGAGCGAATGTGAAGTCATTGTTTCGGCAAGAAGCAAAACCAAACTAGAAATTTCAAGCGGGCTTAGAGGTAATCCTGTCAACTTAAGCGAAACGTGTAGGGCGGGTGCAACCCGCGAGCAAGGCTGAAAAGTACGCGGCTTGCACCCGCCCTACGATGATTCAATGTTTGTTGTTTTTAGGGGCACATCGACGAAGTTGGAGCAAGCGGTGCGCAAGAAAAACGAATGTACATCCCATGTAAAACCCGCTCTGTTTTTGACCAAAAGTTGATAGGGGTACTGAGCCAGGTGAAAAAATCAGGGTCTAATTCAAACCCTGTTTTCCGCCATGAAACTCCGTGTTCTCCGTGGTTCAAGATCTGGGTTTTGCTACTAGGTAATTAGCAAGGCTTAGCCTTCTTTAAACATATGGGTATGGCTGCCGGTCAGGTTACGGCCTTTCCAGTGAAAATCGGTGATTTTAGCGGTGAGTACATCGGCTGCTGCTGCACTGTCGGTGAGCAGTTGCACCAGAGCAAGCACGTGTTCGCTATTGCTATCGGTGATGGTGATGTTGCCAAAATCGTGCAGACCAATGTCATCATTCAATAGGCTGCGTACATCTTCAACTGTGGTTTCAGGAGGAAGGTTGCCAATTACTATTTGCATGGTTGTACCCTTAAACATTAAAAAAGAACGTGTTTAATTTCTACTGGCAAGGCCGCGTAGTTGATTGTAACGGCCTTGTTTGCCTGCCGCTAAGTAAGCTGGTGCAATGGCTTCTAGCGCGGTGGGCTGCCAGCCTAATTCCGGGGCAAAGCCTGCGGCATCAATATTATCAACTTGCAGCGAATCTAAATTGTCGTGGCTAAGCGGCGGATTAGGTAATAGGCTCATTAAGCTAGCTTGCACCCGAGCTAAGGAGTTGGGTAAGGAAATAATTGCGCGACAAACGCCGATGGTTTGTGCTGTATAGGCGACCAGCTCTTTGAGTGTGTAAATCGTTGGGCCAACCAGACTAAGTGTTTTGCCGATCAGCGATTTATCTTCTACACCGATGGCAAAGGCTTGCGCCACATCTTGCACCCAAACGGGTTGAAAACGCGTATCTGCACCCGCCAAAGGCACGAACGGAGCAATCTTAAGCAGGGAGGCAAACAGGTTGAGAAACTGGTCTTCTTTGCCAAATACCACCGATGGGCGATAAATTGTCCAGTCTAGGCGGCTGGCTTTTACGCGCGCTTCGGCTTCGCCCTTGCTGCGCTGATACATCGATGGGCCATGGATATCCGCACCCAAGGCGCTCATATGCAGATAGCGGTTTACGTTGTGTGCGGTACAGGCTGCGATAATTCTTTCGGTGAGTGTGACATGGGCTTTTTTAAAGCTGGCCTCATTGCCTTGCAAAATCCCGACCAAATTAATCACCACATCTTGCCCTGCGATCAGCTGAGTGAGCGCGGCATCGTCATTGATATCGGCACTGACCAAGCTGAGGTAGGGCAAGAGCACTAAATCGGCACGTTTGTTTTCTCTGTGGCGGGTAGGCAGGGTGACTTCATGTCCTGCTTTTGTCAGCTTGGCTGCCAGTTGCTTACCAATAAATCCGCTACCACCGATTAATAATATTTTGGACATGCGAGTCTTCTTTTTGTGATGTAGGGCGGGTGAAACCCGCGAGCAATATTAAAAAGTCAAAAAGATCTTTTTAGTGCCTTCGGCACGTTGATCTAGGTGCGGGATCCCCGCGGGGACTCACTTTCTTGCTTCGCCAAGAAAGTAAGCAAAGAAGGCGACCCCACGAAACACGAAGGCCCCTGCGCTGCGGACAATCGAGTCGGCGGCGGGCGGGATTGGCTCGTTCCTCGCTCCCTGGCCGAAACCCCGCCCCGCTTGTTCCTCACTCCGGCGTGTTTCAAGGGGACTTTAAAGCCCTATGCGAAGAGCGCAGTTATTGTCCTTTTTCGTTGTTTGCTAATAAAAAAACTATTGCTTAGCGCCTATGTGCTTGTATCCATCCTAAATCTTAAGGCGCATCCACAGCCTGGCCACGGCCTGCTACTTTGGCTACGCGCTGTTTTAGCGGCAGGCCTTGGCCTTCAAAGGCGTGGGCGTAGTGGATGGCGTTGGCCATGACTTTTTTAACGTAATCACGTGTTTCATTAAAAGGAATGGTTTCGATATAGATCACCCCATCCAAGGCCTGATTTGATTGCCATGCACGCGCTCGGCCGGGGCCTGCGTTATAGCCTGCGGTTGCCAGAATCTGGTTGTCGTCCAGACGCTCCCATATATAGCGTAAATAAAAGGTACCAAAGCTGATATTGGTCGTTAATTCGTTCACTTCGGATTGATTAAAGTTTTTCTTGCCTAGTTTTCCCGCTACCCATTTGGCCGTGCCGGGCATCAGCTGCATTAAGCCACTAGCCCCAACGCCTGAGCGGGCAATACTAATAAAACGGCTTTCTTGCCTCATCAGTCCATAAACCCAAGCCGGATCAATGCCTTCATTTTTAGCGGCAGGCTCAACCAAATGGAGATAAGGCGTAGGGTAACGCAGTGAAAAATCATGCAGCTGGCGGGTGCGCTCGGCCGAATAAATTGAGCGGTCGTACCAGTTTTGCTTGCGCGCTAACTCTGCCGCAGCGAGCAGCTGCTGGTCTGTTAAGCCCTTCATGGCCCAATTCCACTCGCGGATGGCTTCAATACGCCAGTCCTGATCGATCAGGGCTAACGCGCGCTGCACGCCCGGCATGGCGCGGATTTGCTTGATTTCTGTGTCGTTAGCCTTGTAGCGAATATTGGCCGCTTCCATTGTCGGGCCAAGCTCTTCTCTGGCGAGCAGGCCATAAAAATCATGGCTTTCTGCGGCAGCGGCCCATAGCTGATTGGCTTCTATCGTTTTATTCTGGCTTTTTAAAATCCGCGCCTTCCAATAAAGCCAGGTGCTGGTCTGCTGCTCTTGGGCTGGCAGGGCTTCGATGCGTGTGAGTGTGGTTTCCCAATCAGAAAAACGCAGCGCTGCGCGAATCGCCCATGCTCTATCCTCGCTATCCATCCCTGTGCTATCGCCTTTGCTTAGCCAGGCAGAGGCTTGTTCATGTTGTTTTTTTGCGGCAATCAGGCCGAGCTGCTGCCATGCATAGCGCTGGTCAACGGCGGGTAATTGGCTTTCTATTCCATTGAGTAAGCTTGCCGCTCGATCTGGATTATTTCGCGCAATGCGGCCCAAGGCATAAATGGCTAGCTCTCGTCCTGCCTGAGTTGACAGAGATTGCTTTGCAAATTGATTTTCTGGATTAGCGGCGAGCGTGCTGATATTTTTTGCGGTGAATTCGCTAGGATTGCCTGCACGAGCGCCTAGCTGGCGGGCGAGATCGGTGCGATTATCGCTTAGGGCTAAGCGGATACGCGCCCAAGCATCGGCTTTAGTCAGTTCATTGTTTTCAAATAAGGCATCAAATACGGCGTTGCATGCCTCGCTTTGTGGTTTGGCAGAAAACCAGAGTGGTTTGGCTTCTGAAAGGGGTGCTGCTTCATTATTTGCTATGGCTGATTGCGCACGTAAGCATTGCAGCTCACCGCTTTTATTATCTAGTTTTGCATATTCAGCATTGAAGCTCGCCCAGCTTTTGCGGCGGCCCAGCTCTTTAAGCCATTCGCCACGAAAGCGCTCTATCAGCGGGCTATTGTCGTAGTTTTTTAAAAAACTCTGCGCATCGCTTTCGCTTACGGTATTGAGCTGGCTGCTGAGCCAGTAATAACGTGGGTACATTTCTAGTGCATCACCATTGCTTGCATCTGCCATTTTGGCAATGGTGGGTAAGTCCCGGCTGCGGGCTGCCTCACGCAGTAATGATAAATCCAAGCGGGCTTGAGCGCTGGCGGAGAGCGAGAGCGAGGCAATTAATAAAATTTTTTTCATAGTTTTTCGTTATGTATTGAGCAAGCGGCGCTTCAAGCATAACCGAGCCTTGCGGGGATTCGTAGGTCAGTAATTGTAAAAGAGGAAAATATTTGTTTTTTACGCCATAAAACCACTACTGGGCTGACGGTTACTGTGAGTATCTGTTTCAGCTCTGCCTTGGCCGTGCGTGGCTTAGATCAGCTTGCTTTACGTTTGTGTGCTGGTTTTGCCTATTTCTGCATCAGATGGAACGTGGCAGGATGGCTGTTAGCGGTCTAACTTTAAAATTAAGTCTTATCTCGCTGCCTTGCCGACTACCCTTATCCATTAATCCGGAAGATACCCCTGATGCAGCAACGATTTTTCCAAGAGCAAATGGGAAAGCTAACTGCGTTTCAGCGGCGAGCCGTTTCGTTTGTACTGTTGATTGCAGGCTGGCTAGCGATTGCTTTTTTCTCAAACGAGGCTGGCAGCGTACCGATTTTGCTAGGTTTGATCTGGCTTGTGGTTTTATGGCTACTGATTCAGCGTAAGCAAATAAGCGGCCTACAGAAACAGATAAAACAGCGGATGGAGCAGCAGGCGCTGTTAATTGAAAAAAATGAACGGCTTAGTAGTGCAGAGCAGGCGATTGAGCGTGCTTGTTTTGAGGCGGAAGTGGCTCATCAGCAAGTCGTAGAAATGTCGAATGCCCTGCCTTTGGTGGTTTTTCAAATGCAGGCCCATCAAGATGGAACGCATTTTTATAACTTTATTAACCAAAGGGTAGAACAGGTGCTGGGGGTTTCTGCTGAGGATCTAAATATCGATCCTGAGCTGCGCTGGCGCTATGTGCACGATGACGATAAAGCATTTGCACAAAATACGGTTCGGGATGAATCGGCCAGAATTTGCGCAGGGCAAAAAGCGAATACCATTGAAATGACAGTTCGCGTTTTGCTGCAAGAACAATTGCACTGGGTCTTATTTAGCTGTTGTCCTTCTTCACCTCTGCCCGATGGCTCGGTGATTTGGAATGGCTATTACCAGGATATCACCGAGCGGAAATATGCCGAAGACGAGCTTCGTGAAAGTGAAGCCTATAATAAAATGCTATTTCAAGAATCGCACCGGCCTTTGGTGGTGCACGATCCTCAGGCCAATGGCTTTATTGATTGCAATGAAGCCGCGGTTAAAATTTATGGCTTTGCCAGTAAAGAAGAATTATTAGGTAAAACGCCACTCGATGTTTCTGCGCCTTTTCAATATGACGGTACAGATACTAAAACGGCGATGGAGCGGCAAGATCACTCGGCGCTTGAACATGGCATTGAGGCGTTTGAATGGCGGCATCAGCGGGCAAATGGCGAAATATGGGACGCCATGGTTTATTTAATGCTCTTTAATTATCATGGCCGACAATTATTGCAATTTACGCTGGATGATATTACTGAGCGCAAACGCGCTGAAAGAAAAATCCTGTTTAATCGTTATGTGGTAGAAAATGCAGGCGCCATGCTATGGCTTGATGCAGAGACTGCACAAATACAATATGTAAATCAAGCCGCAATTGAATATCTGGGTTATTCGGCAGAGCAATGCCTGACGCTTACCGTGCCAGATATTGATCCTGATTTTGATTTAGATCGTTATCATGGCGCTGTGCAGGCATTGCGTGAATCGGGTAAGCCAAATACCTTTGAAACACGGCACCTCTGCGCAGATGGGCGGATTCTTAATGTAGAAATCACTGCTTCTCTAGTTGAAGATGATGAAAGAATGCTGGTTATTGCAAGTAGTAAAGATATTACTTCGCAAAAAAAAGCAGAAGCCGCCATGCTGCGCGCTAAAGAAATAGCGGAAGATGCCACGCAAATGAAATCTGATTTCTTGGCGAATATGAGCCATGAAATCCGTACGCCCATGAATGCGATTATTGGTCTTAGTCATTTAGCGCTTAAAACCGAGCTTAATTCTCGGCAATTAGATTATTTAAAAAAAATACAGCAATCAGGCCAGCACCTACTGGGCATTATTAATGATGTATTGGATTTTTCTAAAATAGAAGCGGGTAAATTAACCGTAGAGCAAAGTGAGTTTAATTTAGATACACTATTAGATAATGTAGCAAATCTTGTTTCTGAAAAAGCCTATGCAAAAAATCTGGAATTGATTTTTGATGTAGGCGTGGATGTGCCGATTAATTTAATAGGCGATTCATTACGCTTAAGCCAGATCTTAATTAATTATGCAAATAATGCGGTGAAATTTACCGAGCAGGGTGAGATTGATATTCTTATTCGGCTGCGTGAATCCACCGATGGCGAAGTGCTGTTGTATTTTGCAGTGCAAGACACAGGCATTGGCCTGACAGCAGAGCAGGTGAGCCGACTGTTTCAAAGTTTTCAGCAGGCAGATACCTCTACATCGCGCAAATACGGCGGCACGGGTTTAGGTTTGGCCATTTCCAAAAAGCTGGCTGAGCTGATGGGGGGCGAAGTGGGCGTGAGTAGTGAGTTTGGTCAGGGCTCTACTTTTTGGTTTACGGCCAGATTAGGGGTAAGCACCAGCCTAGGGCGTGCTTTGCCTGCGCGTGATTTGCACTCTTTACGTGTGCTGGTGGTGGATGACAATCAGAGCGCCCGCGTGGTGCTGGCCGATATGCTCAGCAGTATGCATTTTATTGTGAGTAAGGCGGCATCTGGTGCTGCTGCTCTTGATGCGGTGACACAGGCGGCGGGCACTCAGCCTTTTGATATTATTTTGCTCGATTGGCAAATGCCGGGCATGACAGGGATAGAAGCGGCTGAATTGATTCAAGCCTTAGGGCTAGAGCCCGCACCGCGTCTTGTGATGGTGACGGCCTATGGCCGGGAAGATGTGTTGGAGCAGTGTAAAGCGATGGGGATTGAGTATGTTTTGATTAAGCCCATCAATGCTTCTTTGATGTTCGATACCTTGATGCATCTTTTGGGTGAGCCGCATTCCGAGTCGTATATACAGGGCAATTCAGCCCTGCTTTTGAGTAATTTAACGGCCATTCAGGGCGCGCGGGTTTTATTGGCTGAAGATAATTTAATTAATCAAATGGTGGCAGCCGAGCTACTCAGAGATGCGGGCCTTGTGGTGGAGATTGCGGCAAATGGCCGTATTGCTTTGGAAATGGCGCAGGCTCAGCCCTACGATATTGTCTTGATGGATATGCAAATGCCTGAAGTCAATGGCATTGAGGCCACTTATGCTTTACGTGCTTTGCCTGCATTAGCTAGGCTGCCGATTGTGGCGATGACGGCCAATGCTATGCAGGTAGATAGAGAACGCTGCCTTGAAGCGGGTATGGTTGATTTTATTAGCAAGCCCATCGAGCCTGAGGCTTTGTTTAAAACGCTGCTGCGCTGGATTAAACCTCAGCAGGGCATTGCAGCCGCTCAAGCTGAGCCAGTCAGCCAGCTGCCTGAACAAATATTAGGTTTAGATAGGGTGGCAGGTATGCGCCATGTGCTGGGTAAAGAAGATCACTACATTGCCATGTTGCAAGGCTTTAGCCTTCAGCAAGCTCATGCAGGGCTTGAAATACGAGCCGCGCTCGATCAGGGTGATTCAATAAGGGCCGAGCGCCTAGCGCATACTTTAAAAGGGTTTGCTGACAATATCGGGGCGGCTAGCTTGCGGCGTGTGGCTGCTGCGGTAGAAGAGGGGATTCAGCAAGGCTCACTACGGGATGAAACCTTATCAGTGTTGCAAGCATCATTGGCGAAGCAGATTGCGGCGATTAAGGCGGCGTTGCCCGACACCTCTTCAAGTAATAACAGTGGGGACAATTTTGACTTTCTGGCGTGATTCGTTTGCTTGCTGCTCTAAGCCTTGCCATATTTAATAAATCAATGCGCTATGAGCCGGCTAGTGCATTGCCTAATCGCCTATGCAAATAACAAAAAAGGGCTAGAGTGTAATGCCGTTCACTTAAGGTGTTTTGGTTTTGCTTCCCCCTTAGAAAAGGGGGATTGAGGGGGATTTGCCTTGAGTTTTTTGCTTATTTTAAGCCCAACATCAACTGTAAATCCCCCCTAGCCCCCCTTTACAAAGGGGGAACTCAAACAAAACCGCTTAAGTGAACGGCATTAGGGCTAGAGTGTGAATTTAAACGCGCTTTATAGCCACGCTCAGATGCAAATCAATTCCTGTGTCATCTAAAATAAACATAAATCAACCACTACGAATGCGGGCTCAGAAAGTGTGCTAGCGATTGTGCATTCTTTGCCAAGTGATTAATCATGCCTGATTTGCTGGCTCCCTTTCTCCCGAGACAGGCTAAAAGCAAGTAGAATCAGGGCGTTTAAGAATAAAAAACGAGAATGGGAATATGCTGACTTTCCAAGAAATTCTGCTCACGCTGCAAAACTATTGGGGCCGTAATGGCTGCGCCTTGTTGCAGCCTTACGATATTGAAGTAGGTGCGGGTACCTTTCATACCGCAACATTTCTGCGAGCCCTTGGCCCGGAGCCTTGGAATGCCGCCTATGTGCAGCCTTCACGCCGACCTAAAGACGGCCGTTACGGTGAAAACCCGAACCGCTTGCAGCACTATTATCAATTTCAGGTGGCTTTAAAGCCGTCACCAGACAATATCCAAGATTTGTATTTGGGTAGTCTGCGCGAGCTGGGTATTGATACCAGCGTGCACGATATTCGCTTTGTAGAAGACGATTGGGAAAGTCCGAGCTTGGGTGCTTGGGGGCTGGGTTGGGAAGTCTGGCTGAACGGGATGGAAGTCACCCAGTTCACCTATTTCCAACAGGTTGGCGGTATTGATTGCAAGCCGGTATTGGGCGAGATCACTTACGGCGTTGAGCGTTTGGCCATGTATTTGCAAGGCGTAGAAAACGTTTACGACTTGGTATGGACAGTTTATCCAAACGGCCAGAAAGTGACTTACGGCGATATTTACCATCAAAATGAAGTAGAACAATCGACTTACAATTTTGAACACGCCAATGTGCCGCTGCTGCTTGATTTATTCAATAAATTTGAGAGCGAAGCAGCTCGCCTGATGGAAGTCAATTTAGCATTGCCAGGCTACGAGATGGTGATGAAGTGCTCGCATGTGTTTAATTTGCTGGATGCCCGTGGTGCGATTTCGGTGACCGAGCGCGCTGCTTATATTGGCCGTGTGCGTACGCTGTCACGTTTGGTGGCCCGCGCCTATTACGACTCGCGTGAAGCTTTGGGCTTTCCTATGTGCCAAGTGACTACGGCTTAAGGTGATATCGATGATCCGCTATCTGCTGTTGATTACTCTTTTGGCTGGCTGTGGGAAATTTGAAGATGAGGTTTACGGCCCGCTTGAAGTTCCAAAAGAAGGCGATTGGCGTAGTTATGGCACGATGGCGGATTATGAAATGCTGGTCGATGTGAAATCGATTACGCACGACGATGATTACGCACCCACCAAGTACACCTATGTTTGGTTACAGCAGAAGTTTAATGAAGATCAAACTGATGAAATAACCAAAAAGAAATATCGCTTAAAGTATTCACGTCATGCCATTGATTGCCCGTCCAAAAAAATGGCGGGTGTTTTAAGCGATTTGCGTGATGAGGAAAACGAGCAGGTGGCACGTTACGATATTCCGGGTTTTCAGTGGGAATTCGATGAGCCGCCCGCTAATAGCTTTGGCGGTGATTTTGTTCGCCAAGTTTGTAAAATCATGGCCGAGAAAGAAGCTAAAGCTAAATTAGAAGAGAATTAATCCCCATGTCTAATCTTGTATCTCAAACACTGCTGATTGAAATTTTTACCGAAGAATTGCCACCCAAAGCACTGCCTAAATTAGGCGCAGTGTTTGCGAGTGGCATTTTTGATGAATTAGCTAAGCTAGGCTTTGTGGCTAAAGACGCCGAAGTAGAGTCGTTTGCTAGCCCGCGCCGCCTTGCGGTATCGATCGCCAATGTATTGGCTGTGCAGCCAGATCAAGCTATCGAGCGCCGTGGCCCAGCGGTTGCTTCTGGCTTAAAAGATGGCGTGCCAACGCCTGCCCTTGCTGGCTTTGCCCGTAGCTGCGGTGTGGATGTAGCGCAATTGGCGCAAGGCTCGGATGGCAAGCAAGATGTCTATATCTTTTCCTCGGTTAAAACCGGCGAAGCGCTGACTAAAGTCTTGTCGGGCATTATTGCCGCCACGCTTAAAAAACTGCCCGCGCCAAAAATGATGCGTTGGGGTGACCGAGACGGCCAATTTATTCGCCCTGTGCATGGCCTTGTGGTGCTGCACGGTAGCGATGTAGTGCCTGCGCAGTTTCTGCATTTAGAAGCGGGTCGCAGTACGCTGGGCCATCGTTTCTTGTCGAGTGGCGAAATTGAATTGGCTAATGCCGATGAATACGCAACACGCTTGTTTGACGATGGCTTTGTAGAGGCGAGCTTTGATGCACGCCGCGCGCTGATTGCCGATCAGCTAAAAAACGCCTGCACTGAGCTGAATGCACAGATTGCGCCATCGGATGGTTTGCTGGATGAAGTATCCGCACTGGTTGAATGGCCGGTGGTTTACACCGGTAATTTCGATGAGAAATTCCTAGATGTGCCGCAAGAATGCTTGATTTTATCGATGCAGCAGCATCAAAAATACTTCCCGCTGCTCGATCAAAATGGCAAATTGCTGCCTAAATTCTTAGTGGTTTCTAATCTGGAAACGCCAGACCCTAGCCATATTATTCATGGCAACGAGCGCGTCTTGCGCGCGCGTCTTTCGGATGCCGAGTTCTTCTTTGAGCAAGATAAAAAGAAGAAGCTTGAATCCCGCGTGCCGCAACTCGCCAATGTGGTTTATCACAATAAGATTGGTAGCCAGCTTGAGCGTGTAGAGCGCCTGCAAAAAATTGCCGGTGCCATTGCTGTGAAGTTGAATGCTAATGTGGCCGATTGCAAGCGTGCCGCTTATTTAGCCAAGGCCGATTTGGTGGCCGATATGGTGGGCGAATTCCCTGAGCTACAAGGCGTGATGGGCATGTATTACGCCCGTATCGATGGCGAAAACGAAACAGTAGCCAATGCGATTGAAGGCCATTACCACCCGCGTTTTGCAGGCGACACCCTGCCCGTTGGCGCGGTGGCGCAGGCGGTTTCGCTGGCGGATAAGCTGGAATCCATCGTCGGCATTTACGGCATTGGCTTGATCCCAACGGGTGACAAAGACCCATTTGCTTTACGCCGCGCCGCGCTTGGCGTATTGCGTATGGTGTTAGATTTACCGCTAGATCTGAAAGAATTGCTCAGCATTACTGCGGAAGCTTTCCCTGCTGGTGTGGTTGCAGAGGGTACGGTTGAGGGCGTGTATGGCTTTATGCAAGATCGCTTGAAAAACTATCTGGCAACCGATTACCCAGCTGCCGATATCGATGCCGTCTTGGCCTTGAACCCAACGCTGCTTAACGAGATGGTGATTCGCCTGCAAGCCGTTGCGGTGTTTAAAGCCCTGCCAGAAGCGACTGCTCTGGCTGCGGCTAATAAGCGTATTCGTAATATTTTGAAAAAAGTCGAAGGCGATTTGCCTGATCTGAATGCGGCTTTGCTGAGCGATACGGCTGAAATTGCCCTGCATGCTGAGTTATTAAAGCTGCAACCTGTGGTGAGCAGCGCCTTGGCGAGCCAGGATTTTACCGGCGCACTAAAAGCACTGAGCGCTCTAAAAGAGCCAGTAGATGCGTTCTTTGATTCGGTGATGGTGATGGCGGAAGACTTAGCAGTGCGTGGCAATCGCCAAGCCCTGCTCGCCGCCCTAGCCAGCCTGATGAACCGCGTGGCTGAGCTTTCTTTATTGGCTGAGTAAGAATAATGTAGGGTGGGCATGCTTTTGTGCCCTATATGCATCAAGTTAGGCATTGATCATCAGGCATTGAGTCATTCGTAGGGCGGGTGAAACCCGCGTATTTTTTGGCATCGCTCGCGGGTTTCACCCGCCCTACAAAAGATACGCTGCATGTCATTGGCTTAACCTTGGTGCTTGTGCCCACCCTACAGATGCTTGGGTTTATACGAACACACGGAGTCGCGTATGAAGTTATTGATTCTCGACCGCGACGGCGTAATCAATGAAGATAGCCCGGACTATATCAAGACGCCGGAAGAGTGGCAGCCGATTGCAGGTAGCTTAGAAGCCATCGGTGAGTTATCCCGTTCGGGTTGGACCATTGTGGTGGCGACCAATCAAAGCGCCATTGGCCGCAAGATGATTGCGGTTGAGGCACTTAATCGTATCCATGCCAAGATGCACCGTGCCATTGCCGAGCAGGGTGGCCATGTGGATGCGGTGTTCTTTTGCCCTCATTCGCCCGAAGCAGGTTGCGTTTGCCGCAAGCCTAATCCCGGCATGATCTTAGATATTGCCAGCCGCTTTCATGTAGCTACTACGCAATTGGCGATGGTGGGTGATTCTCTTCGTGATTTGCAAGCTATTGCCGCTGTTGGTGGTAAGCCGGTGCTGGTTCGTACTGGTAATGGTCTTAAAACTGAACAGAAAGGCCTGTTGCCCGAGGGTACGCAGGTATTTGACGATTTGGCGGCATTTGCTGCGCATTTACTCGTCGTCAGTCCTACTGGATTGGCGGGGTAGAAATAGATGGATTTTTTCGTTTAGCAAGACGTGAGGAAGCCGCATAGCAAGCTATGCGATGACGAACTTTGCTGCTAGGCGAAAAAAGACACGATTTATACTCGCCTTATTCATCAGGACTAACTACTAGCACCAGAGGGTGAAGATTAAATGATTTGGTTGCGCTCCATTCTGTATTGGCTGGCTGTTCCTGTAGTAACTCCCATTTTCTGTGTGATTGCGATTTTGATTCTGCCGCTGCCTCCCGTGCTGCGCTATCGGATTATTCGTGGCTGGTCGTGGATTATGCTCAAATGGCTGAAATTCACCTGTGGCCTGACTTATCGCGTAGAAGGCGTTGAAAATCTGCCCGCAGCCCCTGCCGTTGTGATGTGCAAGCATCAATCGGCATGGGAAACGCTGGCCTTGCAGCATGTGTTTCCGCCGCAAGTTTGGGTGTTGAAAAAAGAACTGTTGAAGTTGCCGATTTTTGGTTGGGGCTTAGCCACTCTTTCGCCGATTGCCATCGATAGATCGAACCGCGCCGAGGCGCAAAAACAGCTGATCGCTCAAGGTAAAGATCGCTTGGCTAAAGGCTTTTGGATTGTGATTTTCCCAGAAGGCACCCGCGTTCCATCAGGTGGCTACAAGCCTTATAAGCAGGGCGGCGCTCGTTTGGCGGTTGATTTAGAGGTACCGATTGTGCCCGTGGCGCTTAATTCAGGCGAGTTTTGGCCGAAAAATTCATTCTTAAAATGGCCGGGTGAAATCACCATGGTGATTGGTAAGCCTATCGAGCCAGCTGGCCGTAGCCCGCAAGAGCTAACGCAAGAAGTTGAAACGTGGATTGAAAATGAAATCCAGCGTTTTGGCGGTGTTGGCCCCTGTTACTCGCCTAAAAAATGACCGCGCATTCCTTGCGTCTGGTTGATCGTGAGCTGCCTTATCAGTTGGAGCGCAGTAGCCGCCGGCGCTCGATTGGTTTAAAAATTACCGCCCATGGTTTAACCGTGATCCTGCCTGCCCGCGCGCCTTTAAAAGAAGCCGAGCGAGCTATCGAGAGCAAATTAAAGTGGATTCTGGCCAAGCTGGCTACGCCGATGATTGCTCCTACTGCCTTGGCGGTGGGCAGCAGCGTGCTTTGGCTGGGGCAGGCTAAATTTGTCCAGCGTTGCGCTGGCCGAACTCGGTTGGATGAAGAGGTGTTGTATGTGGCAGAACAAACGCCTTTACCCGCTACGCTAACGCGCTTTTATCAGCGCAGCGCCAAGCCTTATTTCTTGCAAAGGCTGGCGTATTGGAGCGAGGGAATGGGCTTGCAGCCACGGCAGCTCTTCTTAAGCTCGGCCAAAGGCCGCTGGGGAAGTTGCACGGCTTTAGGTGATATTCGCCTGAACTGGCGCTTGATGCAGGCTCCGCCACAAGTGATCGATTATGTGGTGATTCATGAGCTGGCGCATTTGCAAGAGCTAAACCACTCCCCACGCTTCTGGGCCATCGTCGCCAGCGCCTGCCCGGATTGGAAAACCCATCGGCTCTGGCTAAAGCAAAACGGTGCAAAGCTGTTTGCTTGGTAGGGTGGGTAGAATCTTAATCAGAATCTCCTTGTTAAAAGTAAAAAAGATAAATTTACTATTTCCTGATTATGTCTCTTGCTCAGGAACCCTTGATTTAGCCATTCGCGCGGCGTAAAGTGAACGAACGTTCTATTTTGCGGAGGTGGATCATGCCCATCAAT
>NZ_JBHTBQ010000020.1:0-1099 GCF_042664895.1 Iodobacter arcticus
TGGTTGGTACTAAGCATGCGACAAGTAGGGCGGGACACGAGAAATCCTGTTTGAAGATGGGGGGACCATCCTCCAAGGCTAAATACTCATCATCGACCGATAGTGAACCAGTACCGTGAGGGAAAGGCGAAAAGAACCCCGGGAGGGGAGTGAAATAGAACCTGAAACCGGATGCATACAAACAGTGGGAGCCCTTGAAAAATGGGGTGACTGCGTACCTTTTGTATAATGGGTCAGCGACTTACGTTCAGTAGCAAGCTTAACCGAGTAGGGGAGGCGTAGGGAAACCGAGTCCGAATAGGGCGCATAGTTGCTGGGCGTAGACCCGAAACCAAGTGATCTATCCATGGCCAGGATGAAGCTGCGGTAAAACGCAGTGGAGGTCCGAACCCACTAATGTTGCAAAATTAGGGGATGAGCTGTGGATAGGGGTGAAAGGCTAAACAAACTTGGAAATAGCTGGTTCTCCTCGAAAACTATTTAGGTAGTGCCTCATGTATCACTGACGGGGGTAAAGCACTGTTATGGCTAGGGGGTCATCGCGACTTACCAAACCATGGCAAACTCTGAATACCGTCAAGTGCGAGCATGGGAGACAGACTGTGGGTGCTAACGTCCATGGTCAAGAGGGAAACAACCCAGATCGCCGTCTAAGGTCCCAAATAATCAGTTAAGTGGAAAACGAGGTGGGAAGGCATAGACAGCCAGGATGTTGGCTTAGAAGCAGCCATCATTTAAAGAAAGCGTAATAGCTCACTGGTCGAGTCGTCCTGCGCGGAAGATGTAACGGGGCTCAAACTGATAACCGAAGACGCGAATATGCACGAAGTGCATATGGTAGAGGAGCGTTCCGTAGGCCTGCGAAGGTGTCTTGAGAAGGATGCTGGAGGTATCGGAAGTGCGAATGCTGACATGAGTAGCGATAATGCGGGTGAAAAGCCCGCACACCGAAAACCCAAGGTTTCCTGCGCAACGTTCATCGGCGCAGGGTGAGTCGGCCCCTAAGGCGAGGCAGAAATGCGTAGTCGATGGACAACGGGTTAATATTCCCGTACCGATATAAAGTGCGATGGGGGGACGGAGAAAGGTAGGTCAGCCA
>NZ_JBHTBQ010000021.1:0-751 GCF_042664895.1 Iodobacter arcticus
ACCTTGAAATACCACCCTGACCCCTTTGAGGTTCTAACCTTGGTCCGTTATCCGGATCGGGGACCGTGCATGGTAGGCAGTTTGACTGGGGCGGTCTCCTCCCAAATTGTAACGGAGGAGCTCGAAGGTCGCCTAGGTACGGTCGGACATCGTACTGATAGTGTAATGGCATAAGGCGGCTTAACTGCGAGACAGACAAGTCGAGCAGGTGCGAAAGCAGGACATAGTGATCCGGTGGTTCTGAATGGAAGGGCCATCGCTCAACGGATAAAAGGTACTCCGGGGATAACAGGCTGATTCCGCCCAAGAGTTCACATCGACGGCGGAGTTTGGCACCTCGATGTCGGCTCATCACATCCTGGGGCTGTAGCCGGTCCCAAGGGTATGGCTGTTCGCCATTTAAAGTGGTACGTGAGCTGGGTTCAAAACGTCGTGAGACAGTTTGGTCCCTATCTGCAGTGGGCGTTGGAAATTTGAGGGGGGCTGCTCCTAGTACGAGAGGACCGGAGTGGACAGATCTCTGGTGTACCGGTTGTCACGCCAGTGGCATCGCCGGGTAGCTAAATCTGGAAGAGATAAGCGCTGAAAGCATCTAAGCGCGAAACTCGCCTCAAGATGAGATTTCCCCAAGGCTTTAAGCCTTTTAAAGGGTCGTTCGAGACCAGGACGTTGATAGGTCGGGTGTGGAAGTGCAGTAATGCATTAAGCTAACCGATACTAATTGCCCGTAAGGCTTGATCCTATAACCTGA
>NZ_JBHTBQ010000022.1:0-567 GCF_042664895.1 Iodobacter arcticus
CGCGGATCAGCATGTCGCGGTGAATACGTTCCCGGGCCTTGTACACACCGCCCGTCACACCATGGGAATGGGTTTCACCAGAAGTAGGTAGGCTAACCGTGAGGAGGCCGCTTACCACGGTGGGATTCATGACTGGGGTGAAGTCGTAACAAGGTAGCCGTAGGGGAACCTGCGGCTGGATCACCTCCTTTCAAGAGAAAAGTCTTTTGGATTGAGTACTCACACTCATCGACTGTAGATTTAAGGATTGTTGAATAGGATTCAGAATTAATGTGATTAAAAAGTCACATTAATTCTGGTTTCTAAAATCAGCAAGACAGTAAATTGATCTTTAAAAAAATAGAAGAAGTAATACTCAAATTTAGAAATAAATAAGGGTAGATTGTATCAAAATCGATTGTTCGAAGTCAGAACTGAATAATCGATGTCGCAAACAAAGCGAAATCAGATACTTTGAACGATGTGAGCGACTTTGGTTGAACACGTGTTTGAGGTTATAGGATCAAGCGACTAAGTGCATCTGGTGGATGCCTTGGCGATGATAGGCGAAGAAGGACGCGTTAGCCT
>NZ_JBHTBQ010000023.1:0-2885 GCF_042664895.1 Iodobacter arcticus
ACGTCCGCATATGGGATTGGGCGGCATCACCCCGAAACAAAAACTGGCATTACATGCCTAGCCTCTACTTTTAAGTGAGCTTAAAAACGGGGGGATTACCGGATTACCAGGGTAAAGGATTGGGCGACGATGTATTGGAGCTTCTTAGGAGCTTGCAAACACGTTTAAAACTTGGACTGTCAAATAGCCTTGAAATGTGGCTCTATTCTCAGGGCTATGTTGATAGAGAGGTTTGCAAGCGCCTTGGTTCTGTTCTTAATGGTCAAGGAGTAGATTCTGATGTGTTCGATTCCGATATATTAAGGACCTACCATCAGGTTATAAGTGAGTGTATTGGCGAGTTCCCATCGTATTTTAGTGGTTAAGCTGCCGTGTAACAAAGCGCTGCTATCGGACAAATTTTCCGCTGCGCTCCAAATTTGCCGCAGAGCGCGGCGTTAAACCCATAGAAATTTTAATCCGAAACTCAAAAATTAGAGTTGGGAATCTAACCCGCTTTTGTCCAAAAACAAGTCACATATCTACTTTAAAACAAACAGGCTACACCGATGTTAAACAGGTGGGCCTGGTGATTAGCGACACGACTGGGGCGGCCGAGCATTCAGGGAGGGACTTGCTGCGTGTCGGAGAGTGAACACCATGGCAAGCCTGCGTTAGTGGATATCAGCAAAGAATATGCGTGGTCAGTGTAAACTAATCTGGTTGCCATAACTTTACTAATGCTATTATTCATCTTAAGTGCATTAAATATAAGGTATTTTTGTCAAGAAGTGAGTTTGAAACCGATCAATCGTTATTTTGCTATTACACTTACGGGCAAACTTTATTGTCGCTTCACAAGTGTTCAGAGTTAGCGGATCAGATCAGTATTGGTGTATCAATAAGATCTCCTATCAAGGCGCGCTCTAGAGATTCTCAGTTTTCACGACAGGATCCGGAGCATGGAGGAGGCCTCAGATGTAGTGCCAACAAGTGAGGGCAGAACTACCATTTTCCGGTAATTAACGTGACTACAGATTGCGGATTTAGCCTAAAACTACATCGAAACATTTTTTTTATGTAATTTTGATCTGGGAAATATTTGGTCAGCGCAAACGTTAATTGCTGATGCTCCAAGGAACAACTTGTTACAACTGCACAATTAAAGTCAAAATATTTAGCAACCTGTGGATACAGGGCTTTAAATAAACTTTCTTTAGCGGAAAATATCAGTGTTGTTGCCATATGCACAGGGATCCCTTGTGCCAATATTATCGCAAGTTCAGCCTCTGTATGTACAAGTTCTACAAATCCGATTGACTCTTCAGCAGAAATATAACTCTCAATATCTATCCCGATGAACGCCCCAGCAGAATGTGGTTCAACGAGCAGCGCGCATAGCGCTTGTGTATTATTGTGGGTAATTGAGCCTACTAGCCCATTAGGCCATATTGGACAACGATCCTTACCTATTGAGATTATTGGCAACGGATGTGAAGGCATTTTTAATTGAGCCATGGCTTGCTTAGCAGCATATCTTCCAGCTAAAAATTCAGCTTGTCTTTTTTTGACGGCCTGAGCCAGCTCACAAGGAAAGTAGATCGACAACTCTTTGAAGAGTTCTTTTAGAAAATGCTTTTTGTCAAAATCACACGAAAATATCACAATCTCAGGATTTTCAATAAGCCAGCAGCATTCATTAGAAATGAAACTATTTATCACACCGTGACAAAATGCCTTATCAGTAACGTTACTGATAGACATAGGCTGCTCTTTAATGAAGGGAAGTAAAGTGCTATTAATAATAGTTACCCATATTGATACCTTTCTATTGGCTAAGTTCACATTTATCAATATGCTGTATTTCATTACAAGTCAAAACAAGATTTACCACAAAATCAACTTGCTCTATCACTGCACTTTGATGTTCATTAATAAAAAAATGACCTCCTGGTATAAGTGTTATCTGGGTTCCACGTTGAGAAAGTTCCATCCACGCTAGAAGTTCAAGGTGCGTAACATCAATATCATCCTCCCCACCCAATACCAGAATAGGGCTTACTATCGGTATTTTTTTTGCCCTATAATCGTGGGCGACTTTAAAGTCAGCACGAAGAGCAGGAATAAAAAAATCAATCAATTCACTATTAGATAACACTTCTTTAGGCGTGCCATTGAGCTCGCCTAATTTTTGAAGAAACTCTGCTTTAGGAAGGTGGTGAATACTTTCACGGCGGGACTCTAAATGAGGAGCTCTACTGCCTGAAGCGATAAAATACTGTGGCGCTGTGATACCTAAAGATTGTAGATTCACTGCTAATTCAAAAGCAACTCGACTACCTAGGCTATGTCCAAAGAAAATATATGGGACATGAGCAAAGATAGATTTCTGCCCCAGTAATTCACTTATAATTGACTCCATCTGTTCATGTGAAGGTTCGCTCACTCTAGAGGCTCGCCCAGGGAGAGTAATTAATACCAATTCTACGTCGTCATTAAGGCAATGAACCCAAGGAATATAAGTGGTGAACGAGCCGCCAGCAAAAGGAAAGCAAAATACACGAAGCTTTGGCGCTATTCTAGGTTTTGGTATAGTAAATATTTTAGCTTTTACCACAGTAAGTACTCGGGTAATCCCCCCATTTTTAAGCTCACTTAAAAGTAGAGGCTAGGCATGTAATGCCAGTTTTTGTTTCGGGGTGATGCCGCCCAATCCCATATGCGGGCGTTCGTTATTGTATGTCCAAAGCCATTGCGTTGCTGTTTTTTGCACTTCAGCAAGGCTTTCAAAGTCATCGCAGGCCAGCCATTCATAACGCACAGTTCGATTATAACGCTCGATATATGCATTCTGTTGTGGATTACCTGGCTGAATGTAAGCTAATTCAATCGATTGTTGCTCTGCC
>NZ_JBHTBQ010000024.1:0-616 GCF_042664895.1 Iodobacter arcticus
TCGGACTGAAGTGATTGATCCTATGCTTCCAAGAAAAGCCTCTAAGCTTCAGCTTTATATTGACCGTACCGCAAACCGACACAGGTGGGTAGGAAGAGAATTCTAAGGTGCTTGAGAGAACTCAGGAGAAGGAACTCGGCAAATTATCACCGTAACTTCGGGAGAAGGTGAGCCCAGAGTATGTGAATACCCTTGCGGTAGGAGCAGAAATGGGTCGCAGAGAAATGGGGGCTGCGACTGTTTATCAAAAACACAGCACTCTGCAAAGTCGAAAGACGACGTATAGGGTGTGACGCCTGCCCGGTGCTGGAAGATTAAATGATGGGGTGCAAGCTCTTGACTGAAGTCCCAGTAAACGGCGGCCGTAACTATAACGGTCCTAAGGTAGCGAAATTCCTTGTCGGGTAAGTTCCGACCCGCACGAATGGCGTAACGATGGCCCTACTGTCTCCTCCTGAGACTCAGCGAAGTTGAAATGTTTGTGAAGATGCAATCTCCCCGCTGCTAGACGGAAAGACCCCGTGAACCTTTACTGTAGCTTTGCATTGGACTTTGAAGTGGTTTGTGTAGGATAGGTGGGAGGCATTGAAGCATGGACGCTAGTCTGTGTGGAGCC
>NZ_JBHTBQ010000025.1:0-31853 GCF_042664895.1 Iodobacter arcticus
GATGATAGTGCAGATTACCTGTGTGAAAGTAGGTCATTGCCAGACACCCTAAGCCGTAAACAAAACCCCCGTACTCGAAAGAGGCGGGGGTTTTGCTTTGGGTGCAAGAAATGCCGCCTTAGTGTCACGATAACCTTCGGTGGTTCGCGTATCAGGTTACGCGATTATCGCTGAATGAGGTAAACCTCACACGCAGACTGCTAACCCAACCTACAAAACCTTGTCATCAAGAGATATTTAGGCCTGCTTGTTTGGCTCTTTGGGATGGGATTTTGTGCGCAGGTCGTTAGCTTATACACGAGGCTGCTATTGATCGATCGCATACGCTCAAGCCCTTAAGCTGGCTTATAAATCACGGTATGAGCTCGTATTAATAGCTTGATCTCTGCTTAATATGCGGATCAGTTAGTCTTGCTGTTCTGTTTTTATTTTTTACTTTATTTAATCTCTTTTCAAAACATAGCTGCATATCCAGCTTGGAATCATGCTTGCTTGCCTGTAATGAGGCATCCTATTCTGGTTTTTATTTCTGAATTTTCATGGGTGCAGAATTATCTAAAATTTTGATCTAGAATTAATGTTGTCAGCATATTGGTGTAAGCATCTACTATGCTTTATTACTCAGTGCTTTAGGAGCTAAACTGTATTCATTCTTGTAACCATTAATGGGTAGCTTGAGTTTAGTGAGCTTATAGGGGGGATTAATGAGTGGGGTATGTGGTGTGCAGACACAAATAATATTGCTGCCAGACATGGGGGGATCGGCAGATTTTCAGCAGAAGCTTGCTGAAGTGGCTGATTTACATGGGCGCACCTTAGAGCAAAGTAAGCAGGGACAGTTGGATATTGAGGAAAATTATAGGAGTATTTGTAATTTCTCAGTAGAAGCCATGCTGCTACTGGGGGCAGATGGTAAGGTTATTTGGGCCAATAAAGCGGCAATTAGTTTATTTGCGTACCCTAAAGTTAAGCTTTTCGGTTTGGCGATTGAACAATTGCTCATCCCAGATCAAAGAGCCAAGTTTCTAGAGCAATTAGATAGTTTTACTTTGATGAGTGATACGGATAGCTTAACTGAAGCCAGCTTATTTAGTTGGCTATGCTTGGGTGGCGGCTTTTTTAATGCTGAAATGAGGCTGGGTTTATTGCCTCACCCAAGTAGTGAAGGTGCAAATGTTTGCCTGCTTATTACGGCGAATCCTCTTTTGCATGATGCAGCAAGAGGAAAAGAGCGTATTCAGCAAATACTAGATGAAACTTTAAGAATAAAACGAGATTTTCTGGCAAACATTAGCCATGAGATTCGTACTCCTATGAATGCCATTATTGGTATGACCCATCTGGTGCTGAAAACCGATTTAAATATCAGACAAAAAAATTATATTGAAGTTATTCAAAGGTCCAGTGAGCATTTGTTAAATATCGTTAATGATATATTTGATTTTTCAAAAATGGAAGAAGGCCAATTACAGTTGGATCTTTTTGTTTTTGATTTGCATAGTGTATTAAATAGTGTGCTTGAAAAAGTAACTGTTGAAGCCAAGGAAAAAGGGCTTTCTTTACTGCTGAAAACGCCTGATTATTTACCTTCAGTGCTAATAGGAGATGCTAAGCGTTTAGAGAAAATTTTACTGCACTTGGTAGAGAATGCCGTGAAATTCACTACTTGCGGACAGGTTGAGTTGCTGGTTGAGCTTGAGTCAGAAAGTCATGATGAGGTGAGTATCAAATTTTCAATTCTTGATACCGGTGTAGGAGTGAGCCATGAGCAGCAAGCTCAGTTATTTCAAGCCTTTGCTCAGGCAGATACTTCGGCAACTAGGAAATTTGGTGGGCTTGGTTTAGGTTTGGTTATTTCTAAGCAATTAGTGAGCTTAATGGGGGGGCATATTGGGCTAATGAGTGAGGAGAATAAAGGAAGTTGTTTTTGGTTTAGTCTTTCATTAAAAAAAAATAAGCAGGAAGTGGAGTTAGTATCGCCTGCACTATTGAAGAACCAGCAGCGTCAAGCTCTGGCTAGCCGTTATGGATCACGTGTTTTATTAGTAGAAGATAATTCATTAAACCAGCAAGTTGCTAGCGAAATATTAATGGATGCGGGAATGCAGGTGATGGTGGTCTGTGATGGGCAACAGGCACTTGATATTTTAGAAAAAGAGGTTTTTGATCTGATTCTGATGGACATTCAAATGCCTGTAATGGATGGTTGGAGTGCTGTAAAGGCAATACGTGCAGGCGATTATTTGGCAGATATTCCAATTATTGCTTTGACTGCATTAGCAATGAATGAAGATAAAAAAATGAGTTTAGAGTCTGGAATGAGCGATCATTTGCTTAAGCCTATTGACCCTGATTTATTAATTGCAAAACTGATTCAATGGTTGCCAGAAGTAAAACGGAATACTCCGCAGGCAGCAGCGGTTAAGGCTGAAGATAATTATGGTTCTGCTATACAGGGCCTTCCATTGGAAATTCCTGGTCTGGATATGGTGATGGGACTGAAGTATGCGATGGGTAATCCAGATTTTTATCGGCGTTTATTAATTAAAGTTTTAGATGAAATGCCTAAAATTCAGTTAAACCTTGCTGAAACGATTACTGAAGGTAATTGGGTTGATGCGAAACGGCATGCGCATACAATCAAGGGAATTTCAGCAACAATCGGCGCAAATGAGTTGCAAAAAATATCCGGACAGCTTGAGTTTGCACTTGGGCAAGGTGAGGCGAGAGCGATTATCTTACAGATGCAGGATGATGTTGCTGATGTGGCGGCTCGTCTGCTGGATGCTCTTCGGTTTTTTTATATTGTTCCAGAAGAAAACCAGGAGCGAGTGACTGCTATTTCATCTATGGGCGAAATGGTATTAAGTATGGAGGATAAGAAGCAGTTGTTTGACGATTTGCAGCGCCTATTACAGGAAGGGGATGCATCAGCGGGTGAATTTTTTGAAGAGAATCAGCAGAAGTTTGAATGTTTATGGACAGGGCGGAGCCATGAATTGTTAAGGCTTATTAATCAGTTTGCATTTAATGATGCGCTTAAATGGATGAATCAGTTTCCAGTTTGATTTAATGCAGAATGCTCAGTGCTGTAAGGAGTGGATATGGAGCCGTTACAAATGCAGGAAAATAGATCAACTATTCTGGTGGTGGATGACACGCCAGACAATTTAATGTTGCTCAATGGTTTGTTGCGGGATAAATATCGCGTAAAAGTGGCTAATCATGGTGAGGTGGCTTTGCGTTTGGTGCTTGCAGATCCAAGACCAGATTTAATTTTATTAGATGTGATGATGCCAGACATGAATGGTTATGAAGTCTGTACAAAGTTAAAAGAAAATCAAGAAACAGAAGATATACCGGTTATTTTTCTGACTGCAAAAACAGCAATAGAAGATGAAGAAGAGGGATTTTCCGTAGGCGGGGCGGATTATATTAGCAAGCCAATTATCCCTTCTATTTTATTGGCAAGGGTACAGACACAGCTGGCTTTAAAAGCGGCTCAGGTGTTTTTGAAAAATCAGAATCAATATTTAGAGCATTTAGTTCAAGAGCGGACGCGTGAGCTTGCCCATTTACAGCAAGCTACTATTTTGGCGATGGCCTCTTTAGCAGAAACACGTGATAACGAAACAGGTAAGCATTTGCGGCGCACGCAGCATTTTGTGGCCCTTTTAGCTTTGGAATTATCAGATGATCCGCGATTTAGTGACGAATTAACACCGGCAAATATACAGTGGCTTTATAAATCAGCACCTATGCACGATATTGGCAAGGTGGGAGTGCCTGATCATATTTTATTAAAGCCGGGTAAGCTGACCGATGAAGAATTTAATTTAATGAAGATGCATACTGTTTATGGGCGGGATGTGATTACTTCGGTAGAGAGTTATTTAGGAACAAAAGAAGATAAATTTTTGCATTATGCGCGTGAAATTGCCTATAGCCATCAGGAGAAATGGGATGGCAGCGGCTACCCGCAAGGCTTAAAGGGAGAGGATATTCCCTTATCGGCAAGGCTAATGGCGGTTGCTGATGTTTATGATGCTTTGGTTTCTAAGCGGGTTTATAAACCTGCTTTTTCGCATGAAGATGCGATGAGTATTATTGTAAAAGGTAGTGGCTCACATTTTGATCCTAGCGTGGTTGGCGCTTTATTGCGGATTCAAAAATCCTTTCCAGATATTTCTCTTCTTTTCGCTGATGATGAGATTGAGCATCATTAAAACGAGTGTGTTTTAATGATGCTTTTTTATAAAGAGCTTAGTATTTTCTTTATTTCTGAAAATAAGGGTCTTGCACTGATTGTGACTTGTGCACTGCTTATTTGCAGATTAGCCAGCTTATCTAAAGTCGCCGCTGATCCCTGTGTACGGCTAAGTAATTCTTCTAATAAACAAGCAAAAGCGCGTACTTCAATATTCTGGAGCAAGTTTTGCTCAGGGGTATAAAAAGACGCCGCGCCAAAATCGCCTAATCGTGTTTCATTCTCTGGGCCAATTAAAATATTATGTGCATATAAATCGCCATGCAAAATATGGGCTGCGTGTAAATGCTCGGCTGCGGCTGCAATACTGCTGGCAATCTTTAATGTGTTTTCTAGACTGAAATACTGATCTTGGGCATAGATATCACGGGTGCATGATTCTAAGCTTGGCGGCCCGGCAAGGTTGCTAAAGCCATCAATCAGGGGCATCAGCAGCGCCGGGTGCTGATCGGGATGCTCTACTTGGCCAATTGCGCCAATCAGATAAGGATGCTCGCCAGCGGCAATGCAGGCGGCCATTTCACATTGGGGTAGGCCATCACTTGTGAGCGCACCTTTAAAACGCTTGAGTGCGACGGCCCTAGGATTTTCTTGCTGCCACAAGGCTTTGTAAATCACACCGGAGGCACCTTCCCCTAGCTGCTCGGCCACCTCTAGATCTTGCCAGTGAATTGCTGGTGCGTGCGGTGATGCAGGCGGCATTGGGCAGAATGGATTGCCTGCAAAGGCTAACCATGCCAATTTAGGTAAGCTAAATAGCCAGTCTGGTAAAGCTTGCAGTTGGTTGGCAGAGATGCGGATCAGCTCTAGATTTTGGCAAGCGGCCAGCGTTTCGGGTAAGGATTGCAGCTGATTACCGGCCAGCATCAGTTTTTGCAAGGCATGGCACTGGCCTAGCTCGGCGGGTAGATGGCTGATTTGATTGTCTGTAAGAATGAGCCAGCGTAGTTCTAATGGCAAAGCTGCTGCACTGACCGTTTGAATTTGATTTGCCTTAAAGCCCACCATGCATAAGTTGCTGCAGCGCCCCAGTACTTCTGGCAAATGATCAAATTGATTATCCGAGCAAAAAATCACTTTCAAAGATTTTAGCCGAGGCAAATCATCGGGCAGGCTGGACAGCGCATTGCCGGATAAATTTAAAATCTCTAAGGAATCCGCTAGGGAAAAAATATCTTCTGGAAAAGTGGTGAGGCCACAAGATAAATCCAGCCGCTTAATACCTTTGAGTTTCCCAGAGCGAAGTTGTGAAAGTGTGTGCATGTACGGAATGGCTGGGTGAAAGAAAGGTGGGATTATCCAGTAAAGAGCGGGGAAGCGCAGCTAAACACATGGGTATTTTGCTGTGCTTTTGGATTAAATGGCCCGCCAAACGCTGGCTAACCAAGGCTGCTGTTCACGCGGCAGGCCTGTTGGGCGGTAGTAGTGTTCTAGCTCGGTAAATCCTGCGGCGATTAAATAGCTTTGCCATGTTTCTAAATTGTAATACGCACCATAGCGGCCTTGATTCCAGCCTTCCACATTATCGCCGCGTGGATTGGAGCTAAATAGCACCCCGCCTGGCTTAAGCGTGGCATGGAGCTGGCTGAGTACGCGGGGCAGCTCTTGGCTGGGGATGTGGAATAAAACGGCGTTGGCAAAGATGCCATCAAAGTGGGCGGCTGGTAAATTAAGTGCCAGAAAATCTTGTTGCCAAACCTCTACGCCGCTATCTGCCCTAGCCATTTCTACAAAACGTGCCGTGCCATCTAGCCCCACGGGGCGATGGCCGAGTGCTAAAAATTGTTTTAAATCTCTGCCAGGGCCACAGCCAAAATCCAGAATATCGAAAGGCGCTTTGCCGCTGATGTGGCGCAGCAGCGCTGCAATATTCTGGCTGACATCGTGGCTCGCTGTGCCTGCCTTAAAGCTTTCTGCATTGGCCTGATAGTGCGCCAGTGTTTGCTGGCTAATCAGGGCGAGTGGATTGTGTGTTTCTGAATTCATAAAACTCTCTCAAAGTGCATTTCTTGCTGCAAGCCACAGACGCCGCTATCTGCCCTAGCCATTTCTACAAAACGTGCCGTGCCATCTAGCCCCACGGGGCGATGGCCGAGTGCTACAAACTGCTTTAAATCTCGGCCGGGGCCACAGCCAAAATCCAGAATATCAAAAGGCGCTTTGCCGCTGATGTGGCGCAGCAGCGCCGCAATATTCTGGCTGACATCATGATCCGCCGTGCCTGCTTTGAAGCTTTCTGCACTGGCCTGATAGTGCGCCAGTGTTTGCTGGCTAATCAGGGCGAGTGGATGGTGTGTTTCTGAATTCATATAGCGCTCTTAAAGTGCAGCTTCTTGTCGTTAGCCGCAGTTGCCGGAAGGTCGATATTTCTTTAATCTGGCTGATGGTAGGCTGGGTTAATAGTTATTCTGCTGTAATTTATCTCTATAACTGCCTTGCGTCTCTTTGCCCTATTACACACTAGCCTTTTATGCTTTCTCAGTGTTCTGCTTTTAAACTCTGTGTTCTCTGTGTCTACAGATTTTAGGTCTGTGCTCATCAGAATCGTTACGATTAAATAGGAAGCAAATGAAAATCCACTCCTTGCTCTTGGGCGTTTTGCTCAGCAGCCCCGTCTATGCGATCGATTATGCGGGTTTGGGCGCTGAAAGTATCAGCAAAGAGACGATTGAAGCGTTTCGCCCCAAGCCACTCGAGCCTGGTTTATCGCGGCGGATTCAAAGCATGCTGGATATTTCTAGCCCCTCAGCGGGCCTACTTAGCCCCGATGGTGGGCGGCTTTATTTTAGCTGGCGGGTGACGGGGGTGAGCCAAGTTTGGCGCTTAGATGGCCCGCAGCGTTTCCCTATGCAAATGACGGGTGGAGAGGATGCCACGCAAATTGCAGGGATTAGTCCTGACGGGCAGACTTTAGTGATTCAGCGTGATCGCAAGGGCGAAGAAAACCCCGGCCTTTATTTGCAGCCCGCAGCGGGCGGTGCCTTAAAAGAAATTCAGCATCTTGCCGGCGTGCAAACCCGTTTTGCTTTTGTTTCTGACGATAATCAGTATGTGTATTACAGCGCCAACGATAAGCAAAAAGACAGCTACACCCTATATCGCTACCACATTGCCAGTGGCACAAAACAAGGGGTGTTTGATCAGCCGGGCTTATGGAATATTGCAGATCAGCGCCATGGGCGGATTTTGCTGGAAAAAACCATCACCAATTTGGCTTCTGAATATTACGAGCTGAATAATGGCGAGCTAAAGCCCTTATTTGGCCAGAATGAAAAAGAAGAATACCAAGCAGCTTATGGCGCAGGGGTTGACGAGCTGATTGTACAAACGTCTAAATTCGGCAACTTCCGCCGCCTTTACCAATGGAAGGCTGGTCAATTTAAGCCGATTTCCCCAGAAATGAACTGGGATGTTGGCCGCTTCGATTTGGATCAGTCTCGCAGGCATATTAGCTATAGCGTGAATGAAGCAGGCTATACCCGCAGCTTTGCGCTGGATGCCAGTAGTTTGCAGCCAATTAAGCTGCCAGCATTTAAAGATGCCGATCATGTCATGCTCAGTGGTCATAGCCCTGATGGGCGCTTTAGTTTGATTAGCGCAGAAACGGCCAAGTCGCCACGCTTAAGTTATCGCTATGAATGGGCGACTGGCAAGCTGGTGCAATGGCAGCAGGCTATGAGCCCGGAAGTCGATACGCAGCGCTTTGCCAGAGCCAGCCTAGAGACTTATCCTGCTAGAGATGGCACGCCGATTCCGATGTTTGTGCGCAGACCCGCGCAGTGCGCAACGGTGACTTGCCCTGTGGTGGTGCATTTTCATGGCGGGCCGGAAGCGCAGATTAAGGCGGGCTTTTCCCCAGTGGCGCAGCTCTATGTGGATGCCGGGTTTATCTTTGCCGAGCCGAACGTGCGTGGCTCGGATGGCTATGGTAAAGCGTGGCTGGCCATGGACGATGGCCCGCAACGCCTGCAAGTGGTGAGTGATATCGAAGACGCCTCGCGCTATATCCGAGCCAAGTGGGGCAAGGGTGGCCAAGTGCCGAAGGTGGGGATTATTGGCGGCAGCTACGGTGGTTATTCCACTTTGGCGGGGATGACGATGTTTGCGGGTAGCTACGATGCAGGCGTTTCTACTGTGGGCATCTCTAATTTTATGAGCTTCTTACAAAACACCGCGCCTTATCGAAGGTTGCTACGTATCGCTGAATATGGCGATCCAGTCAAAGATCGTGAAGCATTAATTCAGCTCTCGCCGATTAATCATATCGATAAGCTGATTGCCCCTCTGATGTTGATTCAAGGCGTGTCCGACCCGCGTGTGCCAGTGGGTGAAGCGATGCAAATGTATGAGGCAGCCCAAAAACGCAATGTGCCCGCTGAACTGATGCTATTTGCCGACGAAGGCCACGGCGCGGCCAAGCGCGAAAATCGCGTTTACTCGATTGGGCATACGATTCGGTTTTTGGAGGCGTATTTGAAGTAGATGTCGTTTTAGTAGTGAAAAAAAACGGGCTGAATGGCCCGTTTTTTATTTGGAATGGGGGCATCTAAACCCCAATTATCGCCCGTTTTGCATTTAGCCTCCCCCTTTGTGAAAGGGGGATTAAGGGGGATTTGCTTTTGGTTTTTTGCTTATTTAAGCCCGGCATCAACTGCAAATCCCCCCTAGCCCCCCTTTTTCAAAGGGGGGAATAAGTGCATCAAGCTTATGCAAATACTTATGCCGTTGGGGTAAAGCTTGGGTTTTAATCCCAAGCCATCCCCTTAATTTAAACCATTATGTTTTAGCAAAGCGGCCACTTCAGGCTTCCTGCCACGGAAAGCCGTGAAGGAGTCAATGGCTGGGCGGCTGCCGCCCATGGCGAGCACTTCTTTTCTGAAACGTGCGCCGGTGGCGGGGTCTAGGATGGATTTGCCCGCGGCAGCGGCTTCTTCAAAAGCAGAATAGGCATCGGCAGACAGCACTTCCGCCCATTTATAGCTGTAATAACCTGCTGCATAGCCACCCGCAAAAATATGGCTAAAGGTGTTAAACCAGCGGTTATAGCTTGGGGCGACCGGCATTTCGAATTCGGCGACCAGCGCGGCATTTTGTGCGGTGGCGTCAATCGCATCGGTGCTAGCGTGCAGCTCCATATCAAAGAGCGAGAGCAAGACCTGGCGCACCATGCCGCTGCCGCTCATAAAGTTTTTGGCCGCCAGCATTTTGTCGAATAAGTCGCGTGGCAGCGCTGTGCCGCTCTCTACATGGTGAGTTAGATCAGGCAAGACTTGCCATTCCCAGCAGAAGTTTTCCATAAACTGGCTTGGCAATTCCACCGCATCCCATTCCACGCCGTTGATGCCGGATACGCCGGATTCATCGACCTCGGTTAAGAGGTGATGCAGGGCATGACCAAATTCGTGGAAGAGGGTGATGACATCATCGTGGGTCAGTAGGGCTGGTTTGCCATCTACGCCAGCAGAGAAATTACATACCACGAGGGCTACGGGGTTTTGTAAGTCATCGCCTTTGCGATCGCGGCTGAGCACATCGTTCATCCACGCGCCGCCTTGCTTGCCGGTGCGTGCGTACAGATCCAGATACAAGCCACCCACCGCACTGCCATCCAAGTTTTGCAGGGCGTAGTAGTTGACATCTGGGTGCCAAACGGGGGCGCTGGCTTTAACAAAACGCAGGCTGTACAGCGATTCAATCACTTTAAACAGGCCGGATAAAACTGTTGGTTCGGTAAAGTAAGCTTTGACTTCTTGGGCCGAAAACGCATATTTGGCTTCGGATAATTTCTCGGCAGCATAGCCGTAATCCCAAACGGCCAGCTCGTCTAAGCCGAGTTGTTCTTTAGCGAATGCTTTCAATTCAGCACGATCTTTGGCTGCAAAAGGCTTAGCGCCGTGGCCCAGATTGCGCAGGAATTCTGCAACCTCAGCAGGTGTGTCGGCCATTTTGGTCGCCAGTGATTCTTCGCCGTAGTTATTAAAGCCCAATAACTGAGCGGCTTCGGTACGTAAGGCGTGGATGCGTTTAATCAGCGGGCCGTTGTCGCGCTCTGCTGGGCCAAATTCTGAGGCGCGGGTGGCATTGGCGTGATAAACCGTTTCGCGCAGTGTGCGGTTGCTACAGAACTGCATCACTGGGCCTTGGCTAGGCTGCTTTAGCGTGACTTTGTAGCCGGTTTTTTCGTCAGCCTCGGCGGCGGATTTAGCGGCAGATAACCAGTCTTGCGGCAAGCCATCCAGCTCTGCGATGTCTTCAATATAGAGGCCCCACTCATCGGTGGCATCCATCACATTCTGCCCAAATTTAACCGTCAGCTCGGATAACTCTTCGGCGATTTCGGCAAAGCGTTGTTTTTGTGCTTCGGGCAGCTCGGCACCGCTCAGGCGGAAATCTCTGAGTGTGTCTTCAATAATGGTTTTTCTGGCCGCGTTATAGTCGGTAAATTCGGCGCTGGCTGCAATCAGCTTGTATTGCGCGTAGAGCAACTCGTTCTGGCCCAGCTCGGTATAAAAATTGGAAATCCGCGCGATATTGGCGTTGTAAACCTCACGCAGCTCAGGTGTGGTGACCACGCTTTCTAAATGCGCAACCACACCCCACGCTAAGCTGAGTTTTTCTAGCACAGCGTCTAGCGGCTCTACAAAATTGGTCCACGTTGGATTGCTTACTTTTTCAGCCGCGCTAACGGCTGCAGCAGAGCTGGCTAAGAGCGTGTCCAGCGCTGGGCTGACGTGTTCAGGTTTAACGCTTGGGTAATCAGGTAATTTACCGGTCAGATCGAGAAGTGGATTGGTCATTCAGCAGGCTCGCATAAAGTGGAGTGTGGTCTATTGCTTAGTAGATGCGAGCGGTTCGCCCTTATTTCAAGCCAAGATCAGGTGGTTGTCCCATTTTATTGTGGGGTGGCTGGATATCGGCGTAAGGCTGCCGTTTTGTGGATCAAGCAGGGTGATTACGCCTAGCTCGGTGCTGACATAGGCTTGATCGCCCCAAGCTGCGATGCCTGCTGGGCGCAGCAGGCCGCATTGCCGGTGGGCGGATCCATTGCTATTCCAAATCGCCAGCGCATTGCCCTCTAGGCAGCTGAGGATAAATTGCGTGCCGACGGCGGCGATACTGGCGGCGTAGCCTCCCAGACCGGGTACGGTTTCAGCGAGGCTTAGCTTGCCATCTCGCAAGATGGCCAAGAGTGGCGCATTGTCTACGCTGTCCCCCCTTGGCGATTCGGCCTGAATGGCGATGCCGAGCGCGCCATCGCTGCTAAGTGCTAGATGGCGCAGACTGAGGGTGGTTTCGGGCAGGATATGCTCGCTTTTCTTTTGCCCTGATGGCCAGTCGAGCAGCACAACGCTGGGTTGCATGGTGGCAAGGTTGAGCTTGTCGCGGCCACTTTGGGGTAGGGTAAGGATGCCGCCATTGGCAATCGCCAGTGTTTGGCTGTCGATAAACAGTAGCTCGTGCGGGCCAATGCCGTGGCTGGATAGCTCCCCAAGCCTCTGCAGGGTTTGCGGGTGGTAAAGGCCGATCAAGCCTTGGCCGGTCTGGATATTGTTTTCGCTGGTGAGTAAGGTGCGGCCATCTGGGCTAAGCACAGCGTGACCAAAGAAGTGGCGGTTTTCTGCGGCGGCAACTTGCCGGACAATCTCTCCCGTTTGCCAATTGATGCGCATCATCCAGTAGCCAGGGCGACGTGCTAGGAGGATCGCTTCATTGCCTGTAATCGGAATGATGCCGTGGCCGCGGGTGGGGGTTGTCACCGCTTTACCTCCGACTGCACCAAAGTTTTTACCCAACTGGGCGGCAAGCAAAACGGGTGGTGTTTCGCCTACCGCCCATGCTGGCAAAGGCAGGGCTAACAGCGCCAAGCTTTGCATTAGGCGGCGGCGGGGAAGGTTAATCGCCATCAGATTCGGATAATCCAAGTGTGAGATCAAGCGCTTCGGCGGCTCCGGCTTCAATGCTGTGTTTGAGCGCCTGAATGCTGGCTAGGTATTTGCCACGGGCGCTGGCTGCGGCAGGGCTGTTAAACGCGGCGGGGATCGCTGCTTGGGCTGCTTTGGCGTTGGCAAAGGCTTTTTTTACTTGCATGGCAATTTCTGGTTTGCCTGCTTGGGTGAGCAAAGGCGTGATGCCTGATTGGGGGCTAAATAGGGTTTGTTCAATCGCATTGAGCACGGCGACGGAGCTGTCTTTGCCAATGCCACTACGCCATTCGGCAAAAGCCTCGGCTTTAGCTTCCTTAGGTAAACGTTTGGCTTGGCTGTCCAGCGCGCCTAGCATCAGATTAAACGTTTCTGGTAGTAGATTCTCTCTAAAAAATGGATTTTCTGCACCCAGCTGGGTGTGATAGTTTTGCCAGCCGGGATTGAGCAGGGCGATGTCGCTGACAATACGCTCGCTGATGGCAAGCAGATACTGGCAGCGCTCAGGGTTTTGTAGTTTGGCGAGCTGTGCCTTGGGATCGTTATTACCCCAGAGTAAGTATTCGGCTGCGGGCAGGCCACGCGCAGCTACATTTCGCTCGTCTAAACCCTTGGGGATCATGGCTTCGATATCATCTGGGCGGGTGGGCCAGAAGTCGATTTTACGCCCAGTGCGCTCCAGCAGAATTGGGCCGGCAGGGGCCGCATCCATGGCATGCCAGGCGATGGCGGTTTTTTTCCATGCGGCACGGGTGAGGCTGAGTGTTTTTTTATTGGGCGTGGCACAAAAGGCTTTGCTGCTGCCAGCGAACTGCTCACTGGCGCTGACAAGTAGCCGATGCCGTGGCAAATAGGCGTCCGCAATCCAGCGCGTGCTGAACTCGGCGGAGGGTTGCAAAGGCTCGGCATGGCTGATGGCAGAGGCCAAGAGGGTGGCGGAAATGATCCATTTAATATTCATTGGTTTCACCGTAGGGCGGGTGAAACCCGCCGCTTTTTAAGTGTGTCATGCAAAAATTGGCGGGTTTCACCCGCCCTACATGGACTCGTCAAATCACAAAGACTGCAAAAATTTCAAGAGATTGTCTCGGTCGGCCTTTGATAATTTCAGTACGGCTTGTTTGGCGTTTTCTGCTTCACCGCCGTGCCAGAGTACAGCTTCCATTAAATTACGTGCGCGGCCATCGTGCAGGTAATTGCTGTGGTTGTTGACGGCAGGTACTAAGCCTAAGCCCCAGAGCGGCGGTGTTTTCCATTGATTGCCATTGGCTAGGCCATCTGGGCGGCCATCCGCTAGGCCCTTGCCCATATCGTGTAGCAGCAGATCGGTGTAAGGCCAGATTTTTTGTCCTGAAAGCACGGGCACGGCTTTAAAGTTAGCTGTGGTATAGCTGGGTGTATGGCAGCTTACGCAGTTGCTTTCTTTAAATACCTGTTTGCCGCGCAAGACTGCGGCGTCTTGTGGATCTCTGCGGGAAGGCACGGCGAGGGTGCGGCTGTATAAAACCACTTTATCCAGTGTTTTGCTGTCAATTTCTGGCTTGCCACCATGGGGTGCTTGTATGCAATCTTTTTGGGTGGGCATGCACTCTTCTTTAGGAAAATGCTTGGAGGTAATGCCGATATCACCACTAAATGCGCCTGCAGATTGGTGGGCAATGGAGGCAACATTGGCTTTCCAACCAAAACGACCCAGCATGGTTTTGCCTGCATAGGCGTCTGCCACATAATTGGGCATGCCCTTAATGCCTAAGCCTTCGGCTTTTTGTCTGGCTGCATTGGCCAGAATGTCTTTTTCGCTGATGGCTTCCAGTAAGCCAAGGCCAATCATTTGTGGTGCTACGCGTGGCGAGATCATCAGCTGCGGGTGGGCTGGGCCATAGGCCAGATCGCTAAGGGTGTAAGTGGGCGCGCGCAGGCTGTATTTTTCGCCGTCTGCAAAGTGGCCAGGTATTTCCCGGTAGCTGATTTGCACCTTACCTTCGGGCTTCACGTTATCGATGGCGTCGTTATTAAACTGGCCGCCGTAATTGGGGTCGGGCTTGTCGCCGGGGATAGACAGGCGCAGCAGTAGCGATAAGGGCTGATCTTCCTGAATGCCATTATTAAAGTCGGGTGGTGTGCCACGGCCATCTTGGCTATGGCATGCCCCACAGGATCTGGCAATAAAATGCGGCCCCAATCCATCTCTGGCGGTGGTGGAGGCGGGGGCGGCGACCCATGCTTTTTTAAAAAATGAATTACCAATCACAAAAGCGGTTTTGTCTTTTTCGCTTAGCGCATCGGCGCTCAGTGAAAACGCATTGCGGCCATGATCATCTGCGGTGGCTGCATTGCCTCCCGGCCTATCTTCGCCCGTTTCAAAGGCGGCGAGTAGGCTGGTGGTGCTGTAAGCGATGGCGGCTGCAGTGAGCAGGGTGGCGCTGAACGCGGCCAGTTTGATGGTCTGTTTTTGCATGGAATCACTTTTTAAACGGCAACGGCCCTAAGGCGAGAAATCACCTTAGGGCCAAAAATTAGTACCAGCTCAGGTCTGCGAACAAAACCCAAATCCTGAACCACAGAGAACACAGAGGGCATGGCGTTTCACGGAGAAAACTAAGATCCGTTTTTTTCGTGCCTTTCGTGCTTATCTGCTTTTGATTCTCTGAGTAGTTACAGCGATTAAGGTGCTTTGGTGCTTAAGCGTTTAATACCTAGGCTTTCCGCTGCAATCACGAGGTTTTTGCCCTGTTTCTTTAAAGAATCAATCACGGCTTGCACCCGTTTACGGCCAGGGGCCTCTTTTTTACCAATGATTTCTTGATCAAACGGGGCTTGAATTTCTTTGGATAATTTCAAAGTATTGGCGATATCTGTACTGATTGTTTCTGCAATGGTCGGGTTTTTCTGGGCAACAAGGGCTTTCAGGCTGGCGCCTTCCAGTGTTTTGCCATCACGGCCAGTGTAGCGGCCTTCCCATACATTTTGCATGCCGATCACATCGCCAATGATGTCACGATGGGTGTTGTCAGCAAAGCAAGAGTGTTCATCTTCCTGATTTTGCGTATCCATCGCCACTTCCATACGCTCGCCTGCTAGCTCGCCACGGGTGAGCACACCTAAGCCGGTCAGTGCTTTTTTCAGGCTGGCTTTGTCGCCTGCAACAAATTGCTTACGGAAGTTATTACCGCTGGCTTGCCATTGCTGGGTAACGGATTCCAAGTCTTCAATCAATAGCTCGGTCACGATTTTTAGATATTGGCGGCGGCGATCAGCATTGGGTGCTTTACCATCTACGAAATCTGTAAATTGCCTGTCCCCCGGACCATTGGCATTTTGATCTTGGCCCCAGAGCAAGAACTCGATGGCGTGCCAGCCGGTAGAGATATTTTCTTCACCGCCACGCTCATTCAGTGATTTCAATTTTTCTTTGGTGATGGCGATTTTTGGGTTGTTTACAAAGCCTGATTTTGTTTTGCCTTTTACAAAATCGATATAGCCTTCATCAATCGGCCATGCATTAATCCGTGGCTCCGGGCCTTGTGCGTCGTCGATCGGGCCGGAGTAAAAGCGATAAACTTCGGTCGGTAAATAAAACTCACGCGCGGCCAGCCATGTTTTACGGGCGTCTTCTAGGCCAGCTTGTGAGGGCGCAGTTAAAAAGGCATCAATACTTTTTTGCATATCACGGGCGCTGGCTACGCTATCGCTATAGCTTGCATACACAATGGTGGAATATTGCTCCAGCACGGCGCGGGTGGTGATGTCTTCTGCTTGTGATGGCAGGGCAGTCGCGAGGAGGCCTGCAGCAAAGGCGTGGCACAGGATTCGGTTTAAGCGCGTCATTTAATATTCCAGTGAATAAGCAGCAAATAATAGGATGATAATGATTCTTATGACGTATGCAATACATTGTTAAGAATATGTTTTTCGCTATCGCTTACAATAGGCTTTTAAAAGGAATAAAAATCATGGCAGTAGGGGTATTTGACGGTATTAAACCAGAGGTAAAAGCGGGCGCTTGGGTGCACGAATCAGCACAGGTGATTGGTGAAGTGGTGCTGGGAGAAAACGCCTCGGTGTGGCCGGGCGCGGTGATTCGTGGTGATGTAAACGCAATCAGCATCGGCAAAGACAGCAATGTGCAAGACTGTGCCGTGTTACATGTCACGCACAAACGCGCGGACGATCCGACCGGCGCACCATTGGTGATTGGCGAGCGGGTCACCATCGGTCACGGCGTAATGTTGCACGGCTGTACCATTGGCAATGAGTGCCTGATTGGTATGGGAACGATTGTACTGGATAGAGTGGTGATTGAAGATCGGGTGATGATTGGCGCGGGGTCTCTAGTGCCGCCTAATCGCCGTCTGGAATCGGGTTGGCTGTATATGGGCCGCCCCGCAGAGAAAAAACGCCTGTTGACCGAGGCAGAGCTGGCCAACTTTAATTATTCAGCAGCGCATTATGTAAGGCTGATGGCGAAGTACCGGGATGCGGGCTGATGTTGGCTATGGCGAGCACCAGCCCGTTTTGCCCGGCTATGGCGGGCAGCACGCTTAAAGTTGAAAGCGTGTGACTGAAGCGCTTAATTCTTTGGCCATATTATCCAGCCCAAGGATGGAATGGCCCATGTTTCTTACGGCGGAGGCGTTTTCTTCGGTCATTTGCGCGATTCTTTCTACATTAAGGGCTAAATCACGAGCTGCCGCGCGCTGCTCTTGCATTTGATCTGTAATGCTATTAACCGATCCGATCACACCGTGGCTGCTGCTGTTTATTTTTAAAATACTTTCACGTGCCTGATGGGTAAGGGTGAGCCCATCCCCTACGCGGCGATGCCCGTTTTGCATGCTGCCTATTGCTTCATGTGCGCCTTGTTGAATGGCACTCACCATGCTGGTAATTTGCGCTGCCGATGAGGTCGTGCGTTCTGCCAGTTTTCTTACTTCATCTGCCACCACGGCAAACCCACGGCCTTGTTCTCCCGCCCTTGCGGCTTCAATGGCGGCATTGAGTGCAAGCAAATTCGTTTGATCAGCTACTTCACGAATCACTACCACAATGCTGCCAATTTCCTCGATTTGCTTACCTAGCCCCTCAATTTTTTCGGATGCATTGCCGACTTCTTGTGCTATTTGCTCCATTTCTTTAGCGGCAGACTGCACATCGCTGCTGCCTGATTCGGCCAGAGAGCCTGCTGCACGCGCCTGATTGCTAACCTCTTCGGTATTGGATGCCACTTGATCCATACTGGTGCTCATTTCTTCGACGGCCGCAGCCATTGAGCTGGCGGATGACGTTTGCTGATCGGTGCTGGTAGAAACTTGCTGGGAAGCGGCAGCGAGCTCTTTGGCTGCAGACGAGACGGATTTGGCATTTGTGACCATCAGATTGATGATGTCGCAAAGGCTGGCTTGCATGCGTTTTATATCATTTTGCAATGTGCCGATTTCATCTTTGTAAATGGTGATGTTTTGCCAGTTATATGAAAGATCGCCACTGGCTATTTTTTGGGCCACTTCACTGACCTGCATTAATGGTTTGGTAATTAAGTTTGAAATATAGAAGGCCATAAATAGGCCAAGTACGATGGCAAGGCCAGAGGCAAACAGCATAAATGATCTTGCAGACGCAAAGTTTTCGTAGGCTGATGTTTTGCCTTTTTGCATTAAGCTTTCTTGAAAATCGGCAAGCTCATGTAACGCTTTAATATAAGCATTATTGCTGGGATCGATCTGGTTTTTGATAAATGGCCATGCTGCTGATTTATCTTCGGCGATGGGAGGATAATCGTTTAGGTTTTTATTCAGCACATCGATGGCCTGGCGCACTTTATCAAATAACTCCCGCCCTTTGGGGGTGCTGAGCAGGTTTTCTAGATCTTGTAATTTTTGTTTTGTTTTGCTGCGGTTTTCATTGAGGATATTCAGTGCTTTATTTATATCTTCTTTCTCTGTTGCTAATGCCATATTGCGAACTTGCCTACCGCTGTCTAAGGATAAATTCATTAAGCCATTAGAGAGCGCAATTTTAGGGTAGCGATCATCCATTAAGTCTCTTAAAGCATCATCAATTTGTCCCATACTTCTTAAGCCCAAGCCAGCCGTGAGGGCGAGTAAGATTAAAACGGTAGCAAAGCCAATAAATAGTTTGCTTCTAAGGGCCAAGTTTTGCATGACACTATCCTTTTTAATAGATTAATATCGTTATAGCTTTGTAATTTAAATAAAGACGCTTGAGCGGCGTATATAAATAATAAGCCTTTATATTGAACACTTATTGTTACCAAAACGGCGGGTGATCAGTACGCAATTCATTTTTATTGTGGCGTTATAGCGCGCTGTAAGATCGTAATGAAAGGCATTTGGCGACGATTACCTGTTTATCCGGCTGGGCGGCCATGCCACAGTATTTATCACTGCAGTAAAGGCCGCTTTGTTTAAAAAAATGTATGTGTATATTGCATCAGATAGGCTGAAAGTGCGTGCTGCCTATATAATCGAAGCTTGTTAGCTGACTGGTTTTTGTAATGTCCCAACATGTAATTGCCCCACCAATGCAAGGTACCAGCCCTAAGGCTTGGTATCAAGGCCTGAGCGCCAGCCCGAGTTTTATTCCTGATCCGGCGCAAGCTGGCGCGATCGAGCGTCTGGACGCGCTTTATCATCAGCTATTGCTTTTCAAAACCAAGCGTAGCCGCTTGTTTGGCAAATCACTGTTGCCGCAGCCCGATTTACCACGAGGCCTGTATTTTTGGGGCGGGGTGGGGCGGGGCAAAAGCTTTTTGATGGATGCGTTTTATGCGGCCCTACCTTATAAGCGTAAGAAAAGGCTGCACTTTCATCAGTTTATGCAGGAAGTTCACCATGAGCTGCGTCAGCTAAAAAGTGAAACTGATCCGCTGGCGGCCGTGGCCAGCAAAATTGCTAAAGCCGTGCGTGTGCTGTGTTTCGATGAATTTCATGTTTCCGATATTGCAGATGCCATGATTCTGGGCCGCTTGATGGAGCATTTATTTAAGCGCGGCGTGGTGCTGGTGACGACGTCTAATTACCCGCCGGATGGCCTGTATCCGCATGGCTTGCAGCGCAATAATTTTTTGCCGACCATTGCATTACTCAATAGCACGCTGGATGTGTTTAATCTGGATGGCGGCAACGATTACCGCATGCGCACGCTGACTCAAGCCAGAACTTATCTCACACCCAATACCGCAGAAAGCACGGCGGAGTTGGATCGCTTGTTTTCTAAGATTGCAACGAGCAAAGACAGCGCGCCACAGTTAAAAATCGAAGGTCGCATCATTAAAGCCAAGCGAGTGGCTGCCGGTGTGGCGTGGTTCGATTTTTTTGCGATTTGCGGTGACACCCGTGGGCAGGCCGATTACTTGCAAATTGCGCATGCCTATCACACGGTGATTGTGTCTGATATCCCCAAACTGGCGAGTAATCAGGCGTCCGAAGCGCGGCGCTTTACTTGGCTGGTGGATGTGTTTTACGACCATCGCGTAAAGTTGATTATCTCAGCAGAAGTACCCGTGGATGATCTTTACCAAGACGGCGTGCAAGCCAGCGAGTTTTTCCGCACCGCCAGCCGTTTAACTGAAATGCAGGCTGAGGAATATCTCGCCTTGCCGCATCAATCGATTGCGGCCCAGTTGACGGGGATTAGTGAAACTTAGTTTTCTAGTTATAAAGACTCTTCAGCTTGTCTTGATAGAGTGCTAAACCTTGAACCACAGAGTAAGCGAGAACACAGAGGCCACAGAGAAAAACATTAAATCATTCGTTTTCTCTATGTTCTCCGTGGTTCAAGATTTGGGTTTTACTTGCGCACCCATTCGTAATCCAACGCCCCCTTACTCAAACGCCCCCAATCGTTTTTGTTCCTGCACCGAAAAATACTGATCGCGCAATTTTTGTACTGCTGTATTTTGCTCGGTGGGGGGCAGGGTGCTGATTGCATGGCTTCTTGCCGCTAAATAAGTATCGATTTTACTTTGCCACTGGCCTTCTTCCTTATCCAAGGTGGCAAGCCGGTCTGCGGCGTCGCTGCCTACGCTCTGGCTGCGTATTTGCCGCAGCTGCTCGGTGCTGGCACCTGCTTGCTTGGCCGCTTCAATTTGTGAGGCCAGTGAGAGGTGTTGTACCAGTGCGGCTCTTGCTTGCTGTGCGGCAGGGCTGAGCTGGGCGTCGAGTGTGGCTTGCTTCTGTGCTTTTTGTGCAGCACTTAATCGCTCATCCTGCTGAATGGCTAAGCGCTCTAAAAGCGCATTATGTTGCAGATCCTCTTCTGCAAATAAGGCGGTGATTTCTTGGCGGTTAAAAAAGCGGCTGCGCGTATTTTGAATGGCGGCAAGGCGTAAACGCATGGTTTCCAGGTTTTGACCGGCGAGTGCAGGGTTGTTAGCCAGTGCAGCTAAGGCCTGCTTAAACTGAATATATTGGGCTAGGATGCGCTTTGCTTCTTTAGCGGCGTCAGGTTTTAGCTCCCGATCTAAATCTTGCGCAATTTGAGCGATGATCTCCGCCAACGGACGCTCACCCACCGTCGCCAGATAATAATCAAAGCGCAGCAATAAGGCTTGATTAAGCTGCAAATCACCCTTGCCCTTAGCGATTTCCCCATCCGGACTGGTGCCAGATAGGGAAGGGGCAAAAGCAATGGCAGGCTTTGTGGCGGCCACCTGAGCGATGGTCTGCTCAGGTTTGAGTGACCAGGCCGCAGCAGCCACCAATAAAACGGTGGCCACCATGCCAGCAAATAGCCAGCGCAGCATTAGAGACCTGCGTTTTTCAGGCGATTAGCGTGCTGGCGGAATACGCTAATTGGGTTGGTTTCAAACAGGCTAACAATGCCAATAAATTGATTGATCTCATCCAAGTGATTCATGCGGTAATCGTCGCGCAGCACTTGGCCTAAATGGCTGGAGCAAGATGAAACCAGACCATCGTTTTTTTCTTTAAAAGCCAGTGAAGTCAGCCCCATTGCGGCATCGCTAATATCAAAGATATTGGTGAGCTGGCTGGCCCCGCTCCAGGAGTAATAACGAACGCCATTCACTTGATAAGCACCTTCATTGCAAGCATCAAGTGGCACGCCTTCCGGAAATTTGGCATTAAATTTGACAGATCCTGCTGTGGTCAGTGAATCAAGTGCTGCATTGGCACTTTGAGGGAGCGAGCCGTCTTTGGAGACCAGCCCGATTAATTTAGCAAAGCCCTCTGTAATCAAGATAGCGGTTGCTTCGCTGATTGAGCCGGGTGGCGTGGCTTTACGCACTACATCTGCTACTTTAGTGCCTTTATTTACCCCCGCAATACTGCTGACTGATGCGACTAAATCAGGCCGTACCGATGCCACATAACGCGTGGTTGGGCCGCCGTGGCTATGGCCGATCAGATTAACTTTACTTGCGCCGGTTATGGCTAAGATTTGTTTTACTTGCGTTAAAAGCTGTTCGCCACGTAGCTCGCTGGAGTTGGTTGCTGAGACTTGGGCCACATATACTTTTGCCCCATCGGCTTGCAGTGCTTGCGGCACTTTATAAAAATAATCGACCCCTAATATTTCATCAAAACCAAATAAACCGTGCACCAGGACGATGGGGTGCCGTGTTTCGGTATAGCCCGCAGCCATAGCTGGTGTGGTTAGGGCGAGTAGCAAGCATGTCAGAAAAAATTTCATCCCAAACTCCTAATAAGTCTTTGAAAAGACTCAAAGAGCACCGCGTGCGGCGCGTTTAAAATATGATCAAACACATGTTTAATCGGCATTCTTACGTCATAGAACAAATTTTTGATTAATCCTATTTAAAACAGCAATTATTTTGTAATGAGAAGCTGACACAGAGCTGACTATTGATTTTTAAGCCTTTGCCGCCATATCAGAAGTAGCGCATCCAAGCTGCTCGCAGCTGGCTTTGCACCTTTTTTATCTCTCACTTTAAGCAGGTAGCTATGCGCGCTGTGATTCAAGAAAATCAAACTTTATTGCTGGGGGATGCGGTAGTCCCAAAAGCTGCGGTTGGGCAATTATTAGTTCGTGTACAGGCAGCAGGGATTAATCGAGCCGATTTAGCCCAAGCCGCAGGCCGCTATCCGGCTCCTCGAGGGGATTCAAATATTCTGGGTTTAGAAGTAGCTGGAATCGTCGTCGAGCTGGGCGAGGGCGTGCTCGATTTTGCCGTGGGTGATGAGGTGCTGGGGCTGGTGGGCGGTGGCGCATATGCTGAGTTTTGCCTGCTGGAATCCGTACTTGCCATTAAAAAGCCTGCGAATTTGTCTTTTACTGACGCAGCTAGCCTGCCCGAAGTATGGATGACGGCATGGTTTAATCTGGTCGAAATCGGCAAGCTAGTAGCGGGCCAGCGGGTATTGATTCATGCAGGGGCAAGTGGCGTGGGCGCTGCCAGTATTCAGCTCGCCAAATATTTGGGCGCGTGGGTGGCAACGACTGCAGGTGGCGTTAAAAAAGCGGAATTTTGTAGCCAGCTAGGGGCAGATTTGGTGGTGGATTATCAGCAGCAAGACTTTGCCGCAATGGTTAAAGAAGCAGGCGGTGTAGATTTGATTCTGGATGGCGTAGGCGGGGATTATCTGGCAAAAAATCAAGCCTGCTTGAATACCGACGGGCAAATTGTACTGATTGGCTTATTAAGAGGAATCAGCACAGAAATTAATTTGGGCCAGCTTTTAATGAAACGCCAGCGCCTTACAGGATCAACCCTCAGAGCCCAGCCATTAAAAGTAAAAGCAAAGCTAGCCACTGCCCTTAGGGATGTGATTATTCCTGCCATTGCTGCCGGGCAATTAAAAATAACGGTTGATCGTATTTTTAATTGGGAAGAAGCGGCGATTGCCCATCAATATATTGCAGATAACCAGAATATTGGCAAAGTGGTGCTGCAAGTTTCTTAAAAGCTGGGGATATCGTCATTCCCGCGTGCGGTTGGCGGGAATGCAGCTGCGCTGCTGGATCCCCGATAAAAACACTCGGGGATGACGATTTAATTACTTCATAGGGTGTACAACGACGCAGTCGTTGCTACGACAAAACGGTGCGCAAGAAAAACGACTTGCACACCCTATGAAAACCAACAATGTTTTGATCTTAAGTTTGTGGGATTAGATTTAATCAGGGCTTAGCGCTCTCTTCATTGCTGAGTCTGGATGGCTCCAGCCAGGTAGCTGGCAAATCGCCGCTAGCCAGCGTTTAATATTTGGATAATCAGCCACATCAATGCCTACTTGATCCAGCCAAAATAAATAAGCTGAACAGCTGATATCGGCAATACTTGGCCCTGATTTTAAAAGAAACGCACGCGTCGATAATCTCTCATTCAGCGTATTTAAATCAGTTAGCATTCGTTGCTTTAAATAGTGCATCACTTCCGGGGGCTGGGCTTGCCAATGTAGGGCAAAGCGGTAATTAGGTACGCTAAAGCCAATTCGATTGGCCTCCCAGGATAGCCATTCCAGCGCACCTTGCCATTCTTCTCCCCCCGTTAATTGCCCGCTTTTTTGTGTCAGATAAATCAAGATTGAATTCGATTGGCAAAACACCTGCCCCTGATCAAGCAAAACCGGCACTTCGCCAAAGGGGCTGATGGCTAGAAAATATGAGGGCTTATTGCTTAAATCGACCCATTGATAATCATGGGGTGTGTTTGTTAAAAGCAGAAAAGATCTGACTTTATAAGAATGACCAGAATCGGTGTTGCCGAAGAGTTGCATAAGAGTCTTTTGTTAAAAAATAGGTTTGAAATCTTGAGTATTATTTGTTGCACTTACTCCACACGGCCTTCTCTGGAATAAGTGCCAGATGAACGCTGCCACTGTAAAATTTGCGCCTGTACAGCATAAGGTGTGTGGCAAACAATCCATTTTACTAGCATAAAAAGCCTTAAATAGATAATTAACAAATGTTGGATGCCAAATGTGGATTTGGTTTTTTAGATAAATAGCTAAAAACTCAGATAGTAAATCACTTGATTCATTTGTTTTAGGTGCAAGTTGTTGATTTGTATGAAAATAATTGTTGTAAAGTTTGAATTATTTTTTATGTAAAGTATTAATGGATTTCTTGCTAAGAGGGAGTGATCTGCTAGGGTTAATTGCTAATAATTTACAGTGGGCTACTTAACCATAAGTGAATAAATAGCAGAACTAAAGTATTAATCCTACTCCTCTGAAAGGAATAAAAATGAGCAAACTTGCTGCACTGATCGCGATTACTTTTGCCAGTTTTGGAACCCATGCCCAAGAGGGCGCCAGCGTTGAAATGGGTAGTACAGAAGCGGTGATTAATCATTTTATTGCACAGAATAGTAACCCTCAGTCTGCGCTGGTTCGCTCCTTAGGCGGGGTAAATTTAGGGGCCAATATCAGGGATTATTTTTATAAAAATGGCGTATTGTCGGTGACGGGTACGGCGATTGATTCTAAAAATTCTGTGTTTGTATTAAAGGGTAGCAAGCAAAAACTATATGGTTATTTAGTTTTGCACGATAGTAAAAAAGCATTTGAATACACCACCAATAGCAAGGGCATTGTATCTGTAAAAGAAGTACCAATTAGCAAAATTTATCCTGATCTGGATGAACGTTTTCCTATGCAAACCCAGGCGTTTGCCAACATTGCTGTTTCGCATCCTAAATATAGCCCAATGGCGTTACGCCAGGCTCCGCATATTGGCCCTTATCAGAATGAAGATGTCACAAAGCTGGAAAGTAAACCAGGCAGCCCTTATGTGTTTTATTTAAATACAGCCGCCGTAATGAGTGGATCAACGCCTTTAAATGGTGTAACAAAAGAACAAATGTATCGTACATGGCAATCTGTTGCCGATCAGTATTCAATGCTGAATATGAATGTTACGACCAATCTGGCTGTTTATAACGCGGCCAAAGCGAATAATTTGCTCCGCACGGGTGTGCTTAACTATGTAAATCAAGATGGCCGCTCCAATGCGCCGCTGCATTCTTTTGGTACTACGGCAGCGGGCACTTTGTATCGCAATTCATCGGCTGGCTTTGATTACGGCTATGGCATTGGTATGACGGCTGCGCATGAAGTGGGCCATCAAATGGGCATGTTGCACGATCATGGCGGTAGTGGGGGTGAGTATTTTGAAGGGATTCCTGCTTTTCAGTGGGGGCCGATTATGGGCAATTACTGGATGGGGGGCAGTTGGGCGAATCAATTATTTACCTGGAGCAAAGGTGAATACAACACCGCAAGTAATTTTGAAGATGATTTAAATATTATGAATGCGGAAGAGTCGGTGCCTTATGCTGTGGATGATAATCAGAATGGCAAGGCACTGCTTATTGAAGCAAATGGCGATATTAACCCGCAACGCAATTTTGGTCAGATTGAGCGTAATACAGATAGTGATAGTTTTATGTTTAGCTTAAATTCGGTCGGTACTTTGAATGCAAGCATTGATCCGATTGAATATCTGCGCATGTTGGATATAGAAGCATTGGTTTATGACAGTGCAAATAAAATTGTTGCCCGCAGTAATTTGTCGGTGAATCGTTCGGCGGAATTTAATAATCAAACCTTGGCGGCGGGTCATTATCGCTTGGTGATTAAAGGAGGAGCAGAGGGCACGCCGCAGCATGGCTTCTCAAATTATTCGTCCTTAGGTTATTACGCAATTAAAGGCGCTTTGCTGGGTAAGGTGGTGGATACCGATCCGGTATTAAAGAGCGGCGTGCCACTGACAGGTCAGCTTGGTACAACAGGGGGCTGGAAGCATTATGTGATCGATGTGCCGGCAGGCATGGCTAAGCTGCAGTTTAGTATTGCGGGGGGCAATGGCGATGCAGATCTTTACGCCCAGCTAGGCGCGCGCGCCACAAGCACAAGCAATATTTGCAAATCGGATGGCAGCACCAGTAATGAAACATGCAGCGTTAATCAGCCTGCTGCCGGTAAATATTACTTAAGCATCTATGGCTATGCCGCGTATTCGGCTTTAAGCGTGAGTGCCAGTTTTAGTAAGTGATGTAATGCGCGATGTTACGCAAGCCAAACCTTGAAATACGGAGGCTAAAGAGAACGCGTAGTTTCACGGATAAAAGAGGAGGTTGAAACGACAAGAGCTTTTGTAGCTTGGGTTAGCTGATTTATTCGCCTATTTTTGGCGGATAAACCAGCGTAACCCAACATTTAGGCGCAAAAGAATGTTGGGTTACGCGATAAAGCTTGCTAACCCAAGCTACGAATTCTCCTTAAGTTGATAGGATTAGGATAAGGGGGATTGGGCTCTCGTTATTTAACATGCAATTTAGAGGCGAATAGCGAAAGAGGTCTATGACTTTGGTATGATGAGGGCTCTATTTCAAATAGGACACTCATGTTTTCTTGGCGCTGGTTTTTCGTTGTTGTGATTGTATTGGGAGGTTGGTATCAATGCCAACAACGCGCACAGAAACCGATTCGTCACGCCAATGGCGTTTTGGTGCAGCGTGATCCCGTGCAAAGCATGCTTGATCAAGGTGAGGTCTGGCAAAAAGATAATTACACGATCAAAGCCTTGGCGGATTTTGATATTGAAGCACGTGTATTGGCTAAAGAAATGTACTCCAGTGGTCGCGAAGCTGATTTGTCCCCAGTCGATTTGGCTTTGGGGTGGGGATCGATGTCCGATTCTGAAGTTTTGTCTGATTTAAGTATTTCTCAGGGCAATCGTTTTTACTTTTATCGTTGGGAAAATCAGCCACCACGCCCGCCTGAGGAGATCGCAAGTCATAGCGCCAATATGCATATGATTCCGGCGAATGCTCAGATCGAAAAAATATTAAAAGAGGTCGGGCCAGGCCAAGTCATTCGTTTGCGCGGTAAGCTGGTTGAAGTGAGTGCGCCCGATGGCTGGCGCTGGCAGTCTTCGCTGACGCGTGATGATACTGGCGCGGGTGCTTGTGAGTTGTTTCGAGTGGAAAGTGCTGAAATTCGCTGAAGTGTATTCATATTGATTGGGCATTTTCTCCATTAAGGATGTCAACTGGATTATCGTCCCGCGCCCTTTTTTCTTGCGTAAAAAAACCGAGAAACCCATTCTCGGTTTTTTTACGTCGCGATCATTTTCTGATGACAAAGCTCAATCCCCCTTTTACAAAGTGGGAAGCAAGGTTTATTGGCTAAAGTGAGTGGTATCAGCCCAACTGGTTTTTGTTTTTAATTGTATGCCCAGTGTTACTTTTTAAACTGGTTATACAATCTTGCAGTGATACAATCAACCCCATGAAAAAAGCGTGGCTTTTCTTTTTGTTGCTGTCAGTCTTGGTCATCAATACGGCCATGGCGGGCTGGGTTGCGCCTCTGCCCAGCAAGGTTTGCCACACGATGCAAATGCCTGCTGCCGACAAATGTCATACTGATAAAACACTGTTAATGGCCGATTGCCTGCAATCTTGCCTGAGCCATTACCCCGGGTTTCCTGTTGTCATCGGCTTTTCTCTGCCCCTTGCCATACCGCCCGTGTTTAATCGCGTGGCGCTGCAGTTATTGCCTAATCCCTCCCTTGATTCGCCCGATAAGCCACCACAATTGGCCTGATTCAGGCCCAAATTGTATCTTTGCTTTTTGAATAATCTTGCTTTAGCCAGCGGCTGTATTGCTGCTGGCTGATGGGGTGATCTTGTTATGAAAAAACTATTATCTATCTTTGCTTTAACGCTATTGGCCCAGCCTGCGCTGGCTGCGATTAATGCCACTTTGTATAAAAGCCCGACTTGCGGCTGCTGCGAAGAGTATGTGAAATATTTGGAAAAAAATGGTTTTAAAGTCAAAGCCATTAATAGCAACGATATGTCGGCGATTAAAGCGCAGTATGGCTCGTCCAATCTGGCTAGCTGCCATACCACCCGTATTGGTAATTACACGGTAGAGGGCCATGTGCCGGTGGCGGCGATTCAAAAATTGCTGCGTGAAAAGCCCGCCATTGCGGGGATTAGTGCGCCGGGTATGCCGCAAAACTCCCCAGGAATGGGGCCGGAAATCAAAGGTACTTTAAAAATTTATCAGCTAGGCAATGCCGCAGAACCTATGTTGTTTTCCGTTGAATAAGGGCTAAGCATCATGAATCGCAGACACTTCTTACATACAGCATTAGGCTCGGCGGGCTTGGCTTTGGCCTCAAATCCACTTTGGGCGGCGATGAATCATGGCGGGCATGCTTCAGCTGCCACGCCTGCCATGCCACTTAAAATGGCCCCGGCAAATATCAGCTTGCTGCCGATTGATGCCCTGCCTGCGGGCAACCCGCACGCTATCTTGTTTCGCCTGCCTAATCTCAGCCCCAAACCTGCCGTAGTTGCCGCAACCATCACCGCCGAGCCATTTGAAGCAGAGCTGATACCGGGTAAAAAAACCGTAGTCTGGGCGTATAACCGCAGCATTCCCGGCCCGCTGATCGAGGCTTTTGAAGGCGATACGGTAGAAATTCGCTTTGTGAATAAGCTGGCGCAAGCATCCACCGTGCACTGGCACGGCATGCCTGTGCCCAGCGATCAAGATGGCAACCCGCAAGATGCTGTGCCAGCGGGGGGCGAGCGGCTTTATCGCTTTACCCTGCCGCTAGGATCGGCAGGCACGTACTGGTATCACCCGCATCCGCATGGTGATACGCCCGAGCAGGTGTATCGCGGCTTAGCGGGCCTGTTTATTGTGCGGGCTAAAAACGATGTGCTGGGGCATCTGCCTGAGCAGCATCTGGTGATTTCTGATTTGCGGCTGGCTAGCGACGCCAGTATTCCAGACAACAATATGAACGACTGGATGAATGGCCGCGAAGGGCAGTTTGTCTTGGTCAACGGCCAGCGCGAACCCGTGATCACGGTTGGGGATCCGCAGCGCTGGCGCATCTGGAACGCCTGCAGCGCCCGCTATTTACGGCTTGCTATTCCTGGCAGAAAAATCATCCTTGTTGGCAGTGACGGCGGGCTTTTAGAGCGGGCACAAGAAGTAGACGAGCTACTACTCTCACCCGGCGAGCGAGCCGAATGGATAGTCGCGGGGCCAGTAGGGGCCGTCAGCCTGATGGCGCAGGCTTACGATAGAAGCAAAATGGGCAAGGTAGCGCCTGAGCACGATATCAAGCTGGCAAGTATTCAATTCACTAAAGATAGCGTTGCCAAACTGCCAGAGCGCTTACGCACCTTGCCGCCCAAACTCAAGCCCGTGGCCAAAAAACGTGTGGTATTTAGCGAGACCATGAGCATGGAAGGCGGCCAGCACAGCATGCAATTTTTAGTGAACGGCAAAAGCTATGATATGCAGCGGGTCGATTTGAATAGCCGCCTTGGCGACACCGAGCTATGGGAAATCGTGAATGATTCGCATATGGATCATCCTTTTCATATTCACGGCACGCAGTTTGAGGTGTTGGACACCACGCTCAAAGGCAAAACCACGCCTGCCCCGTGGCGTGCCTATAAAGACACTTTCAACCTAAAACCCTACCAAAGTGCCCGTATTTTAATTACCCAGAAACACCCAGGCCTGCGCATGTTTCATTGCCATATTCTGGAGCATGAAGGTCAGGGAATGATGGGGCAGGTGTTGGTGAAGTAAGGGGGAGGCCCCAGTCTGCCAACTTAAGAAAAATCAGTGCGTAGGGGACTATATAAAGCCAAGCGGTTTTTGCTTGGCTGCATTGCGCCATATGGGGCAAAAGTATCTACACAAGTTGAAATGAACAAGGAACGTATCCGTAGGGTGGGTTACGGCCAGAAAATGTATTAAATATGGGCGCTGCCGTATCTTGGCCGTAACCCACCGCAGCGCAGTGTCATGGTGGGTTACGGCCGAAATATTTCAGCGCCCTCATTAGCATCAAGAGCGGCCTAACCCACCCTACGATGACCTTTTCTTCTACAGGCATTGTGTAGATACTTATGCATCTGGGCGGTGAATACACGGCGCAATGCGTCTGAATAAAGCCTCAGACTTATTGCGCCTTACGGTTTTTGGCTTAACAGCGGTTGCTGTATACGATAAGCCTTAATCGCAATAACAAGCGCCAGCAAAATCAGCCCTGTAGCAAGAGCAAAGGTGATTTTTAGGCCGTGAGTTACCGCTGTAGGGCTGGCGGTGTTAAAGGTGTTTGTGCCTGCTGCCAGCGCAAAAATTGCGCCCATCAGGGATGCACCGGTGATTAGGCCAAGGTTACGGGATAGATTGAGCAGGCCAGAAACAAGGCCACGTTGATCCTTGCTAATCTCACCCATTACGGCGGTGTTGTTCGCGGTTTGGAACAGGGCGTAGCTGCTGGTGATGAGCACGATGGGGGCGATATAGCCAGCTAGCCCAAATGAAATTGACATCAGTGTCAGCAGAAGTGAGCCACTCGCCATGCCCGCCAGCCCGATCAAGGTGGAAGCTGATGCGCCCCAATGATCGGTGATTTTGCCGGCAGGAGTCCCTGTCAGTGCGGCGGCGATGGGGCCGATGGAGAGCGCCAGCCCGATATGCGCCGTGCTTAGCCCGAATGCGCGGGATAGATAAAATGGCCCCACCACTAGCGTTGCCATGATTACGGTGGCAACCAGCGCACTCATGGCAAGCCCTGCGGCGGAGTCTTGTAATAAATCCAAGCGGATCAGAGGAGAGGCGGCGCTTTTTTCGACGCGTACAAACAGGCCGATTCCGCAAGTCGCAGCCAATAATAAGACCACATTCAGTAGCCCAAAATGGCCTCGCCCCATGGTCATGGCCAGCGCATAAGCCGCAAGTGTGAAGGCGAGTAAAAGCGTGCCAAGGTGATCAAAGCGCGGGCGCTGGGCAATAGGCCGATCAAGTGGCAAATGACGCTGCGCCAGCACAAAAGCCAAAATGCCGAGCGGAATATTAATCAAAAAAATCGCTTGCCAGCCCAGCCCCGCAATCAACACGCCGCCTAGCGAAGGCCCCAGCGCTGTGCCCACGGCCGACATGCTACCCAGCAGCCCCATAGCGCTGCCGGTTTTTTCCTTCGGAATCGTCTCGCCCACAAAAGCCATCGCCAGGGTCATCATGATGGCCGCCCCCAAGCCCTGAACGGCGCGCGCGGCAATCAGCCAATTCAGCGTGGGTGCGATGCCGCATAGGATAGAGGCGAGTGTAAATAGCACAATCCCCGCCAGCAGCAGCCGCCTGCGGCCCGCTAGATCACCCAGTCTGCCGACGCTTACAATCAAGGTGGTAATCGCCAGTAAGTAAGCAATCACCACCCATTGCACCTGTTGAAAAGATGCATTAAATGCCAGAGCCAAAGTTGGCAAGCCTACGTTGGCAATGCTGGTGCCCAGCGACGATAGCAAAATAGCCAGCGATAGGCTGGCGAGTATCCAGCGCGTTGAGGGTGTACTGTGTGGTGTGATGGTGGATGGGGCTGGTTTCAAAATATGCGTCCTTGTGCGGATTATTTCATGTGCGCTGGCTGAGGTATGTGCTCAAGCAACGAATTCTGTAGGGCGGGGGCTACCCGCCGTTGTTTGGGGCTCTTGCCAAATGTGGCGGTTTTCATTTCATGTGCGCTAAACAAATTCAAAAAGATCTTTTTAGTGCCTTCGGCACGTTGATTTAGGTGCGGGCGTCCCGCTGGACCTTCCTTTCTTGTGTGGCCAAGAAACGAAGCCAAAGAAGGCCACCCCACGAAACACGAAGGCCCCTTCGCTGCGGACAATCGAG
>NZ_JBHTBQ010000026.1:0-64726 GCF_042664895.1 Iodobacter arcticus
GAATTGCCCTTTGTAGTCGACACTCCACAGTTGATTCGCGCTCGTAGCCGCCTTGAGCGGTTGAATCGAGCGGGGAGTACGCTGAACTCGACGACGTGTTGGGCGACGACTTTGCCATTGCAAGCCATTGATACCCAAAGCGTGATAGCGCTGCACCCATTTGTAGCCCGTTTTACGACTGATCCCATACAGCAAACATAAGGTCTTGAAGGCTAAATCGCCCCGTAAATATTCAGCGATAAATTTCACTTTTTCATCCATCGGTTTCACCTCATTCCACGGCATCACGTACTCCAGTTGTGCGTATCACAAACCAGAGAAGTGTTACCTATGTCCTTGGACGAATGTGTTACCTATGAGTGTGAACCTTACCGGGTCGCCTTCTTTGGCTTCGTTTCTTGGCGAAGCAAGAAACGAAGGCCCCGCGGTGGCTAACCGCTCCAAAATCAACGTGCCGAAGGTACTAATAAAAAAGAGCTTTAGACTTTGGTTAACGCACACGCGGGTTTCCCCGCTCCCAATACAATAAGTAAAATCCACAAGTAAGTAAAAATACGTGCTGGGCTGCGCCTCGCCGTATAATCGGCTTACCTTCTTTGGGATAGCCACCATGCAGCCTTACGTAACCCGCCGTGCAACCTTGTCCACACGCTTAGCTGCTGGTGTGGTTATTGTGCCGAATACGACAGAAATCATTCGCAATGCCGATACAACTTATCCGTTTCGCTATGATTCCGGCTTTTATTACCTCACTGGTTTTAATGAGCCTGATGCCGTTTTTGTGCAGGTTATTGGCGAGACAGGTACGCAAAATATCCTGTTCTGTCGCCCCAAGGATTTAGAGCGCGAAATCTGGGATGGCCATCGCCACGGCCCTGATGCTGCCTGCGAGCTGTTTGGCTTTGATGCGGCTTATTCCATTGAAGAGCTCGACAATAAAATGGTTGAGCTATTACAAAACCAGCCCCGCCTGCATACCGTGTTTGGTCACAATGCCGCATGGGATAGCCGGGTGAGTAGCTGGGTTAACGGCGTGCGCGCCAAGGTACGCAGCGGTATCACCGCTCCAAATGAAATCGCCGATGTGCGCGGCACGATCGCCGAAATGCGTTTATTTAAAGATGAGTTTGAAATTGCCCTCTTGCGTAAAGCAGGGCTGATTAACTCTGCTGCCCACGTTCGCGCCATGCGCTTTGCCCGCCCTGGGCAAATGGAATACGAAGTAGAAGCCGAAATCCTGCACGATTACTATCGTCAGGGTAGCCGCTTTCCAGCTTACTCCAGCATTGTGGCCTCAGGAGCCAATGCCACCTGCCTGCATTACGGCGATAATAATCAGCGCATGAACGACGGCGATTTACTGCTGATTGATGCCGGTTGCGAGATCGGTGGCTATGCATCAGACATCACCCGCACTTTCCCAGTAAATGGCACCTTCAGCGGCCCGCAAAAAGACGTTTACGAAATCACCCTCGCCGCCCAATACGCCGCGCTCGACGTTTGCCGCGCAGGTAAAAGCTGGAACGCGCCGCACGAAGCGGCCGTGCGTGTACTGACACAGGGCATGCTTGATTTGGGCTTATTACAAGGCTCGCTCGATGGCGCACTTGAATCGCTGAGCTATAAGCAGTTTTATATGCACAACACCGGCCACTGGATGGGGCTGGATGTACACGATGCAGGCGCTTATAAAATCAAAGGCGAATGGCGCAATCTAGAAGCGGGGATGGTGATGACGGTAGAGCCGGGTTTTTACATCCGCCCAGCCGCCAATGTGCCCAAGCACTTTGAAAACATTGGTGTGCGTATCGAAGACGATGTACTGATTACCACGAATGGCATGGAAAACCTGAACGCCAGCTGCCCGAAAACCGTGGCAGAAATTGAAGCGATTATGGCAAGGTAAGGTAGCAAGTAAACCCGCGAATTTGCTTTAAAAAAGAGATAAAAAAGCGAATACGCGGGTCTGCCTAGGGCATTGCCCGCAAAGCCACATCGAGCTGATCAATGACTTCGGCCCAATCAGCGTCATCTTCAAGCTCTTCCTGCAAAAACGCAGCCTGGCTCTCCGTCCAGAACGGGGCCTTAATTAAGGAAAAATGAGGAGCCAGCGGTGCGTGCAGCATAATAAACGCCGCAATATCGTCATCGCCTGATGCCAGACCGAGTTGAGCAAACAGGGCATTAATATGGTGAGTAAATTTTTCCACGGACCACTCCTGCAAAAAGAGATTGAGGCTTATAGCTTGGCTTAGCCATATTCAAATCGGCAAACAATCTGCCAATCGACAAGACCAAGGTTAAGTTTTACACACGTAAACAACAAAGCAAAACCCCATAAATTACTGATGAGCTTCAGCTTTGCTCCAAAAATAGCCAAAATAGTCTTATCGGGCGCGCCAGCGGCTTTTTGCCCATAGCTTTTGCTCGGCTTCGGTCATGAAGCTCCATGCCACCACCCGGCTGATTTTATTACCTTGCGCCATATCCAGCGTTTTAACCTGAATTGCACCAATTCTTTCTAAGGCCTGATAAACCAGTGGCAAGTTATCTTGCTTGGAAACGAGGGTAGAGAACCACAGGCATTGCTGCTTAAACGGGCGGCTTTGCGAAATCATGGTGCGCACAAAACGCATTTCACCACCTTCACACCACAGCTCATTACTTTGTCCACCAAAATTAAGTACCGGCGGCGGCAGGCCTTTACCCTTGGCGTGCCCCGTGCCCAAGCTGCGTAATTTACGACGTGTACCACCGGCAGCATCCGCAGCAGAGGAATGAAACGGCGGGTTGCACAGGGTGAATTCAAATAAATCGGTAGGCTGAATCAAGCCTTCAAAGATATTTTCTGCATCTGCCTGATAACGGCAAACAAGGCCGTCTTTCAAAACTTCATTACGCTCAAAAATCTCATAAGCATTATCCAGCGCCAAATCATCGGTATCGCTGCCGACAAACTGCCAGCCATACGCCACTTTACCCAGCATAGGGTAGATGGCATTCGCGCCCACACCGATATCCAGCACCTGCACGGCAGCGCCACGCGGCACAACGCCTTTATTGCTGGTGGCAAGCAAATCAGCCATGGTGTGTACATAATCTGCGCGACCCGGAATCGGCGGGCAAAGATAACCTTCTGGTAAGCCCCATTCTTTAATGCCATAAAAGTGGCTGAGTAAGGCGCGGTTTAACGTTTTTACTGCGGCCGGATCAGCAAAATCAATTGATTCATCGCCATAGGCATTGGGGACCACAAAGGGCGCCAGATCCGGGCAACTGACGATCAGCGCAGGGAAATCATAGCGGCCACGATGAGGGTTACGCGGGTGAAGATTGTTTTTAATAGCGGGGAATTCTTTTTTTTCAGACATTGTAGCTGCTGCCGTACGGGGTAATCATTGGCCGAACCTTAACAGAAACGAGGGATTGCCAATATGTAAACTGGCATTTAGATCTGTTAGGCGGGATAAGGCGGGAATCATACTGCCATCCATCATGCAGAAGCACTACGCGGAGCCGCGCTCCGCGCATTGCACTTTATTCAGTGGCTAAAAACGGGTGTGTTGCAAAATTCTGGGCAATTTTTTCCAGCTGGCGAAGTGTATCGCCGCGCAAGGCATGGATGCCGTTATCGCCTTGGAAATTAGCACGCACTGCGGCAGAAAAATGCTCACGCAGCCATTTGCTGGTCATCTCGACGGCTTCATCGCTGTCTGAGCCTTCAAACCACATGCTTTGTACGTGGGCAGGGTCATAAAAAATGGTTGATTGCACATCGACCACCGGCACCTTCACTGCAGCTTTATCGCTCCAGCGAACACAAGCAAGTAATTGCACGCTGCCTTTTTTGCCGGCTGGGGTTTTAATCACCCAGATGCGATCAGGGAAACTTTCGCTCAGCTCAGCCAGTTTGCCACGAGACGAACGAAACCAGCCAATGTGCCCAGCAGCCATGTCTGCTTTTACATCTTTCCAATAGTACAAAACATCCATATTGAAGACTTCCTTAGTTCGTTAAACACTTACATCCTTTGCAGGCTGATTAGCCACGCTCAAGCTTTGCAAGATTAAAGATGCTTGCCGCTAGATTAGCGCAGGCCATTTAAACCCAGCCGCCCTTTAAGAAGGTAACTTAAAAAGCACTCACAAATCCAACGATCATTACAATTTGTTGTGTCTAAGCGATGACTCTTCTGCTTTTTTTAATCTGCAAGCACAAAACAGCGCTGATTTATGACAAACACACAGCGCGTTTTATCTATTACCTAAAACGGTAAAAATACTTATTAAATAGTATAAACAAGTAATGACCCCACGCCATCTGGATAATTTACTTGTTCAGCTACAGAAACAGCTTTAAGTTTATCCCATTATCAAGCAGCTAAGCGCATCAAACAGTGCCTATACTCAGCATGATTGAGTTTTTATCTGAATTTTTTTTAAGCAATGGATCGATTCATTAAGTACCCCGGCATAAAGCTGCAGGTAATACCCTGTTTTAAAAGTCTTTATTTTAAATCTTAATTAGATAATCAATCAATTAAGTAAATAATTGGAGCAGAAAAATGCAGAAAATATTATTCAGCTTAAGCCTGCTTGCCCTGATAAGCAGCAATACATGGGCAGGGGACGCCAAAATAACTTGGCAAAATCCTGAAAAATACAGCGATATCCGTGCCTCGCATGAAGTGCAAGAGCGCTTTCAGGAAAAGCTATTTAAACATTTTGATAAAGTATTTACCGAGCTGGCGGCTCAATTACCCACAGATAGCAGGCTAGACATCACGGTAACAGATTTTGATTTAGCCGGAGAAATTATTCCTCGCCCCGGCAGTAGCTTGAATGAAGTGCGGATTATTAAAGAAATTTACAGCCCGAAAATCACGTTTAATTATGCATATACCCATAAAGACCAGATTGTCTCTGGTGCAGAAAATTTACGAGATGTGAATTATATGTCCGGCGTTGCGCGATCCAGCCACAGCGCAGAATTTGAATACGAAGAAAAAATGCTTAGGAAATGGTTTGCTAAACTGCAAAAAAACAAAACATTTCCTATTCAATAAAATAATACCCCCCGAAATAAATCCATCCTAGAGCGTCTTCGGGGGATCAACTCAATCCTATCAACTAAAGCAAAACCCACGAAAATGATGCTCTTGTAGGTTGGGTTAGCGGGTTTGTTCGTCCATTCTAGGCGGACAAAACCGCGTAACCCAACAAGTAGGCGTAAAAGAATGTTGGGTTACTCGATATATCGCGGAGTGAGGTAAACCTCGCACGCAGGCTGCTAACCCAAGCTATGAGTTCACCTTAAGTTGATAGGATTACTTATCAACTTACTTCAAAATAATATCGTGCTCTGTAACGTCCCAAGGCGGCTCACCATAATCTACCCCTGCTAATTTAGGCAGCGGCTTTGCAAAAGACGTTTTTTCAGTTGAAGCTTGTGGAGCAGCAGACGTGGCCACCTTTTGATCTATCCATTGCGAATACGGGCTTAGATCCGCTTTATCAACGATATACCACAGCTTTTTTGCCGCATCCCATTTTGCGCCCAAAGCCTTTGCACTGTCTTTTTCAGCAAAAGGCACTTTCAAATTCACCCGCATCATCAATTACTCTTTAGCTATTTATTAAATATATCTATTCAGCCCCACACACGGCGCTAGAAATCCTTACTGATATTCTGGCTTAAGCGATCCAGCCCCTCGCTCAACGCAAGTACCAGCGCATCATACCCTGCCCCCTGCTGCGCCACTTCCAGATAAAAAGGCGATTGCATTAAGAGCTTTTGCTCTGCATTGCGTAATGTCCAACGCCCACCAAGCAGCGCCTTACCATCGTCCCGGCCATTAAACTGGCTTAGCTCTATGGTCAGCGTACTGATTCGCGCATCGGGGGCAGAGCCCAGCCAAAGCTGGTTGGGCTGGTATTGCTGCATTCTTGCAACCAAAACCCGCTTCACGCCCTCTTGTACTCTTTCTGCCCACAGGTTTTGCTGGGCCAGCGTCAGTCCCACCTCGCCCTGCTGATAAGCAATTCCACCCGCAGACAAGAAATCAGCCAGTTTGATATCCAGTAATACAACAGGGCGATCAACGCTGCCTGCAAGCGTTGGGGGTAAGGGCACATCAGGCAAGCGATAATAGCGGGTAACAGGCACGCTGCTGCAGGCCGTAAGCAAGCACAACAGCGCTAAGATAATACGCGTTTTCATGGCTTAGCTCCTTTAGGCTGAACATCCTCTTGCTTGCGATCAAACAAGAGTACGTTGGGTTTTTCATTCAGCGTGCGAATCACAGGCCGTGCTTCTTGTAAGACTTGATTCACACTCTCTAAGGTGCGGTTTAGCTCCCCATAAGCAGCAGATTGCCCGGAGTAATCGCCCAAGGTGCTGTTTAAGGTGTTTAAAGTATCCTGAACCTTACTTAAAGTGCGTTGCACTTCATCAGGCAGGCCTTGTAGCTGTGGCTGCTGGGCAAAATCATCGAGCGTTTTAACTAAGGTGCGCACATCGCCGGCCAGCTTGCCCGTTTCATCGAGTGTTTTATTGCCCTGCGCCAACACGCCTTCAACTTTTAGCGCGTTCAGCTTATCCAGCAAGGCAATCACCTTGTTTTCGATCTGCGCCAAACCACCGTCCCCCGTAGGCAACACGGCCAGATTAGCGTAGCGCTCCAACACTTTAGCCCGTGCCTTGCCGCTAAAATCAACATCCACATACAGAGCACCGGTCAGCAAATTGCCATTTTTCAGCTTTAAAACCATACCGCTGGCAACTTGAGTAGCGATCACTTTGCGCCAATAATCATCGCTTTCCTTATCGGCCCCTGTAGCCAAGCGCCCCAACTCTAGGTAAATCAGTACCGGAATGCCATGATCTTTACGCGTTTTATTTTCTAATTTAGGGATTAAATAAGGCACCGCGCCCACCGTACCAATTCGCAGGCCGCGCAATTCAACCGGAGCACCGGGCTTTAAACCACGCACCGAATCGCTGAAAAGCGCGATATAAGGCAGCCGCCGCTCAAACAGGGGCTCTAAAGAGCTTGATTCATCAGTAAACAGTGTAAAGCGAGTCTGATCACTCACCTGCTCGCCCATCGGCATATTATCGGGCACGCCAAAAGCAATCCCGCCTGACAACATCGATTCCATTGACCCAGTATTGAGCTTGATTCCATCCGCGCTCAGCGCCAGCTGTACGCCACTGGCCACCCAAAAGCGTGAATTCACCGTCACAAGGCGATCATAGGGGTGCTGAATAAACAGGCGATAATTCATTTGCCGCTGTTCAGGGTCAAAATCTGCTTTTTCTACCCTGCCCACTTCAAAATTTTGATAGAGCACCGGGTCACCCACGCTCAAGACCTTTACGCCTCGCCCCGATAAAGCCAAGCGTAGCCCCGGCACATCAGCAGCTGTCACGGGTGGCTCATTCAGTACGATAAATTCATTCTGCAAATTCTTTGATTTACCCGGATTAAGCTGAATAAACGATCCCGACAAGAGTGTTGATAATCCACTGATACCACTGCGATCTACCCTTGGCTTAACCATCCAAAACTGGCTGTCTACATTTAATAAATCACGCGCTTCCAGATCCAGCCTTGCGGTAACGCGAACCCGATTTTTGACCGAATCCAACTCCACATCGATGACTTTCCCCACATTCACCGACAAAACCTTCACCGTAGTTTTGCCGACCTCAATCCCCTCGGCGTTAGGCATATACAAAACGATTTCCGGCCCCTGATGCCGCCATGTGTCGTACACCATCCACGCCCCCACCAAGAGCGCAGCCAAAGGCACCAGCCAAATCAATGAAACCCGCCTTAGCCAGCCTATTTTTGCTTGCGGTAGTTCCGCGTTTTTTTCTACTTCATTTTCCATCGGGATAATCCTGTCAGTCCTGCGCGCAGGCAGAAATTCATCACAAATTCATGCTTATTTATTTTCATTAGAAGGATGTGCATCCCAGATCAGGCGCACATCAAAACTTAAAGCAGCCAACATGGTAAATACCACTACGCCAGCAAAAGAAACCGCGGCCACGCCGGGAAATACCGACATCAATTTCCCCATATGAATTAAAGCCACCAAAATCACCACCACAAACACGTCCACCATCGACCAGCGCCCAATCAGCTCGGTCATGCGATACAGCTTGGTGTAGTGCAAAGCGCTTTTACCGGGCTTGCTTTGAGCTGCAATGCACAGCAAAGCAATCGAAATAAACTTCACCAGCGGCACCGCCACGCTGGCTACAAAAATAATGATGGCTACCGGATAGGAACCCATATTCCATAACAGCACTACCCCTTCCAAAATAGTAGAAGGCACACTGTCCCCCAGTGATTCGGTAATCATAATGGGATACACATTGGCAGGCACATAGAGCAAAACGGCAGTTAGCAGCAAGGCCCAGGTCATGGCCACACTATGCGGCTGGCGCGAATAAATTTTGGCGTGGCAACGCCCGCATTTCTCTGCGTTGTGAGCATTAAAAAAGCCACACACCGGGCAAGACTTTGCCCCTTTCTCCCGCAGCTGCTGTGCAGGCAATCCGTCTAAATGATCTAATTGAAAACCAAACCAGTGCACATCAAATACCGTTACCGTTTTAGTCAGTGCAATCGAAAACAATAACATCGCCCAAAATGACAAACCCAAACCGATTTGTGCCAATGAAGCCAGCTTAATCAAGCTCACTAAAATACCAATCACAAATACATCGGCCATCATCCATGGCTCTAGCCGGATTGCTAAACGCAATACGCTGCGCATACCCGGCAAATGTATTGACCATTTCAGCGCCATCGCCAAATAAATCACGGCACATAGAAACATCGCGGGGGTAAGTAATACGCAGCTTAACAATACATTGGCCACAATACCAAAATCTGCTTCAACCAAAGCCTTTGCACTACTGAAAAAAGTCATTTCGCTTTCTACACCGGCAATATGCAAATTAAGCAAAGGAAAAGCGCAGCTTAATAGCAATAAAATCAACGCAGTAAGCGCATAAGCCATCGGTGTATCAAAGGGATGGAGCGGCACGCTACATAGATGATGACCACAGCGCACGCAGCTTGCTTGCTGCCCGGCGTGTAATTCATCCAACCTTTGCAATAAATCGCACTGAGCGCAGCGCACATCATGAGCAGGCAAAGCCGACTGTTGCCTATCCACCGCTCGAGAATAAGCAAAAGTATTAAGCCACGCGAATGGCCTGCGAATAGATTTAAATTTTGTAAACAAATTAGATAAACATCCGAAGCTAAAACACCAATGGCCCGCAAATTCTGCGGGCCAAATGCCAGTTTCCAACACGAGCCTAGCTGCGCATCAGCGCGCATCCGGCAAACTGTACCAGAGCACAAGCTCAATACTTATTTCTTATTCAACTCATCACTCACCATATATTTAGAACCATTCACAGTCGCTTCTGCTGTCAGGCCATTTTCGGTGAATTGATAAACAAATACATCCTTGGCCAAATGCTTCGCCCCTGCAATTTGAACGCCTGCTTTGCCAGCCTTAGCGGCCGCACCTGCTTCACCGCTTGCACTCCAGCCAGAGGAGATAAACTTGTTATAGGCTTCATTACTGGTAAACACCCAAACCTCGCGCGTTTCTTTTGCGCCCAAGCCAATGCCCAGCTTACCTTGCAACATATCCATATACGTGCGCTTGCCCGCTGCAATGGCTACCCCATCTCCACCACCGATCCCCACAAACATCGCCTGAAAGCCCCCAGTGCGAAACACCGCATAAGCCGAAGCCTTAGCAATCTGAGATTTTGCATTAGGGAATTGTTTATAAACCTGAGCCAGCGTTTCTTGCGTCGCATGATCAATCATGGCGCGTCGCTCTGTCGGTGTCTTTTGCTCGACAGATGATTCCATATTGCCCGGCTTAACAGCAGAATCGGCCAACACAGGAAAGGCCAGCATTGTAGTAATTGCAAATATCGTTGAACGTAATCGCATAATTAAACTCCTGATAAATTTAAGAAACTTACTTACAAAAATGTAATTTAAGCATTTTAAAATAATTCAGTCTTTAACTATTAGCCCCGTTATTAAGATACCTACAAGCTAACATGTTTAAGGTAGGTAAAGTAAAACACAAATAGTAAAAAATATATGTCAGTGGATTCTGATTTTTAACGTAAATATGTCACATTAAAAATCATGCCATTAAAAATATAACATACCCTATATTTAAATTTTATTAACTAATGAACATTTTAATTTCCTGATAATACTTTATTACTCAATGCGCTTTTCTGATGAATCTCTTGAATGCTCACGTTTTATTTTAAATCGAAAAAAACCCGCATGTAGCACCAAATAAAGCATACCATTTTAACCCGCCCAGCAATATTTATAATGCCTTTGAATAAGAGGCATCATCAGTGTAAATTTTGTTTGAGTGAGTAATATGATAGTGATGCAAACGATAAAGCCAGAAACATACCAAAATCTTTTCTAATTATCAGCATTGTCTAATGCGCTTTTAAAGAGCGAATCGCTGCCGCTTTAAACTCAGCAAAATCCGCACACTCCAGCAAACGCGCGCTGGCGCATTCCCTAATTAAAGAGATAAATAAATCGTAAATCGCCATCGCCTCTTCGTAATCTTCCTTGCTAATCGCCAGCAAGAAAATCACCGAAGCCACCGCGCCATCGCCCCAAGCGACGCCCTGAGGGGCAAGCACGGTATAGACCACGGAGCGCTTGGCAAGCAGGCCCAAGGAATGCGGCACGGCAATGCCATCGCCTTGAATCGTAGATAAAATCGCCTCGCGCTCGGTGACAGAAGGATAAAAATCCTCGTTCACAATGCCTTCTTGCTCTAATTGCAGGCACAGGCGCTGAAACAGTGCCTCTTGGGTAATCGGCTCATCAATGCGCAAAAAGTGTTTAGCATCAAAATAGCGATCAAGCATATAGGGATGAGCGCGGTTGATCTCTACCGTTTTGGCCAATTGCTCTAGCTGAAACTCGGTAGGAAACGGCGACACCACAATCACCGGCTTGCCCTTGTTGTCTAGCGGCTGGGTAGAGATCACAAAGTCGTCAGTTACCCCATCTAAGGCGTAATAATCCTGCTGCGAGATTGATTGACTCAGCAATACCTGCGGGAATTTTCGCTGCAACATCGCCTCAATCATCCGCGTGGTCGAATTGCCCATATCGCACACCAGCAAGGCCTGCGGGCGGCAGACAAAGGCAATTTGATAATGCCGCTCCAGCCCCACGCCAATATGCAGCACCAAATAGCCAATTTCATTTTCACTCACTTGATAGGCCGTGTGCTTGGCCCAGCTGGAAACCGCGCTTAGGGTAAAATCGTAGGCTAGAGCGTAATGCTGCTTGATATCGGTCAGCACGGGATTGGGCAAATTAATCTGATAGCGCAAACGCGTAATCATGGTTTTAACGTGGGTGAGCAAATCCAAGCGCAGGCGGTTATCGTGGCGCAAATCATAGTGATAATGGCGGTTGATATAATCCAGAATATAGCCAACCAAGGCTTCGGCATCGTCGGCATTAATCGTGTCAGGCAAGATACCCTGCACGCTGCGGGCGGCGATATTAACAGCTAAAAAGTGCGTTTCAGCGCTTGATAGCTCGCAGTGCGTGATTTGCCTCAGCTCCGCCACCAAATCACTGGCAAGGGCGGCCACGTCTAGGCTCACCTCTTCCCCCGATCGCTCTTCAATCGGGAAACCCTCGCTAATTCTTTTACTTGCTACGGCGCAATATTGGCTCAAAAAATGAAAGCCTTCATCGCTTAAGCGCACCGAGCTATGCGCAAGTAAACGTGGCAGAGTGCTCACAAAAGTCATCGCAGCATTGGCTAAAACCGGATCACTCGCCAGCAGCGGATGGTGGTTTTCTTCACGGCGCAGCTGGCAGAGTAAATCGCTTAAACACACCCGAATCGCCGATTCCCTACCCATTAGCTTCATGCCGTAATGCGGCCGCGTTTCGATGCTTAATTGATATTGAGCAAGCTGGCTGCGCACCTCGGCCATATCCATTTGCAGCACCGCACGATTCACATACCAAGAATCCGCAAGATCTTGCAATTTAAGCGAATAGGCCGAGGTCAGAAAACTCATCAATAAATATTGAACCCGCTCGCCTGCGGTACGTGGCAGCGCTTTGCTCGATTGATGGCTTAAAGTCAGCAGAGCAAAGCGCTCTTCATTATGAATACTGAGCACATAGCCTTCCCCGCGCTGCAAAACAAATTGCGCGCCATGCTCGAGTAAAGTCTCATTCAGCGCCGTAATATCGGTGCGCACCGTGCGCGTAGACACCGAAAACCGACGTGCCAGCTCATCCTGCGGCAGCGTTTCTGCCTGCAAAGTACGATAAAGCAAAGCCAGACGCTTATAAGGAAAACGAACCATAATGACCTTAAGCCCTGCAAGGCGCGCTTCTTCATCACAAGAATCACGCCATACTGAAATAAATCGATCAATCAAAGTCGCCTAAATCAGCGCGAAGCGAACAACAATGCTAGCTCTAGTAAGTTGCCAAGAGGCATTTTCAGATTACGAAGACTCGCCAGATCAGCAAAGGTAAATAGCCCCAATAGCATGCAGTGTATGTAGGGCGTGTGAAACCCGCGAGCGATGCTGAAAAATACGCGGGTTGCAGCCCATGTGCGCTAAGCAAAATACAAAAAGATCTTTTTAGTGCCTTCGGCACGTTGATTTTGGAGCGGTTGGCCACCGCGGGGGCCTTCCTTTCTTGAACGGCCAAGAAACGAAGCCAAGCCACAACCCCAAAAACACGAAGACCCCTGCGCTGCGGACCATCGAGTCGGCGGCGGGCGGGATTGGCTCGCTGCCTCGCTCCCAAGCGATCCCCCGCCCCGCTTGTTCCTCACTCCGGCGTGTTTCAAGGGGACTTTAAAAAGCCCTATGCAGAAAGCGTAATCATTACATTTTTCGCTGTTTGCTAATGAAAAAGCAATTTGGTTAGCTCGTATAGGATTAAACCGCACACTTACACCAGCTTTGCCTTCACCATCGCCAACAAAGTTGCCACATCTTCTGGGCGGGTGTTGCCGCTGGCTTTGTCGATAATCGAGCTATAAATATGGGGAATGATTTTTGTGACCCCAGCATCCAACGCGATGCTCAGGATTTCTTCAAAGTTTTGCAGATCAATCCCTCCGGTTGGCTCTAGCCAGAAATCATTGGCCGCGCAGGCTTGGGCCACGGCGATATATTCGTCGCGGTATTTCAGGCCGTCCATTGAGAAATATTTCACCGAATTGCCGCCCATATCTTTCAGCATGGCGATGGCGGTGGCAACCGGCACAATCCCGTCTGCCTGTTGGCTGCTTAAAGGGCCGGTCGAAATTTTTACCATGCCAACTTGGCCGGTCGGTGAAATCAAGCCATTCACCACCGTATTATCCTGGCCAACTAGAGCACGGGCTGGGCCTACTCCGGTGAACACTTGGTTGATATGCTGCGGCTGAATCTGGCGGCTGATCTCATTCACCATTGCCGATTGCCGAGGATCGCCTGCTCCTAAACCCACAGAAATTGCATTCTCAATCAGCTGGGCATAGGCCTGCATATCTTCAACGGCACTGGCCACATCGGGGTAGTTTTTAGAAAGCAGCCCCACCACCACGGCGCCCTCTGCGGCCTGATAAATATCCACGGCATTTTGCTTAGTGCCGCCTAAAACATTCAAACACACGCGATCACGATAGAAATTTGGGCTTAATTGGCTTAATTTCATAGTCATTTTTCCTTTAACAATTGCTGAATCTGCTCGCTGATCGTGCTGAGCTGGCTATCGCTGACGCTGCGCACATCCACCTCAACCTTGCCTTCATTGACTTTATATTCACGGAAATAAATAGCGATGGGGCCCCCTTTAAGCGCGGCCACCATTTCGACGGCGCTGCGGCCCAAAGCGGCCTGATTAAAGGCTATTTCTGTACGGGCAATATCGCGCCCTGCGCCATCCCAAACTACTTTGGCGCTCACGCCATGAATCTCGTTAAGCGCCGCAATAAAGGGCCGCATTTTGGCGACCATTTGCTCGCCGCTTTCTTTCTCACGCAAGAGATAGCTTTCAATGGCGCAAGTCAGGCCCAGAATGCCTTCTTTGCCAACCTTCATCGCGCGGCCTATACCTTTGCCCTGCTTTTTAACCCAAGCCACATACTGCTCACGGCCCAGCACTAGGCCACTCGAAGGACCTTCGATGGCTTTTGCGCCGCTGTAAATCACCAAATCAGCGCCAAGCTGATAATAAAGGCGCAAATCTTCTTCGGCGGCCGCGTCCACAATCAAAGGCACGCCATGGCTTTTAGCTACGGCCACAGCCTCTGCCACGCTCAACATGCTTTTTTGCACGGTATGGTGCGATTTGATATATAAAATCGCGGCGGTATTGGGCGTAATCACCGCAGCCAGCTGCTCGCTCGAGCATTCATTGGCCCAACCCGCTTCAACCACTTTGCCACCGCCAAGCGCCACCATCGTCGCCACCGGCGCGCCGTAATTCACGTTATGACCTTTTGCCAGCACAATTTCGCAAGGGCCATGAATAGGCTTGGCATGCAGATTCAGCAGCAAATCTGCATCGTCTTTAATAATCACAGCGGCCACAGCCTGAGCGATTCCGGCGGATGCGCAAGACACCACCACCGCGCTTTCTACCCCTAGCAAACCCGCAATATATGCACCGGTTTTATCGACTAAATCTTGCATCTCGAAATAATGATTTAGCCCCAGATTAACCGCCGCCACCACCTCAGGCTGCGGGGTAGACACGCCAAGAATGGTCATCCGCCCAGAAGCATTAATCACCGGTTTGAGTTGGTACTTTTTATAAATCGAAGACATGATCTTTTTTTCCTTCTTCAGTTACAAATACCTTTCCCGCGACAATCGCCGCCAAAGGCCTGAGTTGGTGATCAGAAATAAGCGATTCGCCCTCACAATCGCGCTGAGTATTGGGCGTTTTATCTAAGGCAAAAATCGAGATATCGGCATCAAAGCCAACAGCCAGTTGGCCTTTGCTAGGCAGATTAAGCGCCTTGGCGGCATTGGCGGTGACGCAGCTAATCACCTGTTCCAAGCTCATGCCCAAAGACAGAAACTTTGCCATCACTGGGGCCAAGCCATAGACCGGGCCAGCAATGCGATTGCGGCAGTAAATATCCGAGCTAATCGTGTTCGGCAAAATGCCCTGAGCAATCGCTTGCCTTGCCACCGCAAAACTAAAGCTCGCCCCGCCGTGGCCCACATCGAGGCAAACACCACGCTGAATCGCCCGATAAATACTAGGCCGCACCACGCCTTCGGCATTCAAAATGCGATTGGGTTTGCCGTTATAGCAGTGGGTTAAAATATCGCCCTGATCGAGTAGCTCGGCAATATCATCCAAATCGGGCGGGGTATTACCCACATGCACCATCAGCGGCAGATGGCGATGTTTTTGCTGAATCGCTTTGGCCATTTGCAAAGGGATAATTCCATTGCCCCCCACCACACTCGCACTTAAACGCGCTTTTAAGCCAACGATAAACTCAGGGAATTGGCCAATTGCCTGGCTGGCGGCGGCCTCATCAATATCGGCCAGATCGGCCAGCTCGTGCTGAGTAATCAAACCGATACGTGAAATATTCAATAAAGCCCGCACCTCGGTCTGGCAGGCCTGCGCCAGCTGATAAAAATGCGCAATATCATTAGCACCACAACTACCCGCATCCACCACCGTGGTCACACCGCCCGCTATGCCGACTAAATCGGGCTGATCGTTATAAATAGGCGAGGCAGAATAACAATGCACATGGCCATCAATCCAGCCTGCGCTGGCATAAAACTGACCTTTTAAATCCATAGTTTGACGAGCTTGGGCATTGATCTGGCCAATGGCCGCAATCTTGCCGTCCTTCATCGCAATATCAAAAATGGCATCGTCTGAAGGACTCACAGCACGACGGATGATTAAATCAAACATGGGATTCCTTTTTTTTTGCTGCTTATACCGCATCCAAGCTGAGCCAACGCCTGCAGTGTCTTTCGTAGGGCGGGTAAAACCCGCCGAGCAATACTAAGCCAAGTCAACAAGACTTTTTTTAGTGCCTTCGGCACGTTGATTTAGGTGCGGGCGTCCCGCTGGACCTTCCTTTCTTGCACGGCCAAGAAACGAAGCCAAAGAAGGCCGCCCCAGCCAGCACGAAGGCTCCTCACTGCGGATAATCAGCTCGGCGAAAAAGGCTGCTCGCTCGCTGCCTCGCTACCCCTTTTCCGAAACCCCGATCCGCTTATTCCTCGCTTCGGCGTGCTTCAAGGGGGGGGGGGATTTAAGCCCCGTGCCTAGAGTCGCGAGATATATCCATTTTGCTGCGGTTGAAACTACTCAAAACCACATAACAGCTCAATTCCAAATAGTTTTTCTCCGTGAAACTCCGTGTTCTCTGTGGCCTCCGTGGTTCAAGATTTGGGTTTCCCAGCAGCAAATCAGTAAATCAAACAATCGCCACCGGAAACACCGAGCCAAACAACATCGCGCCTAAAATCGCGCCACCGGTTATGGGCTTGCCCCAGAGGTAAAAGGCTAAAGCGCCGATTAAAGAACCCACGCCAATCGGGATGGATGCGCCAATGGCGGTGATGATGATCAAGGGGCCTAGAAAACGCCCCGATGAATTACCCGCGCCCATCATCACGTCGGCACCAAAGGTTGAGTTGGATTGGTTCACCGTAAACTTGCGCGCTAGGATAATAATCCCGCCAATAGCGCAGCCAATCACCATGCCTGTGGCGAGCGCTGCAAAGAAGTTATCCAGCGGATAAGTCACGCCTGCGCCCAGAAGCATGGCGGGAACACCTAGGCCCACACCGGTCATAATTGCGCCGCCGATATCCAAAATGCCGACCAGCGCGCCTTCAATAATTCGTGCAAACAAAAAGCTCGCACCAAAGGCGGCCACCGCGCCATACACGCCGGTTTCCATGCCCGCACGCAGCATAGAGACAAAAGCCACTTCATTGAATGCGCCTATGCCGTAGACGTAATACATATGCGTTCCGGCAAATACCCCAGCGGACAGCAAGCCTACAAAGAAGGGGAAGCTCCAATCGGCGAACCAGAAATTACCCTGTACTTCTTCTTTAGTCAGTTCAGTCATTTTCGTCTCCTTAAGGCTTCAGCGTGTTATGCAGCAGCTCATACCAAGCCGGTATGGCTAAATGGAAGGATTGAATCATTTTCAAATCAAAGCCACGGAAGAAGGCGCTTAATACAAATAACATCACCACGCTAAACATCATCGATTTGGTGATTCTGTTCCAGCCGCCATCATCAACGCCTTTACCAATCAAGATGCCCAGCACGAGGCCCGGTACGGCATTGCCCATAATCAGCTGCGCTAGGCCACCAAAAATCGTCCCCCAAAAGCCCGAGCGTTTGCCCGCTTCAATCGCCGCCAGCCAGAAAATCACCGGCATGATGATATTGACTAGCATATTGGCCGCAGGCACCAAGACTTTAACCGCAGTGACTTGCAAAGAAGGCGGCACGGCCGAGGCGGTAGTATTCAAAAACGCCACCACCGCCATACCAATCAAGCCACAGGCCAGCGCCATTTTTCTAGGGTTGTGCAGCGTTTCGGCCAGATTTGGATTTTTGCTCAGCAGCGCGGCAGCACCCCAATGCGGAATCACACGGTGATCCACATCCTGAGTAAACGCCCCTGCCGCCACGGAAGACGCCCAGGCATTAAAAAAGAAGCCCAAGCCAAAGGAGAAATGTGAAGCCGCATCGCCTTCACAAGAATTAAGCTCGCCTAAGGTACGAAACGCGCCTATCCCCTGTGCCGTTGGCGCATGAAACATCCGCGCAGCCCCCGCCCCAACAGCAAAACCAACCAAGCCGCCAATCACCAGCGACTTCATTAATATCATCAGCAACATAACGGCCTTCCTCTTAGGACTTGGATGGGTGAGTGGTAAAGGACACCTGATCGATATCAATTGCCGTCACACTCACAATCACTTCCAGCTGCACTTTGTAATGCGAGCGAATTCGCGGCAGAAACAAGAATAAAAATCGCTCCTTGACCTGTGCCTCCTCCGCTTTGAGCACCAGCACATCTTGTGGCTCGATGCGCAGCAAGATCTTTTGGCTACCGGCCATCACGGCGCGCTGTACATGGGAGAGCGCATCGGCAAAAGCCTTAGCCTTGCTATCCCCCTTGCCGCTCACAATCACCTTGCTCTGGAAGTGTTCTTTCATTTAATTGCCGTACTTTTTCTGGTAAGCCACAACCAAGCGCTGGCCCAGCTCTTCCTTATCCATAAAGCCAAAGCCTAGGACGATGTAGCCTTCTTCAATCGCAGTAATGCCTTCTTCAACCGAGCGCATACCATATTTCGCCTTATAGCCATGCTTGGTCTGCGCCGTAATTGCCCCTGCCCCGCCGCTGCCACAAAATGAAATACCCAGCTGCGCGTTTTCAGCCTTCATCACATCGCCCAGCTTCATATCCGCAGCCACACCCGGAATCACCACCGCACGCCCCTCTGCCAATTCAACGCCAGCGCCTACTTTTTGGCCTTTACCTAAACGATCGCCAATTACCACTGTGATTTGAGTCATTTCAATTCCTTTTTAGTGAAGAGCTTATTGCAGAGATTGTTGTTACTTATTCTTTGCCACTTCAAAATGAATCGATAACAGCAGCGCTTCCTTGTTTGGCAAATTGCCAAACATCGCCGTCACCGTTTCGGATAGCCGCATCGCAGGGGCCGAAATCTCGTCAAACAAATCGGCATCAAAATCAGGCAAGCCCTCACCCGTTAAAGAGCGTCGAGCCATCGCCTTGATATGTGCATCCATCTTCATTTGCTGCACATCGCTGAGGTATTTGTTTTCCACCTCCAGCAGCTCAGCAATCTGCCCCAGCACCCGCTGTGCCAAAGCCTGAATCTCTACCTCGCTTACTTGCGCAATCTCGCTCATGTTTTCTCCAATGCCTGTAACTAGGGGATGTGATTAATTCAATGGCTTCATCGTAAGCAAAGTGAGCAGCACTTTGTACCTGTTTTATTTCCACTACAAAGTGGAAATTTTCGGGGGGATGTGGAAGTATTTTGGTGGAAGAGGCCATAAAAGACTTTGAGATGAGGCGAAAGATTTACAAAAGAAAACGGGCAAAACATATGCTGTTTTGCCCGTGGGTGACGCTAGAAAAGAAGATCAAAAATAATCTGCCTCAGATAAATATCTACCTCACAGAAACAAACGGCCTGCCTCTGCATTCTGGTATGGCTGCATAGCACCCTTTTTATAAATCAAGACTAAAATTCATCACTCAGCTAAGCAGCCAAGCGCCCAGCCAGCACCCGCTTCCCCAGCCATTGCACGGCGCTGCACAGCAGTAAATACACCAGTGCGATGAAGCCGAAAACTTCGAGTGGGTAGACTTGCTCGCGGCTATTAACCTGGCTGGCGACAAAGGTAAATTCGGCCACACCGACGATATAGGCCAGCGAGGTGTCTTTCACCAGCACCACCCACTGATTCACAAAGGAGGGCTGCACAATGCGCAGAGCTTGCGGCAGGATGATGAGACGTAAGACTTGATAGCGATTTAAGCCGCTGGCGTGAGCGGCTTCCCACTGGCCATCCGGCACGGCGCGTATGCCCGATTGCACGGTGTAAGCGAGGTATGCGCCAGAAACCAAGGACAGCGCAGCAATCACGGTGAGCACGCTGGGGATATCGATGCCAAAGGCAATCGGTAGTAAGAAGTAGCACCAAAAAATCAGCAACAAAACCGGAATAGCGCGTAGCAGCTCGCAGATTGCCAACAAAATCCGCCTCAGCCAGCCCTGGCTTAGCGTGAGGCTAATGCCCCAGACCAGCCCTAAAATACTAGCGAAGACAGCGGCGCTGGATGCCAGAATCAGCGTCAGCGCGATGCCGCCCAGCTGACCATTGGGCCAGGCTCCAACAAAAAAGAACAGCAAATTATTGCTAATCACATCCGTATTCATGCCCACCTCCGCAGGGGGTTTGCTACAGGGCCTGCTAAAGTGCGCTGCACCAGCACAATCAGCAGCACATAAAACACGCTGGCTACGGCAAAAGATTGAAATGTCAGTAGGGTTTGGGCGTCGATCTGGCGGGAACGGTAGGAGAGCTCCATCACGCCAATGGCCATGGTGAGCGAGGTGTTTTTAATGGTGTTCAGCCATTGCCCTAACAGCGGCGGCCATGCAGTTTTAATCGCCTGCGGCCAAATCACCCAGCGCAAAACATCCAAGGGGCGCAGCCCCAAGGCCCGGCCCGCATTCCATTGGCCCTGGCCCACGGCATTCATGCCAGAGCGGATATCTTCGGCAATAAACGCCATGGCGTAGAGTGATAAAGCCACCCACGCGGCGATAAATTCAAATGATGGCAGGCCAAGAAAGAGATCTCCTGCCTGCCAGAGCACATGCGGGCTATTTAGCCAGAGCATCCAATCCTCGGGCAGCAAGGAACCCACAGCAAAATACCAAAACAGCACCTGCACCAGCAGCGGGATATTGCGAATCAAATGATGCGGCAGCGCCAATATCCGGCTGCGTGACTGATGGCGGGCAATGCCCAGCAGCACGCCAGCAACAGTGCCCGCAAAAATCACGGCCACAGAGAGTAATAAAGTAATCAGCAAGCCTTGGCCCAGCGTCAGAATATGCGGCCAATCCAGCCAGCCATTGCCCAGCCATGAGGGGGGATTCATTTCCCTTACTCCAATAAAAAAATGCGCAAGGGCGAACCCTTGCGCTAAAAGTCGAGAATGTCGATACCAGGAGACAAAACAATATCTAAAACGCAGGTACTGCTCATTACGGCACAGCTCATTTCATCCGTAAATCACGCATACCTGTTACTGCACCTTCAAAAAAACACTTCCAGAGACCTTGCAAACGACATGCTTGCATGGCTTAGAGAGAGATCGCTTAAACCGGATTAAACCTTGTCACCAATCTTGAAATCACGCGGTAAGGCTGCGCGGCTTTTTGGGCCAAACCAGTGATCGTAAATCTTTTTTGCCTGACCAGATTTCTCTAGCTCCAGCAAGGCATCATTCACCTCTTTGCTCAGGCGCTCTTCGCCACGCGGGATGCCAATGGCTTGATATTCACGCGTCAGAGCAAAAGGGGAAATCTCGTATTTGGTTTTATCCGGCGCATTGGCCAGCAATGCCAGCAGCTTGGCGTCATCCTGGGTAATGGCTTGCACATTGCCATTACGCAGCGCAGTGAAAGCCAATGGCGTGTCGTCATAAGCCACTACCGGTGTGCTTGGGTATTTTTCGCGCAGCAGGGCTTCTTGCGTGGTGCCTTTATCTACACCGATGCGCAGCTTGGCGATATCTGCCGGAGTTTTAAGCACACCTTTTCTGGCAATAAACTTTTGCCCGGTTGCAAAATAAGGGGTGCTAAATTCAACCTGCTTACGGCGCTCCTCCGTTACCGTAAAGTTAGCCGCGACCAAATCCACTTTATTTGCGGTGAGTAAAGGAATGCGATTCGCCGGGTTAGTCGCCAGCAGCTCCAGCTTTACCCCGAGCTTTTTGGCGATCGCCTGTGCGATTTCCACATCAAAGCCCACCAGCTGGCGACTGGTTTCGCTTACAAAACCAAAGGGTGGGTTGCTGTCAAAAGCGGCCACACGCAATACACCTGCTTTTTTGATATCGTCCAGCTTATCGGCCAGCACTGGCCCAGCAATTGTTGTAAGAATAAGTGCTAGTAAAAGTGAGCGTTTCATGATTTATTCTCTTATGAAATTTTATTTAAAACTTAGGTGAGTCCTAGTCTTAAGATTCAGAATTTGGTAATTAACCGCAATGAATGCATCATGCCTGACGGTTAAAATATTCAAAAAGAATTTAAAATTTGATTTATATAATATTTTAGAATATTAAGTGACATAGATATTTGCTTGGCTGGAGAGATACGTGGTTTTACCAAATTTTGCGTAAAATACGGTCAAAGTCATTTTTTAAAAAGAACCATGTAAGTATGAATAATTATCTTTGGCAGAATGAGAACATTCAGATGCGATTTTTATTAGCTGCAGCGCTGCTGGCTCTTACTGCATGCAAGCAACCCAGCCAGCCGGAGCAGGCAGATCACAGCCAAGCATCTGCCACACTTGCATTACCAACCGAAGTAAAAGACATCCCGGCAGGAGTCAGTATTCAGGGGAAGCTGCTGCAGGCCTTACGCTGGCAGGACAAAAGTGGCGATAATATGCTGCTGCTCAGCCAAGCGGAGGGTGATTTTCAGCCCTCTAAAGATGGATCTGATGACGTTCGTGATGCACATGTCTACGCGGCTCATTATCTGCTGAATGCGAACAAACCACGGCGCCTATGGTTGCTGCAGGACGGTGTGGAGCAGTGCATGTTTGATGTGGCTGCAAAGTTTGATCCAGCCGCAACCCGCGTGGCAGATCTGGATGGTGATGGTGTTATGGAAACCATGATTGCTTATAGCCAGACCTGCACCAGCGATGTCAGCCCGCATAGTTACAAACTTATTTTACATGCAGGCAAAGCTAAATACGGATTGCGAGGCACAGACCGCTTTGGCGTTACTTGGCGGGACGCAGATACTGGACAGCTGTCAGGCACACCACTACTTGCTGATTGCAGCCGCAGCAGCCAGCAAGCTTTGCTTAACAACAAGAAAACCGATGGCTTTGACGAATTGCCTTTACCTGGCTGCTATGCCGATGAAAAAGATTTTGCCGGAGCACCACCCGCATTTCTCCCCGCCATGCGCCAGCAGTGGCACAGGCTGATGCAGCAACAGGATGCTGAATGGCGCAAAAACCTGTAAAAACACGCCCGCTTTACGACCGCACCCAGGGTCAATGGCAACAATAGCGCTTTCAGTTTTCCTTGTTAATGAGCAGGATTGTGTTCAAGCGCCAAACAAACACTGTCACCTATACTGCTAATTACTTTGTAAAACTCTTCAAACTTCTGACACAAGGAGTTAGAAATACCATTTAATATCAATACCCCCATAAACCAAGGAAATGGCCCCTTATGCGGTGCTGCGTGTGCTGTTTTTGTCTCACACTGGCTGGCAGATCAAGATCTAACTATTCCTGTAGACCCCGCAGTCCTGCTTGGGGGAACAATCGCAGATGAAATCCGCTTAGCAATGAACGCCACAAGCACCTGCTCTTGTACCGATAATCTGGGCAGCACGCCTGCCAATATTGCTGCTTATCTCAAGCGGCTTCACCCCAATGCACGGATTTATGCTCCCACAGCAATGCTCAGCAACTGGTCAACCCGTCCTTGGTATCCTGCTTTGCGCTTAGGCTTACAGACAAGCTGCAACCTAAATTGGTCCTGCGGCTGCGCTTGTGCCCTTCCGGGCGGAGTTTTGGGTGTTGACTTTCTAACCATCAGCATGATCAGCAAAACCCTCGCTTGCCCATTTTTTTCAAGTGCTTATTACGAAGGGCATTTTATCGTGCATACCGGCATTGACCGGATCATGGACCCTAACGGACACATCCTCATCGGCGCCAATAAAGACCAGTACCTCTCTGGCGGCTACTTTAGCCGAGGCTGGGCATCAGTCGGGCTAGACTTGCATATCTATCGATAAGCGTAGCCGCTCCCAAATGCAAACAGAGCATCCAAAGCATTACTTTCCGACAATATGGATTTGTAAGAAGCAAACAAATAGCGACAGATAAGAGAAAAAATTTAAAAGGAAAAAAGAAGAAATTTGTTTAGACTAAAACAAGATAGAAAAATACTAGAACAAGAAAATACAGAGGGCATGTAAGCATAAACCACTTTTTCTGATGGTTTAAACTCATCCTAATCGCGGTAAGCCTTGATTTAATTGATATGAGATTGGTGCGCCCAGTAGGAATCGAACCTACGACCTTCAGCTTCGGAAACTGACACTCTATCCAACTGAGCTATGAGCGCACTACAGGAAGGACCGCATAATAACGTGTTTATGCGCCTCAGTCTACGTGTAGGCTTTGTTGCTTGCTGCAAAATGTCGGTATAATCACCCTCAATCGTATATGGTTTTATTTCCAACTCATGAACTTACATAAAAAGGGATGACAATGAGCGGTAGCAACGTGAAAGCGTCAAAGGGCATTGCTGGCATGATTCTGGCGTCAGTGATTGGGGTACCGCTATTTGTTTATCTGCTTATCAAGCTGTTTACCTCAGGCAGCGGCGTTGATGTAACACGCTCCACCATGACCACAGAAGCCGTTTCTGCACGCTTACAACCTGTAGGCAGCATCAAGATTGTAGATGGTGGCCCTCCGGGATCTAAAAATGGTAAAGCAGTTTACGAAGCAGTCTGTTTGTCCTGTCATGGCACTGGCCTGGCCGGTGCACCTAAATTTGCCGATGCTGGTGCTTGGGGTGCTCGTATTTCTAAGGGCTTTGAAACGCTCTGGACTCATGCAATCAAGGGTTTTAACGCGATGCCCGCCAAAGGTGGAGCAGCCGATTTAACCGATGATGAAGTCAAACGTGCAGTGGCTTATATGGGCAATGCGGTTGGTGCTAAATTTGAAGAGCCTAAGGTTGAAGGCGCTGCTGCGGGTGCGGCTGTTGACCCTGCCACTAAGGGTAAAGAAATTTACGATTCAGTTTGCATGGCTTGCCATGCTGCTGGCATAGCAGGCGCTCCGAAATTGGGTGATAAAGCGGCTTGGGCTCCACGCCTTAAAGATGGCGTTGAAGGTGCAATTGCAATTGCCACTAAAGGTTTAAATGCAATGCCAGCCAAGGGTGGCTATAGCGGAACAGATGCAGAATTCGCTGCTGCAGTTCACTATATGGTGAATAGCAGTAAGTAAAGCGGTGCCATTCAAAAAAAGCGGGCATGCTTTGCCCGCTTTTTTACGCCTATACAGCCACTATTTCCCTTGTTCTTAGGCCACGCATCAAAGAAAATACCACCTTATCTATGCCATTGGTTTAATTCGATTACTCGCTTAAACAAAATGGCCTACTCCGTATTTCTTCCGGGTTTCCGATACGGAGTGATCGATTAGCCCGTGGTGTGCAAGGCACTCTTTATGTTTAGCTATTGGTTGGTATTAGGCGTTGCAGTATTTACTGAGATTGTCTGGGCTTTATCATTAAAATATATTCAATTAAATCCCAACCCATGGGTTGTGGCTGGATCAATTACTTTATCTTTTTTAAATATGGCATTACTTTCTTATGCCATGAAAGGAATTCCTGCGGGTACAGCTTATGCAATCTGGACCGGGCTGGGCGCAGTGGGCGTAACAATTGGTGGGATTATGCTATTTGGTGATCCGCTCGGTTATACCCGAATTTTCTTCTTATGTCTGATTGTCAGCGGCGTAGTTGGCTTGAAAATGGCGAGTTAAATAAAAAAGGCTTGCTTATTTAAAGCAAGCCTTTTTGCGTATTAAACAAGCTTAAGCTTTAGGCACGGCGGCTAAAGCATCTACCAGTAATTCCCAGAAAGAAGCCACTGAGGCAATTTCTACCCGCTCATCCGGGGAATGCGCCCCTCGAATCGTTGGGCCAAAAGACACCATATCCATTTTTGGATATGCTGCCCCAAGCAAACCACATTCAAGCCCAGCGTGAATCACTTGCACAGCGGGTGTTTCACCATAACGCTGCTGATATACATTTTGCAGTAAAGCTAAAGCAGCCGATTTCAGATCGGGCGTCCAGCCCGGATATTCGCCTTCTTCTTCTACCGCACAGCCACCTAAACGGCCAACTGCTGTAATGGCATCAGCCAGCTCGCGCATACGGATATTTTTAAGCGATCTCACCATTAAAACGGCTTCAAAGCGCCCGTTATCAATCGTTACCACGCCTAAATTATTGGAGGTTTCCACCACGCCCGGCAGCGATTTACTCCAGCAGCGCACACCATGTGGCAAGGCCAGCAACATATCGAGCGCTAAACGCGCATGGGCCGTTATTGGCACCGTATCTGCCGTAGACGGGTTTAAGGAAATCGCTAGGTTTGGATCTGTGCCCGCTAATTCATCGCGGAACAAGGCCTGATAGCTATCTACAATCTCTGCCAGACGTGGCGCATCACAGGCTGCTACAGAGATTTTAGCGAAAGCTTCACGTGCCAGCGCATTGCGTAAAGTACCGCCACTAAAGGAAACCAGCTTCGCTTCAATTTCACGGCTCGCTGCATTCATCACCCGGGCCAGCAAACGAATTGCATTGCCACGCTCCAGATGAATATCCACACCTGAATGCCCGCCCACTAAGCCGGTTAGCGAAATCTCAAAAACATCAAAACCAGCCGCTAAAGGCTCCGTGCTTAATTTACGTGTCAGGGTAATATCCACCCCACCTGCACAGCCCACATACACCTCGCCCCATTCTTCTGTATCCAGATTAAGCAAAAGCTGGCCTTGCAATACGCCAGGCTCCAGCGCGCGTGCGCCTGTCATGCCGCTTTCTTCGTCCACAGTGAGCAGTACTTCCAGCGGGCCATGTGGCAAATTGCTTTCCAGCATAGCTAAAGCCGCCGCGACACCAATACCATTATCTGCACCCAGCGTGGTGCCTTCGGCATGAACCCAGCCGTTCTCAACCCGAGTGCGGATAGGATCAACCATAAAATTGTGAGCATGATTGGCATTTTTTTGCGCCACCATATCTAAATGGCCCTGCAATACCACGCCTTGCCGATCTTCCATGCCTGCCGAAGCAGGCTTTCTAATAATGAGATTTCCACCCTTATCAATTTGCACGGCCAAGCCACGCTCTAATGCCCATGCACGAAGATGATCACGCAAAGCGGATTCATGACGTGACGGTCGAGGAAAGCGACAAATAGTGTCGAAATGACGCCATAAAGGCTGTGGGGCAAGATCTGTAATTACCATGATTAATCTCAGTCAATAACAGGATATAGTGATTTGCCATATAAACGAAGCAAAACGGAGTTATAGAATTCCAAAGCAATCTACTCAAAGCTTGGGATAAATAAAAAACGAAGGAAAAAAGTCATAATGTCATTTTTAATTTTTTTATAATAAGGCACATCATGCAAAGAATTATTTTACAAATAGATGACAAATCAAAGCTTGTTTTTTCAATAAATGTAATGAACGCGCCGTTTAATGTACTAACCTGCTTTGTAGCTTATAAAAATGATACTTTAAAAACAACAAACTAAAACCAGCACACAATCTCACGATCAGCTTTAAGAGAAAAAATAGAAAATTGAGATGTGAAGTAAGGTATTTTAATTATAAAAATCCAGTGTACTTAGCCAAATCTACTTTTCTCAGCAAGAACAAAGCTGAAAGCACAGCAGACAATTTCACTGTATATCTATTTTATTTACTTTTCCAGCCGCAAAACTAACAAATTTTTTCCTGATAATCCAGCTCACAAGCATGTTCTAAAATAATAATCAAGACCTCAGACGCAGCAAATAATGTGCAGATTTTTAAACAAGCCTCTAGCAAACTGCTTATTTCAGATCATAAATGCTGGCGGGCATTATATATTGATTATCTTTACTGTTAAAAGGCGGGATAACAGGGACTGCGAAAGCCGTATGACAAGTGGTATTATCAAGGTTCATTTTTTAAATAATCAAAAACTTAAAAAATGCTAAACATTCATTTTTTGGTTATTTGCTCTTGACCTACCCAGCTATAAAAACATTTTATTAATCCCTTATCACCGTAAAAAGATAACGTATGCTCTCAGGCCAAGGCTTATTACTCTCGCTTATTGCATCACTGGTTTTTTCTATTTTAGGCTGGTATAGCACTCAGCTCACGCCTTTACAGGGCTTAGATATTTTTGCCTGGCGCATTGTCTGGACCGTGCCTGCGATGCTGATCTTACTCGCCTTACTCAAACACGGCACTAAAATGCGCAGTACGCTGGCTCGTTTTAAGCATGAGCCCATTCTTTGGCTTGCTTTACCTGTCAACGCACTTTTATTAGCGATTCAACAATTGATGTTTATGTGGGCCCCGCTTGAAGGGCGCTTGCAAGAAGTATCACTGGGCTATTTTTTATTACCCTTGGTCATGGTGCTGGTTGGTTTTTTTATTTACAAAGAACGCCCCAGCCGCTTGCAATGGCTTGCAGTGTGCTTTGCATTAGCGGGCGTTTTACATGAGCTTTGGTTAACAAGGGCTTTCTCTTGGGTAACACTGGTGACCGCACTGGGCTACCCGCCCTACTTAATGATACGCAGAGCATTGCATCTCGACCCATTTAGTGGCTTTTTACTTGAGACCCTCTTTATTTTACCAGGCGCAGTTGCGCTCCTTTACCTGCACCCCGCTGCCACCGATGCTTTACAAAGCGCGCCCCAATTATGGCTTTTACTGCCTTGCCTTGGCATCATGACGGCAACCGCTTTTGTCTGCTATCTAATGGCCAGTAAATTACTTACTATTGGCCTGCTTGGTATTTTGGGTTATGTAGAGCCCGTACTGCTGTTCTTTATCTCTTTATTTGTGCTGGGCGAGCCTTTCAGTGTCTCCGGCTTGGGTACTTATATCCCAATCTGGTTGGGCATTATGCTGACATGCTGGCAAAGTGCTCAGACCTTACGCCGCCAGAGGCGAAACGCTTAGCTTGCAGCCAGGGTCTGTTGACGTTTCATTCACGGCTGCGTTGGCTGCAGTTTTGGGGCTGAACAAGGCAAAAATTGCGACATGGCACGAGTACCATTAGCGATTTTTAACTTTCGTTCCGCCCCAAAAATGCAGCCAACCCTCCGCGTGCGAGGGGTTTTCCTCGCTAGGACTGGGCTGAGGCGGAAAATGGCCATCCACTGCGTTATGCTCCTCGGAAATAACTCGTTATTGCCTTCGTCGCATGCCTTGTGCCTAGCCATTTTCCGCCTCAGCGCAATTGTGAATGAAACGTCAACAGACCCTAAGGTATTCATCGTAGAGGAAAATGGGCTCTGCTTGCCGTGCAGATAAAATACCTAGCCTACCTTGACCTGTTCATTTTTATTTTTCTATTTAAATTCATAAAGATAGCAAACATTTAATTTTAATTGACACATTACTTTCATAAATAAAAAGCTAGTGTATTAGATATTACTTACGTGCTTTATGTTACATAAACAACTGTTTGATTTACATAGAATGCGCCAACTCATTCGGCATAACAAACAGCAGATCGTCTGAGCCTCCTCTAATCCACCTCAGGACAATCTGTGTTTTCAAACATTAAAAAACTCGCACAAAAAAAAACCAGCAAGTTATTCCTCACTTCAAGCATTGTTTTAATAACGAGCGCTTGTGGTGGTGGAGGTGGCTCAGACGCATCTAATGCAAGCCCCACAGCCACGCCACCCGTTAATTCAGTCGGGCCAGTTGGCAGCACACCTACAAATACGGCAACCCCGGTTGCCCCTGCTCCAACACTCCCGCCTGCCCCGCCTTTTGCAATCGACAGTATCAATCCACTTGAAGCAAGCGAGGGCAATACGATCACTATCAAAGGGATCGGTTTATCTCAAGTCAAAAAAGTCTTTATTGATCAGGCCGAGCTGCCATTTAAAGTGATCTCTGAACAAGTGATCGAGGTGACTCTCACGCAAGCTGCGCAATCAGGCATGCTCACACTGCATAAAGAAGGCAATGTTGTTCAAGCCGCCCAGAAAATTACAGTTTATGGGCCGCAAATTGATGAGCTATCCAGCACCGAGCTCAACACTGGCGATACACTGACACTGACTGGCAAACTATTAAATCAAATTAAAAGTGTGCGGCTGAGTGGCGTTATTTTGCCCAAAATTAACCAATCTAATAATAAATACTCCGTTAGCATTCCGGCGGCAGCACGATCAGGCTTTATCAGCTTTGAAGATAAAAACGGAGAGATACAAACATTAGCGCAGGTTGTTCAGATTTGGCAGACCGTGGCTCAACCCGTGCTGCGCCCTGCCGCAGGGCTGCCAGGACAGACGATCAGCTTGCTTGGCCAGGGCATGGAGCAAGTTGAGCAAGTCTTATTTGCCAATAAGCAAGCAGCCCATATTCAAGGCCGCGCAGATAGCCGCCTAGATGTCATCATTCCCGAAAACGCACTGAGCGGCCCTTTGACTTTAATCTGGGGAAAACGCAACTTACAAAGCAATACACGCTTTGAAGTCACTGCCCTTATCAATGTCAGTGCAATGAGCCCCTTAAGCGGCCCCGTTGATAGTCAAATCAACTTATCAGGCCAAGGATTAGACACAGTAAGCAGCGCTACTGTGGGGGGCAATAACGCCAAAATAATCAGTAAAACATCCACTCAGCTTACCCTGCAAATTCCTGCCAACGGCAATGGCGAAGTGGTATTAAAGGCGGGTACGCAAACTATTTCTGCCGGAAACTTTAAGCTGGTCGTTTTGCCGCCTACCGTAGTGCCCCCGACTAAACCGACAATTAATCTAGAAAGCGTAGCCGTAGTACAAAATTACTCGCAACTCATTGGCGAGCCATACCAGCGCTTAGTCCCCGGTAAAACGACGATTGTTCGTGCCAGCCTCACCACCAACAGCAGCAAGTTGGCTAGCCCGCGTGTTTGGCTAAGTGCCTCACTCAATGGTATTCCACAAGGCCAACCCCTGGAAATGAGCGGCCCCGCTTTTATCCCAGCATCGGTGGCCCGTGCTCAGCTAGCCCAAAGCTTTAATGTAAAATTGCCTGAAAAATGGATTAAATCCGGCCTAAGCCTGCGTGTCGATGTTGATCCTGAACAGAAAGTAAGCAATGGTTCCAGCAAAAGTATTAATCCCATTGTTGGTCAATCCACCAATATGGATTTAGTGCTGGTCCCCTTACAAATTGATAATGATGGCAAAGGCAATCGTATTAGCGCCAAAGCCCCCGACGAAATGGCAGTGCGACAAATGCTGAGTAATATTTTCCCGCTCGCCAGCAACTCGCTCAATATCAGCTTTCGCGCACCGTATAAGCTGACCACCGTCGGCTCAACCACCGAAATGAAGAGCATCGATGATGCCAATACGGGTTCGGCAGGCTGGAACAAGGCGCTTTCTGAGCTAAGCCAGCTGCGTATTAAAGAAGGCAGTGGCCGTCATTACTATGGTTTGGTTCCTGATCCAAGATTTAGCGGTGGTATTGCTGGGCTGGGCTATGTCAATCCAATTGGTTCGGGTAGTGCAAACAGCACCGCCATCGGGCTGGATGCCAATTACGATAACGACCTAAAAACAATGGGGCATGAGCTGGGACACAATCTAAGCCGGCCTCACGCACCTTGCGGTGGGGTGCGTAATCCTGACAAATCATTCCCTTATTCTGATGGAAAAATCGGCAACACCCTGCCCTTTGATCCTCTAAGCAACACATTACTTACGCTGGACGAAGATAATAATAGCGACATCATGGGCTATTGCGATGGGCGCTGGTTCTCTGATTACAATTACGCCAAGGTACAAGAGTTTTTAGAGCAGCATAATTACGCACTTGCACCCCAAGCTGCTGGGTACACCCTGCCTATGAATCTGATTGATATATCCGGCAGCATTAGTGAAAAAGGAGTGAGCTTTGACCCCATCTTCTCGCGCAGCGGCAATATAAAAGCGGTGACCAAAGGTGATTACGAGCTGCATTTAATTCGTGCAAACGCCAAACCCATTATTCAACGCTTTAATCCGGTAGAAGTGGCGGATGCCCATGGCGCAGTAGCGCACTTTTTTATCAGCATTCCCCAGCCGGGCCCCTTGGCATCCATTGAAATTTGGCATAAAGGTAAGCGATTAGATAGGCAGCAAAGCCAAACTCGTGCAGGCGCTACGGCCAGCGCCCCAAGCGGGGCCAAAGTGCAATGGCAGGAAAATGCAGGGAAGCTGGTGATGAACTGGGATATCAAACAATACCCCTATTTAAGCGTAATGCACCTTGGCAAATCACGCCAATTACTGGCGAATCAGGCACAAGGAGGAAAAATTGTGATTGATTTAGCAGGCGTGCCCGCTGGCGGGCAGTTTGAACTTTCTTTATCAGATGGTTTGAATCCAAGCCTGATACGATTACAGCGCTAATAAATAACCGGCCGCTGATCGAAGGGCTGGCCGGTTATTTTTTTCAGACCCGTTTACGGCGCTTAGCCACGATCACAGCAAGTAAACCCAGGCCCATAAGGGCATAAGTTTCAGGCTCTGGCACAGCGGCAACATGAATATTATCGATCACTGTTTCTGATGTGCCGGGTTCGCCAAAGAATTTCAGCTTGGTAATGCCTACCCAGTCAAACACAATATGGCTTGGAGCGGCCGTGCTAGAGAATACGCTTCTAGAAAAAGTGAGTGTATTACCGATATAACCTTCGAAGTGGGTTATTCCCGCTGTCAATCCTTTGGTGACATACATATCACGCAAAGTAAAAGCCGTTTCACGCGAAAACGAAGCAGCAAGACCATCTTGGTTATATGCAATATTAGGCCCAGAAACCACGCCACGTTCAAAACCTGAATTTGGTACAAAAGTACCATTCATCGAAGTAAAATTAGACCAGTTAAAGCCCGCATAGCCGTTATTAATCGCGGCGCTGTCTTGCCCCAGAGCATCAAAATTGATCAGCTGGGCAGAAACAGTTGGAGAGAATGTTGCTGAAAAAAGGAACAGCACATTCAATGCAAAAGATTTAAAAGTATTCATATCCACTCCAGAAGATTACGCTTATATATTAATTTAATTACATTCATTCATCGGTTTGATTTCAAGTGCAGAAATTATTCTAGCCGACAATTAATTAATTATCAAAGAATACGAATTAATTTCCATATATAAGCAATTACTCATTTTATAATTAACTCAAGTAATTCCATGTTCAAAAGTAAAATAAAAATCAGCGTGGTTAGCTTATTGTTTTAATTAATAAGAATGAATCAAGCAATGTAAATGACATATATTTGCCATTTGGTGTTTTTCCCTAAGGGTACTTTGCCGCACAACACGATCATGGCATTCTTTTATGATCAGTCGGTTCACACTAACATGGCACACATTATGAAAAGCTTTGCTCTGGCAAGCGTACTGATGCTCTGCCTTACCAAGATAAGCTATGCTGGCCAATGGCTGGAATTAGGCAATACACCCGATGGCAATCTGATTTCGGTACTGGATACCCAGATCCGAAAAGGAGCAATCATCACGACCCGTATCCGCAATGATTTATCAGAACCCACGTCAACAGAAAACGGCAGCATTACTCGTATCGAAGCAGACTTACAAATTAATTGCAGCAAAAAAACAGTCTCCCCAATTCGCACCTTTTTGTTTGATGACAAGGGGAGTGCTGAGCTTTCAGTTAATGTACGAGGCGGACGGGACTTTATAAAGAAGAATGAAGATAGCTCCTTTGGCATGGCCATTAAAGAGCTGTGCTAAATACTGAAAAGCCACCACAGCAGCATAAATGCTTAAATACAGAAACTATTATCGCTCCCGCTAATCACACCATCACCATAACCCGTTTGATCAACTGAACAAGTTGCACGAGTCATTATCAAAGGCTATAAGTCATCAATACACAAAAATTACAACTTACTGACCAAACAGCAAAAATATGTTAAATAAATTTATATTACTCATTCGGCAAGCTCAGAACAAACGGCTCAATCTTTGATCCCATTTGCAGTAAGCTTGCCGAAGCCCCGGCAGGATCGGCCAAATCAACGCGTTCTTAAGATACAAAACCCTTAAGATGAGGGCGGCCCTGCACCAGAGAGCAGTAAGTTAGTTCGACGCAACAGCGATAATGCCGTTATATCGCGTTTCGTGATATAAACCCCACACTATAAAAAAGGGTACTGTTCCAAGATGAATCGTGGATTTTTCATTATTCTTGGCGCGCAATTTTTATCTGCGCTTGCTGACAACGCCCTCTTCTTTGCGGCCCTTGCGCTACTGAAAGAGCAACATTCACCCGAATGGCATTTATCAATGCTGCTATGGTGTTTTACGGTGTCTTATGTTGTCCTTGCCCCCTTTGCAGGCTCTTTTGCTGATTCCATGCACAAGGGTAAGGCAATGATGATTTGCAATGGCATCAAGCTGGCTGGTTGTCTGGGGATGCTGGTTGGACTGCCACCAATTATGGCCTATGCCTTAGTCGGCTTTGGCGCTGCCGCTTACTCCCCCGCCAAATACGGCATCATTACCGAATACCTACCACACGAAAAGCTGGTTGCCGCCAATGGCTGGCTAGAGGGTGCAACCGTTAGCGCCATTATTTTTGGCACGATCTTGGGCGGGTTACTGGCTGGCTCACACGTTGCCCCTTGGCTTAACAGCACCGTACTAGGCGCGTTCTTTTCCCCAGCCACCTTTGCCATTGCCGCAATTATTTTGCTCTACTTGGCCGCCTCTTGGCTAAACTGTTACATCCCTAAGCTGAATGTAGAGCTTAAACCGCTGCAGCTACAGCCTGTGGCGCTCATTAAAGAATTCTGGTGCTGCGTAGCCAAGCTATGGAAAGACCCTCAGGGCCAATTATCCCTCGGTGTAACCACGCTCTTTTGGGGTGCGGGGGCCACCATGCGCCTGGTAGTATTGAACTGGGCCATTATTTGGTTGAACTTTTCCATGGAACAAGCGACTCAGCTAGTCGCAGTAGTTGCATTTGGCATTGCGGCAGGCGCAATTCTTGCCGGCCATTGTGTTCCGCTCAAAAAAGCATTTAGCGTGTTGCCAGCAGGGATTGCCATGGGAATTATGGTGATCGGTATGCTGTTTGTTCACAATATTTGGCTTGCTGCATTTCTGATGTTTATTGTGGGATGTTTATCAGGCTTCTTTGTGGTGCCATTAAACGCCATGTTGCAACACAGAGGCCATACACTGATGGGTGCTGGCCACTCTATTGCCGTGCAAAACTTTAACGAGAATATTGGTATTTTAGTAATGGTAGGGATTCATGCCCTGATGGTGAAATACTTTAGCCAACCCGTTACCGAAGCTGCGAGCAAAGCCGTGGCGCATCAATTTCAAATCAGCGGAATACCGCCTATGTACGCCATCATTACAGGCTTTGGCCTGATGGTGGCCCTGACTATGATTGCGATCACCGTACGGTTCCGGCGCGGTGTTCGTGCTGGAATTATGAATGACTAAATATAGCCTGACCCTCCTTGCCTTAGCCCTTGCTGGCTGCGGTAAAACAGCCCCAAAAGAACAAGCAGAACGCCCTCCACAGCAGGTAATTGCCACCACCACCCAAACGGCTGATATTGCACTTCATTTAAGTGCCCAAGGCCACGTTAGCCCGCTTGATCAGGTAGAAGTACGCCCGCAAAAAAACGGACTCATTAGTAAAGTCCATTTTAAAGAAGGCGATCAGATCAGCGCGGGCCAGCTTTTATTTAGCCTAGATGCACGGGAAGACGAAGCCAATGTGCGCCAGGCCATAGCCAAACTTGCGCAAAACCAGGCCCAACTTGCTGCAGCAGAAAGGGATTACACCCGCTCTAAAGAGCTAGCCGCGCAAAGTTTTATCTCTAAAACTGCGCTTGACAATGCTCAAAGCAAATTAGAAACCCTGCAAGCTACACTGGCTGCAGAACGTGCAGCGGTGGATGCGGCCCGAATAATGCTCTCTTATTCACAAATCAGAGCACCACTGAGCGGGCGAGCCGGTCTGGTTGGCGTTTACACGGGCAGCTATGTGCAGCCCAGTATTGCCATCCCGCTCGTGACCATCAGCCAGCTCGACCCGATTACCGTGACCTTCAGCCTGCCTGAGCGCGATCTTGCTACCTTGCAAAACGCCCCTACACCAATTTTAGTAAGCGCTTCTTTATCTGATGGCAATACGCTGCAAGGTAAGTTGAGCTTTATCGATAATGCGGTAAATTCAAGCTCGGGCACCATTGCCTTAAAAGCAGAATTTGCCAATCCTAAAAATCTGCTCTGGCCCGGTGCTTTTGTGCCAGTAAAAGTGGCTGCTGGCACGCTTAAAAATGCCGTGGTCTTGCCGACTCAAGCCGTGCAAACCGGCCCGGACCGGCGCTTTGTATTTGCGATTCAGGCAGATCAAACAGTGAAATCGATTCCGGTTGAATTGCTGCAAGTTGAAAACGAGCGCGCCGTCGTCAGCGGCATAGGCAGCAATATCAAAGTGGTAAAAGAAGGCGGGCAAAATCTGCGTGAAGGCAGCAAAGTTCGCGAAGCCAAAAAGCGTGACGCAAGTGCACCGAAAACTGCCGCCAGTGCCGCAAAATGAATATCTCCTTACTAAGCATTAATAAGCCCATAGCAACAACACTCTTGTGGCTGGCTATCGTTGTCGCTGGGGTAGTGGCTTGGTTTAATCTGCCGATCTCTGCCCTGCCCTCTTTTAATATGCCCACCATCGAGGTGTCTGGCAGCTTGCCCGGTGCCAGCCCAGAAACGATGTCGACCTCGGTGGCTACCCCGCTCGAAAAGCAATTTTCAACCATTCCCGGCCTTGCCGTCATTACCTCGAGCAGCACTCAGGGCAAGGTATCGCTGACGCTAGAATTTGACGCTAACCGCAATATCGACGATGCGGCCGTCGATGTGCAAGCCGCGCTCTATCGTGCTTCCCGTGGCTTGCCTAAAGATATGACCAGCCCGCCGAGCTATCGCAAAGTAAACCCAGCAGATGCACCGGTGCTAATGGTGGGGATTAACTCGCCATCGATGAGCTTGGCCGAGCTGAACGATTACGGCGACAACCTGATTTCCCCCACGCTCTCTACCCTAAATGGCGTGGCGCAGGTCATGATTTACGGGCAAAAACGCTTTGCCGTGCGGGTGCAAGTCAACCCCGAGCGATTGGCCGCAAGGGATATGACGCTGGCCGAGCTATCCGCCGCGCTGAAATCTGCCAATGCCAATAGTCCCGTCGGCCAACTCGATGGCAAGCGCCAGGTGCTAGCGCTGCAAGCCAATGAGCAGCTTAAAAATGCCGCCGACTTTTCCAACTTGATTGTTGCGCAAAAAAATATGCAACCGGTGCGCTTAGCCGATGTCGCCACGGTTGAAGACAGCGTGCAAGACGTGAAAAGCGGCAGCTGGATTAACGGCGAACGCTCGATCGTACTGGCCGTGATGCGCCAGTCCGACGCCAATACCGTTGCCGTAGTTGATGCTATTAAAGCCGCCTTGCCACAGCTTAAATCGCAAATGCCTGCCTCGGTAAATGTGCAAGTCTTGAACGACAGATCGCAATCTGTGCGCGAAGCAATTCACGATGTAAACCTCACCATGCTGCTGACCATGCTGCTGGTGGTAGGCGTAATTCTGCTGTTTTTACGCCGTGCTGCAGCCACGCTAATCCCGGCTTTATCGCTGCCCATCTCGCTGATTGCCACCTTTGCACTGATGCACTGGCTGGGGTATAGCCTCGATAATATCTCGCTGATGGGGCTGACCATTGCCATTGGTTTGGTGGTGGATGATGCGATTGTGGTGCTTGAAAACATCATGCGCCACGTTGAAAACGGCATGAAGCCCATGGAAGCCGCCATTCAGGGCGCGCAAGAAGTCGGCTTTACCGTGGTATCGATTTCGGTATCCCTGATTGCCGTGTTTATTCCGATTTTCTTTATGCCCGGCACCATTGGCCTGCTGTTCCATGAATTTGCCGCCGTCGTCACCTTAGCGATTATGGTATCCGCCGTGGTGGCGCTAACGCTGATCCCGATGCTGGCCGCACGTTATATTAAGCACGAAACACCGGACGCCCATGTGCCCGCATGGAGCCGCTTTTTTGAACGGGGCTTTCATCGCGTGCTCAGCGGCTATCAGCGCACACTGGATTGGAGCTTAGGCCAACGCAAGCTGATGTTAGCTGTTGCACTTGCCACCTTTGTGCTCACTGCTTGGTTATATCAATCCATGCCCAAGGGTTTTTTCCCTGAAGAAGATATCGGCCAGATTCAGGCTAGCAGCGAGGGCCCGCAGGATATTGCCTACCCTGCCATGCTGAAACTGCATACCGAAGTCGCCGAGCGGATTCAAAAAAATCCCAATGTAAACGTGGTGGTTTCTAGCCTATCCAGCGGTAATCGTGGCCGGATGTTTATTAGCCTCAAGCCTCGCAATCAGCGCCTTTCTATGGAAAAAACCGTAGCCAGCCTGCGTAAAGATACCAGCGGAATTACCGGCATCTCGGTGTTTTTTAACCCGACACAAAACTTAAAAATTGGCGCACGTAGCTCCAAAAGTCGCTACCAATACACCCTGCAAGCCGTGCAATCGGACGAGCTAAGTGATTGGTCAGACAAGCTGATGCGCGCCATGCGCCAATCGCCTATCTTTACCGAAGTCACATCAGACACCGAAAAGCGCGGCCTGCAAGCAAGGCTCAATATTGATAGAGACAAGGCGCAAACCTTGGGTATCGATATGCAAAATCTGCGCGAAACGCTGTATGGCGCGTTTGGCGAGCGTGAAATCAGCACAATTTATCTGCCGCAAGACAGCTATTCGGTGCTGATGCAGCTCTCTGATGAATATCGCACGGATGAATCGGCGCTGAACAAGCTCTATGCACGCAGCAATAGCGGCGTCTTAGTGCCAATCTCGGCCTTTTCCAGCGTCGAGCGCATCATGACTAATAACGCCATCAACCACCAAGGCCAGCTGCCTGCGGTGACGCTGTCGTTTAATATGGCCGAAGGCAAAACACTCTCGGATGCCGCTGCCAAGATCGAAGCCCTGAAGCAGGAAATCCAGCTGCCACCTAAAATATTTGGCGAATTCGCTGGGGACGCAGCCGTATTCCAGCAATCGCAAAACACCCAGCTCTGGCTGATTTTAGTGGCCGTGGCGGTGATTTATGTGATTCTGGGCGTGCTGTATGAAAGCTGGATTCACCCGCTGACCATTTTGGCGGGGATTCCTTCTGCGGCAGTGGGGGCACTTATTGCGCTCGATATCGTCGGCCTACCGCTGACCTTTATCGCCATGGTCGGGATTTTGCTCCTGATTGGTATCGTCAAGAAAAACGCCATTATGATGATCGACTTTGCGCTGGAAGCCGAGCGTAAAGAAGGCAAAGCACCCGTGGACGCGATTCGTGAAGCCTGCTTACTACGATTCCGCCCCATCATGATGACCACCCTCGCCGCCATTATGGGCGCCATGCCAATTGCCATCGGCATAGGCGCAGGGGCCGAGCTACGCCAGCCCATGGGCGTGGCGGTAGTCGGTGGCTTGGTGCTATCGCAGCTCATCACCCTCTACATCACCCCCGCGCTTTACTTAAGCTTTGACGGCTTGCAAAAGCGCTGGCAGAAAGCCAAATAAGAGAAAGGCCAGCAGAGATGCTGGCCTTTTTTAATATCTGTTGTTATGCCTGAAAGCCAGATTGCTTAAAATTTAATCAGCAAAAAAAGCCACCTACAGAACAAAGACTTGCCCCACTTATCCACAGAGCGCTCACAGCCTTGTGCGACTTGAACGGGGATAAGCGGTAAGGCTCATTCAAAGCGTCATTCCCGAGTGCTTCTATCGGGAATCCAGTGGATATGCTGGATCCCCGATCAATGCATTCGGGGATGACGGGATGAAGCATTTGCTTATAAGTTGTAAACCAAGATCAAAGCGATCAAGGCCGGAGCAACAACGCGGCACATCCACTTCATTCCCCAGTTTAAAACAGGGCTAAGCTCTAGCTCGGCTTCGATAACTGGCCAGATTTTCCAGCCTGCAAACAGTGCCGTGCCGATGCCACCCAAGGGCAAGAGGATATTGGATGCGCTGTAATCCATCAGCTCAAACACATTGCGGCCAAACCATTTGTATTCGCCCAGCACGCCAAACGAGAGCGAGGCAGGAATACCGGCCAGAAACACCAAGAGCGTAATCACGCCGGTGGTGGCTTTACGCGGCAGATTCCATTCATCAATCGGATACACCGCGATTAACTCAAGCAAAGAAACGGAGGAGGTGAGCGCCGCGACCAAAAGCAGTGCAAAGAACGCTGCAGCAAAAAACTGACCAAAAGGCAGATGGTTAAACACCACCGGCATGGTCATATAAGTGAGGCCCGGGCCTGCTGCGGCGTCCAAACCAAAGGCGGTAATGGCGGGAAAAATCATCAGGCCTGCCAAAATCGAGGTCATGGTGGTTAAGCCCGTCACCCACATCGCGGCATTGACCAGCTTTACATCACGCCCAAGGTAGGAGCCGTAAGCCAGCATGCAACCTGCGCCCACCGATAGCGAGAAAAACGCCAAGCCCAGCGCATCGACCAGCATTTTTGAGTTTACTTTAGAGAAATCCGGAGCTAAAAATGCCTCCACCCCAGCCCAAGCGCCTGGCAGCGTTAAAGAACGGACAATCAGCGCTAGCATCAAAAGAAATAGAGCGGGCATCAGCACCTTGCCCGCCCGCTCAATACCTTTTTGAATACCAAACATCACCACAATCAGGGTGAGTAAGGCAAACAGAGCATGGGTGATAATTGGCTCAACAGGGCTGGAAACGTATTGCCCAAATAAAGCGCTCAAGGCCTTGGGATCGTTACTCATGACGCGGCCATCGATGGCGCGCAGCAGATAGCCGATGGTCCAGCCGCCGACCACGCTATAAAAAGAAAATACAATCAGCCCGCACAGCACGCCGACATAGCCGACGGCAGACCAGCCCTTACCGCCGAACTTTTTAAATGCGCCCACAGCACCACATGCCGCAGCGCGGCCAATGGCAATTTCGGCCAGCATCAGCGCAATGCCCAGCGTAAAAGTGATCAGCACAAAAATAAGCAGAAACGCACCGCCACCATTCATGGCGGTAACGTAAGGGAATTTCCAGATTGAGCCTAAACCGACGGTCGCCCCTGCGGAGGCAAGAATAAAGCCGAGTTTAGAGCTCCATTGCGAACGAGACATGCGCTATTCCTAGTAGCGGCAAATAAGCCCAAAGCCATTTGCCAAATAAATCTGCCACCGAATGCGCGAGCTAAATAAAAGGCCGCCCTTTCGGCGGCCCCATAGATCAATACCCAAGGTGCCGCACTAAAAAATGCGCCACCAAGTTGCTGGGTGATTGAGTGTGTTCGTATTCATGCTTTTAGAATGCCTTGTAAGCTGCCTGATGGTCAAGTAGTAATTTTGCGTTGCAGCAAGGTTTACAGATTTTTCACCAGCACCGTGGTGATCAAGATTGGCGCAAGGTAGCGGCAGGTAATCAGCCAAGCTTGTCTTTTCCAGCCTCGCAAGCCCACTTCATCCACCAGCGTGTCCCCCGCTTTCCAGCCCGCCAGCAACGCCAAGCCAATCCCGCCAACCGGCATGGCTAGATTCGATACAAAGTAATCCATTGCATCAAAAATGCTTTTACCAAAGATGCGCACATCAGACCAGATACCAAACGACCACGACGCCGGAATACCGCATAAGAACACCGCCAAGGCGATGCCGATCAGTACAGGGCGGCGCGGCAGTTTTAGATCGTCAATAAACCAGATGGCGATCAATTCCAACATCGCTACCGATGAAGACAAGGCCGCAGTAGCCAACAGGGCAAAAAAGGCGATCGCAAATAGCTGGCCAAAGGGCAGATGCATAAACACCACCGGCATGGTCATAAAGGTGAGCCCCGGCCCAGCAGCAGGGTTTAAGCCAAAGGCCGCCACCGCTGGGAAAATCATCAGCCCAGCCAAGAGCGCAATCATTACCGCCAAAAACACCACCCACAGCGATGCAGAAAGAATCTCCTCATTGGAATGCATATAAGAGCCATAGGCCACCATTGCCCCCACGCCCAAAGACAGCGAGAAAAACGCCAGCCCCAAGGCTTCCACCACCATCGAAGGATTAACGCGGCTCCAGTCTGGCGCTAAAAACTGCACCACACCGGCCCATGCCCCTGGCAGGGTTAAAGAGCGCAGCATCAGAACCAGCATAATAATAAACAGCGCAGGCATCAGCACCTTGCCCGCCCGCTCTATGCCTTTCTCAATACCGCCCAGCACAATGCCTAAAGTCGCCAGCGTAAACAGCGCGTGGGTAATCAAGGGTTTGATTGGATCAGATACAAAGCTGCCAAACATCGCTTCTAAGGCCTTAGGATCGGCACTCAATACGCTGCCATCGATGGCCTTGCCAAGGTAGGCAAAAGTCCAGCCGCCCACCACGCTATAAAATGAAAACAGCACAAAGCCAGCAATTACGCCGAGCAGGCCCAAAAGCGCCCAAGGCTTGCCGCCAATTTTTTTAAACGCGCCCACCGCACCATTGGCGGCCGAGCGGCCCAAGGCAATCTCGGCCATCATCAGCGCAAGACCCAAGGTAAAACTAAAAATCAGAAACAACAGCAAAAACGCCCCGCCACCATTCATAGCCGTGACATAAGGAAACTTCCAAATCGCCCCCAGCCCAATGGCCGAGCCTGCCGCCGCCAGAATAAAGCCCAAACGTGAGCCCCAAGCATTACGTGTAGTCATAAAACATCCTGCGTGTTTTTAATAAATGAGCCCAAGGGGCTCTATGCAAATCTAAAACAAGGCTTTATTAATTTAGTGCCTTCGGCACGTTGATTTTGGTGCGGCATCCCCGCGGGGACTCACTTTCTTGAACGGCCAAGAAAGTAAGCAAAGAAAGCCGCCCCGACCAGCACGAAGGCCCCTCACTGCGGATAATCGGCTCGGCGCAAAAGGCTGCTCGCTCGCTGCCTCGCTACCCCTTTTCCGAAACCCCGAGCCGCTTATTCCTCGCTTCGGCGTGCTTCAAGGGGGATTTAAGCCCTGTGCAATTTGCAGCGATACGAATCCAAGTTACAGAGTTTTAAAATACTCAAAACAAAATTAAAACAACTTAACTCAAGCCTGTTTTTCTCCGTGAAACTTCGTGTTCTCTGTGTCCTCCGTGTTTCAGGATTTGGGTTTTGATCTTGGTTTTAGAGTTTGCAAATTAATATCAAAGATTCTTCACCAAAATCACCGCAATCGATAAAGGCGCGACCACGCGGCAGCTCCATTTCAGGCCGAAGAGTGGCAAGCCAGCTAGGCCAGAGTGCTCTTCCAATAGCGGCCATACGCGCCAGCCTGCGAAGAGCGCCACGCCGATTCCGCCTAGCGGCATCATTACATTGGAGACGCTGTAATCCATCAGATCAAAAATGGTTTTGCCAAAGAATTTCACATCCGCCCAGGGGCCAAAAGACAGCGATGCGGGGATGCCGCAGAGGAACACAGCCAAAGATAGCCAAAGAATCACTTTGCGGCGTGGCAGTTTGTATTCATCCAAAAATAGCGTAGCGATCAGCTCGAGCATCGAAACGGATGACGTCAGCGCGGCCACCGAGAGCAGGGCAAAGAAGGCGATGGCGAAGATTTGGCCAAAGGGCAGGCTGGCAAACACCACCGGCATGGTCATAAAGGTCAGGCCCGGGCCTGCGCTTGGATCAAGCTTAAAGGCAAACAGCGCAGGGAAAATCATCAGCCCGGCCAAAATCGCCACGGTGCAAGACAAACCCACCACCCAAGCTGCGGAATGCAATACCGGTGTTTCTTGCTTTACGTAAGAGCCGTAAGCAATCATGCCGCCCGTGCCTAAAGACAGCGAGAAAAACGCCAGACCCAAGGCATCGACAACCATAGCAGGAGTCAGCTTAGAGAAATCGGGGGCAAAGAAGGCCACCACGCCCTGCCATGCGCCGGGCAGCGTTAAGGATCGGGCGATCAAAATCAGCATGATGATAAACAGACCCGGCATCAGCAATTTGCTGGCGCGCTCAATGCCTTTTTCGATACCGCCAATCACAATACCTAGCGTCGCCAGCACAAATACACCGTGGGTCAAAATCGGCCAGAAAGGGTTAGATACATAATGCTCGAAAGTATCTTTGAGCACCTTGGTGTCGGTAGTCAGCACCGAGCCATCCATAGCCAGCGCAAGGTAAGCCAGCGTCCAGCCGCCCACCACGCTGTAAAAGCTGTAGAGCACAAAGCCCGCAAAAATCCCCATCATGCCAATCAGCGGCCAAGATTTACCCGCCAGCTTGCGAAACATCCCTACCGGCCCCGTTTGCGCGCTACGGCCCAAGGTAAATTCCACCACCATTTGGGCAAGACCCAAGGTGAAGCTAAAAAATAAAAACAGCAGTAAAAACACGCCACCGCCATTCATGGCCGTCACGTAAGGGAATTTCCAGATGGCCCCAAGGCCAATGGCCGAGCCTGCCGCAGCAAGCACGAATCCCAGCTTAGAGCCCCAGTTAGAGCGAGTAGTCATGATATGGTCCTTTTTTTGTAAACCTCAAGAACCAACAAATCAGGCAGGCCAGAATGCAAAAAGGCCGCCTGATTTGGCGGCCTTGGATGCTTCATTCTGTGTGTTTCAGATGAACGCGACCCATCGGGCTGCCTGTGGGCAAGCCAGATAATAATAAGAATAAACGCGGGTCAGATTCATCATAGTGGGCGCATCTTCGGCCGTGTAAGGGTGGGCTGTCAAGCCAAAACAAGGCGGAGGGCTTGTTGGAACAGGGCGATTTACTTCCTAAAAATCAGGGCTTAATGGTCGTCTTAAAAATTGTAAAAAATCATTAATTACAAGTAGTTAAAACTTATAAAAGCCACAAAGCATGATCAAAAACAGCCTTGCCATTTTAAAGTGCGCAAGGCTGTTTCTGGTAATAAGACCCAAGAATATAATCAATTGGACCAACTTATCGCGCAATATTCAGCAAGATTAAATCGATCAAATCCACTTAAGCCCCTGCCCAGCAAGCCTCTTCACTTTGATTCACTGGCTTTGCATCCAGCACCACACGGATATCTTTGAACTCTGCCCCGCGCTGCAGGCGAACGATAATGCTGTCTGCCAGCCCTGCCTGATCTGCATCACGGCGATAGGTGAAGCTGCCATATTCAGCAAAATTAATCCGTCCAAGCTTGGCCGAATTCACCAGCACAAAACGATCGACCTGCTGATTGGCCCCCAGCGTAACGCGCAGGCAACGGCCTGTGCTGCTAAAACGCGTTTGCAACAAGGCCAGAGTGTTTGGATTGGCGGGTGGCGATGTTGGCGTAGTGGTTGGCACTGGGCTTGGCCGTGTTGGAGGCGCAGTCGGTTTTGGTACAGCCGTTGGCAGCGCAGTAGGCCGTGTTGGCGGGCTGGTCGGCACCATTGTTGGTTGAACTGGCGGTGATGTTGGCGTAAGGGTTGGTGTTGTGCCTGTGCCCTTAGCTAGCGGGCCTTCGCAACGCAGTGCGGCACGATGCGCATCCAGCTGATAATCGCTGGCAAAGCAATTAACAGCCAGCATATTATTGGCGCGGCCTTGCAAGTTTTGCAGCGCTTTATTCAACAAGACTTCGCTTTCCTGATGCGCTTGTGTCAGCGTGCTTGCACGAATGCCTAAGGAACCTGTGCATTCAAAGCGGCGCAGCTCGCTGCCTGCCCCTTCTGCCCAGATACGGCAAGCCAGAGGCAGCTCCTTGCTGATTAAAGCCTGAATTTGTGCTGCATCACCCAGCTGCCAGGCCGATTGAGCCAGCCAATCGATGCCCTCGATGGTTGAGGTGTCTCCCAGCTTGCCTGCACGTTGTAAAGTGACCTGCTGCTCTACAAAGTCTTTAAACCGAGCGCTTAAGGCCGTATCAGCACCTAAGCGTTTAACCAGCGCATCAAAGCCTTTTACATCGTCTATTCTTAACTGCAGCAGCACATCGGCCAGAATACCCGGCTCATTACGATGCAGAAAGTAGAACCACAGCGCCGAATGGCTGTAGAAATCCCAGCCATCGCTATAGCTGGAACGCATAATTTGCGCTGGCGTTTGAAAGCTGGCTGGCCAGTTATTCGCCACCACATCCACCACATGGCCACGCACTTTAATGCCCTCACGCGAAGTGCTCCACGCCATAAATTCGGCAAAGCCTTCGTCATACCAAGGCATACGGCGGCTATCACGGAAGAATTCACTGGATCCCCACATGCCGGGCTGAATAAAGCGGCCGGATAAATAATGCACATATTCGTGGCGGACAAGCTCTTCTAAAGACAGCGTACTTTCCTGGCTGGTGCGCTCAAAGGTATAAAAAGTAGCGCCGTTTTCAATATAGATGCCACCGTTATCGGTGGATAAATCGTTGAGTAAGCCCTGAAAACGGCTGTAATCACTTTTTGTGCCATAAATCACCATACGCAAACGTGCATTTGGATCATCTTTTACTGGCTCCCGTACACCGCTTACCCGCTTAAGCTGCGCCTCAACTTGCTTCATGGCGTAATACAGCGGCTCTACCTGCTTGCGGCTTAGCGGCGTTTCAAAAACTAAATTGCCATTATCAAATGACCAGCGATTTGGAAATAAACGGGTTTTAAGCTCGGCTTCGGCATTGCAAATGTTGTAACGATCGCAAGGCACTTTAGCGATTTTCTTCAAGGCATAGACGGCTTCTGCCCAGATTGCCGAATAACGCTCTGCACTAAGATGAAGGGCTACCGCAGGCTCGGCCAGTGGCGTCGTTTTTGGGTAAAGCATAAAGCGGCCGGTTTCACGCAGCGTGTTTAAAAACATCTGCTCATCCACAAACGCCGCCCGGCCTTGGCGCAAAATCGCCGCCAAAGACGTCACTAAACCATCGAGCTGGCCAGCGGCCACCTTTTGATCAAAGCCGCTCTGGCCATGCATATTGAATAAAGTAGTTTGCATAGGATGCAGGGCAAACTGGGCATAGCTTTGCTTAAGCGGGCCACGGTAATGGCCAAAGAATGTAGCGAGCAGCGGAAGTGCATATTCTGGCTGGCGCACCGAATCAGCCAGAATCATCGTCTCGCTCACGGTTTGCCGCGCATCATTCTGGCGCAGCCATGCTTCATTCGATTGAGATTCGTCTTCTGCTGGGTTCATCCATAACGCCGGATTATCTGCCAGCGCACTCACCACCTGCATGACAGGCTGATCCACCAAGCGGCCATATTCGCCCACTTCTTTAGCGTGGCTGTACTGGGTGAAATAACCTGCTTTTAAAAAAGTCGCCAAGGGCCAGAGGCCATTAGGCTTACGCGGATCCCACTGGCTGGCACGCAAACGCGCCTCCTGAGCCACCGCCTGCATATTTGCAGCCGAGATCACCGGGTAGGTTGCAGCATCAGCATCAAAAAGACGGCTAATGCATCGCCCCTCTACCGTAGCTACATAGCTAGCCAGCGCCGCGCCAGATAAAGTAAACAAGCGCTGATCACATTCTGCATAGACAGGTGCTGTTGATGCACCCATCGTCTGCCCCGCTGCCTTATTGGAAGGCATTATTTTTGCCCCGGCCTGAGGCGGCAAACCAAAAGGGCGGCTAGGCTGCTCGCCCAAAACAGGGGCATGCTCTAATTGCCCCTGCTGGCTTGCGGCGGGTGGTGGGCTAGCCTCCGCCGCACCATCGCTGCCCGATGTTACGCAAGCGGCCATCATGCTGGCGAGTGTAATGACCAGCAAACCAGCCTGTGTACTTCGCTTATTTATTAACTTTTTTACACGCATAAGTCAGTTCCAATGAGTAAAGCTTACAAAATCAGAACATCATTATCTGCTTATATGTTGTTTAAATAAACAAATTTACACATAAAAGAAAGAAATAAACATAAACAACGAAAGTAAATACACAAATTATTGTAAGCAATATTACTTATTTAAGTAACAAACCAGCAGAAAAACACAGCGTATCACTCAGCATTTTTCCAGCTCGGCCACCAGCAGGCACACCTCGCCATAGGGTACTAACAGCCACTCGCCAGCGTCGTCTGCACTGAGATGCAGGCTATCAAAAGGCTTTAAAACAAACTGCAGCTCGCCTTTTCTGCACAACACAGATTCCCCCGCAGCCAAAAATAATAAGCCGCCCTCCCCGGCAAAAGACCATGTCTCAGGCTGGCTAAAAAGCTGCTGACGTAAATAATGCTGATATCTGCAGCGCCGCGTCATTACATTAAAATCAAGCACTTCACCCTGCAATAAACGCGCATAAACTTGGGCTTCGCCAGCAAAACGCAGCGGCTCATCCCTAGGCATCAGCTGCAATGGGGCTTGATCAGCAAATTGCAAAGCCAGCCCCTTCCCCGCCAGCAAGGCAAGGCTGCGATCAATACCCGTGAACTCTGAAAAACCACCATCCCCCCCCACCGTAGCCATGCTGATACGCCAGTCAAAATCAGCGAGGCTAGCGTCTTTCGGAAAAATAATGATTTCTGACGTGACTCCGCCGCCATTTTTCCAAGCTTGCACGGGTAAATCTGAGTGACGCAATACGCTAGCCATACGGAATCCTTTATTTATCTCTACAAAAAATATCAAAATCTGCCATATTACTGACACAATAAAAAAGCAATATATAAGAAAACCATCCTAATGCTACTTCGGCAGACTATCCACAATGAGTCATGATTGCCAGAGCTGTGGCGCCTGCTGCGCTCACTTTCGGGTTTCGTTTTACTGGGGAGAAACCGATACGGCCCCTGGCGGCACAGTGCCTGCCAAGCTCACCATACCTATCCATTCTACTTATGTCGCCATGCGCGGCACAGACCGCCATCCCAGCCATTGCATTGCCTTAGCAGGAAAAGTGGGCGAACAAGTAAGCTGCGGCATCTACACACAGCGCTCGAGTAGCTGCAAAGAAGTGATGGCAGGGGACGAGCAATGCAATAAAGCGAGGCGGGCTTATAATCTGGGCCCGATTATTAATCAGCCGCAGGAAGAAGCCGAAATACCTTGCTAATGTGTGAAACAAAAACCGAATCTTGAGCTATGGCGGCCATAGAATACACAGCGCTTCGCGAAGAAAAGCCTTAGAAGCCGTTTTGAAATGGCTCAGCACAATTTGCCAAACATTTTTTGATCATCGCAAGCCACACAATATTTTCTATCTATGCCCGTTAAAAGCTCGTCATCCTTAGATAGGCAAGGAAAGTTGCCCATCTACACAAACGTCCTTTCTACCACCCAACGCTTAGTGTCTATTGACGTTTCATTCACACTTTGTCAAACCACGGAGGCAGCCCATTACGCGGGTTTTCAGGAAAGATCAGGGCTTGATTTCCCCAGAAAATCTATTTAAAAACGGCATCTCATAAGCTGTACACCTCAGAGTAGCGGCTATGTCACTACATGCTCACCTTGCGGATGTTTACTGCGCCGCAGCCGGTAAGCATCCCATGCTTTTTCATGAAAAAAATAGGCAACGGTATTGACCATAGGCTCAATTAAGGCCAGAAAACCGGCCATACCGATATTGCCTGTGATCAGATAGGCCACACTAAAAGCTACGCTAAAGTGCACCATCGCAAAAGTAATTGTCTTTGCCATGCTTCAATCCTCTTTATGTAAAATCATCAATACAAATGATATTCATTCCTATTTTGAAATACCAATTGAATATTTACACCCCATCTATAGCGAAAATCTATCAAGTTTTTATGTCGGTAGTTTTTTATTATACAAAGAAGCGCAAGACGCCCTACCTGCCAGCCTTCATAATCCCCCACACACTGAATCACAGCCCAAACATATGAAAATCATCCACACCTCGGACTGGCATCTGGGCCAGCATTTTATGGGCAAGACGCGCCAGGCTGAGCATCAGGCTTTTTTAGACTGGCTGCTGGCTAGCGCAATCACCCACAATGCCGATGCGATTTTGGTGGCTGGGGATATTTTTGATACCGGCTCGCCGCCTAGTTATGCGCGCGAGCTTTACAACCACTTTATTGTGGCCCTCAGCAAAACGGGCGCTAGGTTGATTATTTTAGGGGGGAATCATGACTCGGTTGCCACTTTAGGTGAAAGCAAATCGCTGCTTGCCGAGCTAAACACCAGCGTGATCCCCGGCGTGGCGGCGGATCACGCTACGCAGGTTTTGCTGCTCAGGCAAAAAGACGGCAGCGCCGGAGCCGTGTTATGTGCGATTCCCTTTATCCGCGCGCGCGATGTGCAGCAAAGCGTGGCGGGGCAAAGCAGCGATGAAAAGCAGCTCAGCTTGCAAGAGGGTATTTTTCAGCACTATCAAACGCTATATCAGCGGGCGTTAGATACGCGCATGGAGCTTGGATTACCAACCTTGCCCATCATCGCTACCGGCCATCTCACCACGGTTGGCGCAAGCGCCAGTGAATCAGTGCGTGAGATTTATGTTGGCGCGCTGGAAGCCTTCCCCACCAGCGCCTTTCCACCTGCTGACTATATTGCGCTGGGGCATATTCACCGGCCGCAAAAAGTCGGTGGCTTTGAGCATATTCGCTACTGTGGCTCGCCAATTCCACTGAGCTTTGATGAGGCGAAGCAAAGCAAAGAAGTGCTGCTGGTCAGCTTAAATCATGAGGGCCTACAAGCGGTTGAGCCACTCGCCATTCCTCGATCTCAGCAGCTTATCTCCTTACGCGGCAATCTGGCCGAGCTGGAGTCTGCCATCAGAGCGCTCGCAAAAGACGAATCCATCTGGCTAGAAGTGCTGGTCAGCAGCGATGATTACCTCAGCGACTTACAAAGCCGTATAGAAGAGCTGACTAAAGACACGCAGATAGAAGTGCTGCGCATCCGCAGAGAGCGCGGCAATGCCGCCAGCACTTGGCAATCGGATAGCAAGGAAACGCTGGCCGAGCTCAGCCCTGCCGATGTATTTACCCAGCGCATCGCCAGTGAAGAAATCGAAGCGCCACTCTTGATCGAGCTGGAAAAACGCTATGCACAAACCGTCACCATGCTGCAGGAGGCCAAAGCATGAAGCTGCTTAGCCTGCGTTTAAAAAACCTGAATTCTTTAAAAGGCGAGTGGAAAATCGACTTTACCGCCGCGCCCTTTAAAGATAACGGCTTATTTGCCATTACTGGCCCCACTGGCGCGGGTAAAACCACCTTGCTAGATGCCATTTGCTTGGCGCTTTACCACCAAACACCGCGCATGAGCAGCATTTCGGCCAGCAGCAATGAGCTGATGACCCGCCACACCAGCGATTGCCTTGCTGAAGTAGAGTTTGAAGTGAAAGGCAGCCGCTACCGCGCTTTCTGGAGCCAACGCCGTGCGCGTAATCTGGCCAGCGGCGCATTGCAAGCACCCAGAGTGGAGCTGGCGGATGCCACAGGCCTAATCCTCAGCGATAAGATTAATGAAAAGCTCAAACTCACAGAAGGCCTGACCGGCCTTGATTTTGGCCGCTTTACCAAATCCATGTTGCTGGCACAGGGTGGCTTTGCGGCCTTTTTAAATGCCGCCGCCAACGAGCGAGCAGAGTTACTGGAAGAGCTAACCGGCACCGATATTTACGGCCAGATTTCACAATCGGTATTTGAGCAAACCCGCAGCAGCAAGCAAATGCTCGATCAGCTACGCGCCAAGGCTTCCGGCGTTGAGCTGCTCAGCGAAGAGCAGCGTAGCGACTTACATACACAGACTATTGACTTAACCCAAGCCGAACACGCGCTGCAAAGCCAGCTAAGCCAGGTGCAAACCAATCGCCAATGGCGCGAAGCGCTGAGCAGGGCCAATCGCCAACACGCTGACGCCATTTTTCGCCAGCAAGAAGCCCTTGCCGCACTTGCCAGCGCCCAGCCACAGCTTGATCAACTCGCCCGAAGCGAGCCAGCGGCCAAGTTGCAACTGCCTTACATCGCATTAAGCCAAGCGATAGAGGCACTGACCCGCACCGAGCAAGAACTGCTACAGCTGAAAACAGAACAAGGCAGCGCACTTGAGACACACAGAGCCAAGCTCTGGCAAGCACAGCAACTGGCTACACAACTCAGCCAGCAGAGCAGCGCCCAGCTCGGCCAAACCCAGACCGCGCAGAGTGTATTAATCAGCACCCAGCGCCCTGAGCACGCAAAACTGGGTGAGCAGCTGGTGGGCTGGCGGGCGCAGTTTAAAGACTTAAATACGCAAGCAAGCGAAATCAGCAGGCTAGCCGCAGAGATCCATCAGCAAGATATTCAATCGCTAAATGAGCAGCAAGCGGCACTCAGGCTAAGCGTTACTGGTAAACAAATAGAAAGTAAAGCGGCGGCGCTGGCAGAAAATACCGCGCAAGTGGCATGGCTGGCCCTGCTTGCTGGCAAAGATGAAGCGGCTTTTTGGGAGCAAAAACAAAGCTTACTTGCGCGTGGCGTAGACATCGGCAAGCTGGCAGATCTGGAAAATAGCCGACATAAAACACAGCAACAGTCAGGCGATCTGGCGGTGGTAATCAACGAAAAACAAGCCTTATTAGGCCAAAAAGAACTGGCACTGGTAACGCTCAGGCTGACATTTAGCGATTTGAAACAACAAGTCAGCGATAAGAAAAAACTACTAGAGCAAGAGCAACGCATTCAAGGTTTGGAAGCCTACCGCCAACAATTGCAAGCCCATGAAGCCTGCCCGCTCTGCGGGTCTCTTGAGCATCCAGCTATTCATGATTACCAAGCGCTGAATGTTTCTGCCACTGCTGCCGCACTGGACGCCAAACAGGCGGAGCTGGAAAAGCTTACCGAAGAAGGACAAGCGCTCAAGCTTGACCTCACTAAGTTGGAAGCTGAAATTAGCGCACTTGAATCTCAGCAGAAAATATCCTCAACACTAGCCGCAGAGCAACTACAACAGTGGAATCTGCTCTGCGCCAAGCTGGCACTCCACACCCCAGATTTAGCTGCACTCAGCCAGCAACACGCCGCAGCCCTGCAAGCCGTAGAAGCTGCCTTAAATCAGTTGAGCACAGACAAGGCACAGCTTGAGCACGCACAAAAAGTAAGGCTCACCGCTGATAAAGCACTCAGCGACAGTCAGCAAGCTTTGCAATTGCTGACGCAAAAACTGGAAAACACCCAGGCTCATCTGCAAGATTTAATCCAAAGGCAGCGGCAACTCACTGAGAAAATAACCACCCAAAATGAGGCCTTGCGCCTATCTCTGCCCGAACAAGCACTGCCTACGGACAGCAAAGCCTGGCTGCTCGCACAAGAATCGCTATGGCAAAGCTGGCAGACCACGCAGCAACAGTTGCAACAACTAGCACAAGATTTAATCGTCCAGCAGCAGGCGGTAAAAGCGGCTGAGCAGTTAGAGCAAACTTGGCAACGATGCTGGCAGGAAACGGGTGCAGCCCCGCAAGCGGCGCTGGCTGACTCCCGCCAAGCCGAGGCCGATTTAGCCGCTTGCACCGCGCAGATCAGCAGCCTGCAAGATCAGATAAGTCAGCAAAAAGGCCGGGAAATTACCCTACAAAAGCGCAAGCAAGAGCATCAGGATCAGCGGCAACACGCTAGCAGCGCATGGCAGGCCGCGCTGGCAGCCAGCCCTTTTGATAATGAAGCCGCTTTTATGGCCGCACGCTTGGAAGACGATCAGCGCAATGCATTAAGCGCGCAAAAACAGCAGCTCGATACCGCGCTAATTACTGCCAATACCCTTCTGGGAAGTGCCGAACAAGCCTTAGCGCCGCTGCAAGCAGAGGTAAAAACAGAGCTAGCCTTGCCCGAGTTGGATGAGCAGCTAACCAACCTCAGCGCAGAAATCACCCAGCTAGCTCAGCGGCAAGGCGAAATTCGCGGGGCGTTGCAGGGGGATGATGCAAGGCGCAGCGGCCAGTCGGTGCTATTTGATGAGATCGCAGCCAAGAATGTGGATTACGATTACTGGCAGCATCTCAACAGCCTGATTGGCTCGGCCGATGGTGCAAAATATCGCAAATTTGCACAGGGCTTAACGCTGGATCATTTGATTCATCTGGCAAATCGTCAGCTAGAACGCCTGCATGGCCGCTACCAGCTGCTGCGTAAAGGCGAGCTAGAGCTGGGAATTATCGACACATGGCAAGGCGATGTGGCGCGAGACACCAAAACGCTCTCGGGTGGCGAAAGCTTTTTAGTCAGCCTAGCGCTGGCCTTAGCGCTGTCTGATCTGGTTAGCCACAAGACATCCATTGACTCGCTGTTTTTAGACGAAGGCTTTGGCACGCTAGATGGCGAGACGCTAGAAATCGCCCTCGACGCCCTAGATCACCTCAACGCCAGCGGCAAAATGATAGGCATCATCAGCCACGTAGAAGCCCTGAAAGAACGCATCCCCGTGCAACTAAAAATCCATAAATCGGCAGGATTGGGGCTGAGTCAAATGGATAAGCAGTATGCGTTTTCAGGAAATAAAACGTAGGTTGCGGTTAGCAGCTTTACCGCGTAACCCAACAGACGAACCACAAAGGCGTGTTGGGTTACGCGTGTTGCCTGCTTAAAACCGCAGGTAACACGCTAACCACAACCTACGTCACCCACCCACCTCTCATCCCCACTGGCATAAATTATGCTGCTCGCTACTTTCCTTCCGCATTTACTAAAGGGAAATATCATGCGTATCGAGCAGAGTGATTTAAAGCTCACTAGCCATCAGGCCAGCAGCAGCGAAAGCTGGAAATCTTTGCAGATGGCAGAGGGCGATGCCTCCACTGATCCATCAAAAGGCCAGTTTGCAGCTTTCTTTAATCAAGAGCTAAAAGCCATGGCTAGCTTACTTCCACAAGCAGAGGCTAAGCAGGTAGATGCCAGCCAAGCTGTAGACAAGAGTAAAGAAGAGCGTTTTCAATCGCTATGGGAAATGCTGTTTGGCAGCCATCCCACCAGCAAACCGGCCACACCTTGCCCTGAAAATACCACTCCTACCAACAGCAGTACGGATGCAGCAAGTGCCGCCTCAGCCCCTATCAAGCCGCAGCCCATCACAATCAAACTCTTAGCTGTTGAGCATACCAAGACCAGTGAAAGCTGCAGCTTTAATGCCAGCGGCAAGGTTTGCCTGAAAGATGGCAGTACGCGGCAATTTGACGTTGGCTATCAGAATGCACAGAGCACAGAAAGCACACGCATCGTGGGTGCAGAATGGCTTACGCTGAAAGATCCGCTTGTTGTCGATATGGGGCCAGCCACCACTAAGCTCAGTCAACAAAGCGTGGATTTTGATTTAGATAATGATGGTAAAAAAGAAAGGATGCGCCTGCCTGATGCCAACTCTGGGCTGCTGTTTTTAGACCGAAATCATAATGGCGTGGCCGATAATGGCAGCGAGCTATTTGGCCCGCAAAGCGGTAATGGCTTTAGTGATTTGGCTAAGCTTGACGATGACCACAATGGCTGGATAGACGAAGGCGATGCCGCTTATCAAGACTTAAAAGTCTGGCAGAGCGGCGATCAATCAACCGGGCGGGTTCAAACGCTGGCGCAAGCGGGTATAGGTGCAATGGCCACAGCCAGCGTGCAAACCGAATACGGGCTTAAAGAAGATGACGAAGTACTGGGCCAGATTCGCGCGAGCAGTGTATGGCTTGGCGAGCATGGCGGAGCAGGCAGCGTGCGGCAAATTGATCTGGCTACCAAGCCGACCGCCTGAAATGTAATTTCATTAAAAACAACACAGGGGGCGCAAGTGATTACGCCCCCTCATATCACTGAAGGCTAAGCAAACATTGCTTAATCAAAGGCCCTAGGCAAGCATAAGCAAAGCCAAAGTAGATAAATACGCCGAGTAAATCCATGATCGAGATAATCAAAGAGGCGCTTCACGTATTAAATTTCAGCGAAAGTACTTGTAATTGAGTTCGGCCCCCTATTTAAAAAAAAGGAATGAAGAGCATAGGAGCAACTTTAGCCGTGAAAGCGCTATGTATAAAAACATTTGCGTCTAAAGCCGCTCCTACGTTACAGATCCTTAATTTGCTAGGATTAAGCAACCAGCTAAATCCTTTCAACATCTTTGCAACAATCTTCCTCATCCAGCTTGACCTTGACGACGGCCCAGCCTACTGTGCCATTTCCATTCACCGACCGAGGACAAGCCATGAATACATTTGCGCCTATTTCCACTGCGGTCGGATACATCAGCTAGATTTAGCAGCCCAACTCTATCCGACCGACCCAGCTTCTTGCCTAGCAGCTTTCAATAGACTGCTTATGGCTTTTTGACTCGTCTTTCGGATAAGACCATGTACCCCTCTATAGAAAAACTACGTGCTATCGGCTTCGATCAGCACGCATTACAAGCTTTCCATATTTCACAGCAACTCGCCCACACCAGTCATATTCAACGCGACTTGGTTATGGATCAGCATGCTCTACAAGCATTTCACCTCGCTCAATCAGAACAAAGCACCAAACCGCTGCAACTCGCCCGTATCAGTAATATTCAACGCGATCACGTCCTGCTGCACGATGGTGAAGCTGAAAGCCCAGCACGGCTACGACCGGCTCTTCATCACCATCTACATGCCAGCGGTGAAACACTGGCCGTGGGCGATTGGGTGCTGTTTAGCCCGCAAGATGATGCATGGGTAGAAACCATCCTCCCCGCAAGAAATCGCCTCTGCCGCCGTAATGCTGAGGGACAAAGGCAGGCCTTGGTCGCCAATATTGATCTCGCCCTCTTGGTGATGGGACTAGATCATGATTTTAATTTGCGCCGCTTGGATCGCTATCTCACCCTGTGCTTATCTAATGAAGTGATACCGCTACTGGTACTCACCAAGGCTGATTGCTCACCGCAAGTGGCTGAAAAAATGGCACAGGCTCGTGCCCACCTGCCCGCGCATATCGAGCTGCTGGCGCTGGATGGCCGAGGCGATTTGGCGAGGGAAGCTTTATTGCCGTGGCTGGCTGCAGGCCAAACCGTGGTACTGCTTGGCTCATCAGGTGCTGGCAAAAGCACGCTGACCAACACGCTAATCAGCGCCCAAGTGCAAGACACCGGTGCAGTACGCTTGGATGACAGCCGTGGGCGACACACCACCACTTCACGCAGCCTGCATCTATGCCCGAATGGCGCTTGCATTATCGATACACCGGGCTTACGCACGATCAGCCTAGATAGCGATGAAGCTGGCATCCACGCTGCCTTTGCCGATATTGCGGCGCTAGCGGAGCATTGCCGCTTTAGGGATTGCCAACACAGGGACGAGCCAGATTGCGCCGTGCGGGATCAGATCAGCAGCGATCGCTTAAAAAGCTTTCATAAACTACTGCGGGAGCTTGGCAGAGAAAGCCAAACCCCATTGCAAAAACAAGCACAGCTAGCAGTGTGGAAAATACGCAGCAAAAGTGCGAGGGCACAGCGGAAAAATCAGATCGATTAAGTGAGCATCCCCCAGTCGTCCAATCCTCTTCACTTAAAGAATCTACGCCGTAGGAGTGGCTTTAGCCGCGAATATTTTAACCAGCAGCACTTTCGTGGCAAAAGCCACTCCTACGAAAATCATCATGCCAACAGAAACTAGATTTTAATCAAAGAAAAAGCCGCTTAATCCGCTACACTGCGGCCTTTTTTGCTGATGACTATGAATCCTCTTTTAATGATTGCCATCACCACGGGCGTTCTTTCTGGCCTTTGGGGCTGGGTGGCGGTGTCTTTTGGCTTATTAAGCTGGGCGGGGTTTTTGGGCTGCACGGCTTATTTTGCCTGCCCACAGGGCGGTGTGCGTGGCCTGCTGCTCAGCACCTTAAGCTGCTGCAGCGGTGTGTTTTGGGCGATGGTGGTGATTCAAGGCAGCGCACTCGCGCCGCAGTTAGAGATTGCTGGCTATCTACTCACCGGCGTGGTGGCGTTTTTGATGTGTATTCAGGCCAAGCAGCGCTGGCTGGGCTTTATACCGGGTACATTTATTGGGGCCTGCGCGACTTTTGCGGGGGGAGGCAACTGGCAACTGGTGAGCGCTTCTTTACTGATCGGCTTGGCATTTGGCTATGCCATGAAAAACAGTGGCTTATGGCTAGCAGGATTAAACCACCGCTCACCCAAGGATTAAAACAAGGGTTATATTTGCTTAAATCTGGCTTTTATATCTCTTACATCGGCCTATACTAAAAGTGTGCTGCGCATTTGCCAGCGCCCTATAAAGGAATAAAGCCATGAGCAAGTCTAAACAAAGCGTTAAAGAAACTAAAAAGCACCCACTGCTAAGCGCTAAAGAAAAGAAAGCAGCTAAACAAGTGAAGAAACACGCCGGCGATGCCGTGCCTATGCTTACGAAATAGATCAAATTGAACACACTATTTTTGATATGCGAGGCGTTCGGTATCGAACGCCATGCTATTAAACCCAGCTAAACATTGATCAATACCGCAATAAGCTTACCAAACTTTCATTTAAACATAAGCAGCTTTGTATATCTTGGCGCCTCAGTGCTTAAATCACCGGTTTTTTTGGCCTGCTATTACCATTTTTTCCATTACCGGCACGGATTCGATCCCAATATTGAGTGCGTAAAGAAAAATCTTCGGATGATTGAATCCAAATAATTTTATCCCGAGCGCTTATATTCGATTTAGCCAAAGTATTAGACAAACCTTGACGCTGCGTGAGCTGAATGCTCACCATTTTATCCAGCGTAAAATTAATCCATTGCTCTGCTAATGGCTTATTTCTAGCCTTAATACTAATCGCCCAGCAATCAAGCCAGGCCAAAGCACCTTCTTTAGGCACGATATAGCCTACATCTGCCCCTGCCGCACGCAATAATTTAAACTGCTGATTACCATAATTAGCAAACATCAAAGCAGCTTTATTTTTTATAAAGACCTGCGTTCCTTCTTCCGGACTATTATAAAAAAAAGGATCCTGATCACGTAATTCCAGCAAACGGTTAACTGAATGTGCCATTTCATTTCTAGATAAATTAAATGGATCTTTAATACCTATTGTCAGTGCAGCAAAGCTGAAATTATGATTACTGCCATCATGTAAAACAACTTTACCTTTATATTTTTTATTCCACATTTCATTCATTGATGTGGGGGCTTGTTTTATTTGATTTTTATCATAAATCAAGCCCATTTCAGAATATGCAAAAGGAATAGCATATAAATAGCCATCTCTGTTAATACTTTTAATTTTATCTAGTTTTCTAAATCTAGCCAGCTGATGTCTAGTATTAGGAATGCGAGCCGCTCTTATCGGTGCGGCGATCGATTGATCAATATAACGCTGTAATTCTGCCGTATTCGCCGCAAAAACATCAAAAAATTCTCCTCTGTTTTTGCTCAGTTTTTCCCACAAAGCCTCATCAGTATCAATAAAGGTGACCTCTAGGCGAGCATCATGACGCTTTTCAAATTCGCTCACCCAATCCGGGTCTGCATAGCCTGGCCAAGCTAAAACACGCAGCACCTCAGCCGCCCAAACGGCGGACGACGCACTGATGCATACCATCCCAAACGCAGAACGCAAAAAGAAGCGCTTCATTTCAACTCTCAATCTAATAGGCACCTTATGAAAAATAAATATAATAAGCAAAAAATATATTTATCTTATTTATTGCTTATTATAAATCCCCAAAGTAAGCAACTCAAGAAAAACAGCAAAAAAAACCAATTTAGCATATTTTAAAATTATGATTATTTTTTCTATTTATTAGTAAAACTTATTGTTTAAAAAAGAAAAAAAACAAACCATCCTGAATTTTTTATGAAAATATCACATTCATATTATAAAAAAATTACCCGAGCGAAGTTTATCTCATTTGTCATTAATTAAGTAGTAAGTAAGCAATTGATCAGAAAAAACAAAGAAAGCATACTATGCCACGTACATTCAGCCAAGCCTCAAAAACGGGACAAAACGCTAACGAGTTACAGTGAGCAAACGAGAAAAACCATGTGCTTTACCTAAAATAAGTATAGATAAAGGGCAAACAACAAGCCCCAGTAGCCTAGTGACTTCTAAAGCTGAACAGTTGCCATTGCCAGACCTCCCCTAAGCCTCCCCGTAAAAGTCGAACGCCTTTCGTGGTGCATACACGCAAAACCAGATCAAGCTACTGGCATAGCCGCTTGGCTCAGGCCAAGATGGCACACAAGCCTGTATCACCCCCTATACCATTAAAAAAACCAAAGCTTACAAATATTATTCAAAATAATGACTACGAAAAAAAATATTATAAAATATATAATTAAGAATATAAAACAACAACCATACTTAAAACTGACTAATGATTATCAAAAATACTGACGATAAACAGCTACAACTCGATGAGCTCAAGCGCTTAACCACCCTCCCCTCAATCAACAGCAAACAACGAGAGCAAATCGAACAGGAAATTTATCGCCTGCAAAAAGGTCATCAAGGCAAAAAAGACAGCGCATATGAAATTGATTTTTACTTAAAATAATCAAAAAATGGGCAGTCATTCATGATTTTCGGATTGAGCATAAAGGACGTGTTGCACAAATTGATCACCTTATAATTAATCGCTTTCTGGAAATATTTGTAATTGAAACAAAGAATTTTTCAGCCGATTTACAAATCAATGAAGTAGGTGAATTTACTGCTTGGTATCACAAAAAACCCATAGGTATTGCCAGCCCTCTCGTTCAGAATGAAAAACATATCGCTGTATTAAAAGACTTAATCAACAGCTCGCCCATGCCCACTCGGCTAGGCATAAGCTTAACTCCCTCTTTTTCTAATATAGTAATGCTAAGTAATCATCAGCGCATTACCAGACCTAAAAAAATAGACAGCCAGAATATAATTAAAGCTGAACAAATCAAAGATTGGCTAACAAAAACCAATGTAGACAATGCAAGCATCATTCATATATTTAGCAGCATGGCAAAAAATGGTCAGCAGCGAAACAGCAATGGAAATCGCAGAAATGATTGCCAAGCAGCATTGCCCATTGACGCCTGATTACAGAGAAAAATTTGGAATTAATGAAACAGCAAACAATGCCATCCACCAAACAATAGAAAAAACACCTGCTGCTGGAGCCCACAAATAAACTCACCACATCCAAGCTAGGCATGAGTACTCAGCAATTTATTGATCGATTGATTATGGATGGCTTACTTGAACAAGCAGGCGAAAAAACTCAATTAAGCGACAAGGGAAAACAAGCCGGAGGTGAAGCAAAAATCAGCTAAAGATTTGGAGCATATTACCTTTGGGATGAAGCTATGGCTGATTGTAAAAAATAATGAGCTAATTTAATAAATAACACAGATTTCAAGTTAAATAGACCTGATTATGCCTCTTGCTCAATGGCTCTGTGTCGATGAATTCCTTGAGTGCTGGGCTTGGTTTTTGAATCTGTAGGGCGAGAGAAACCCGCGAGCGATGCTGAATAAATACGCGGGTTTCACCCGCCCTACAATATTTATAATGTTACTAAGCAAGCGGCATAATCAGATAAATAAATTAAGAACAAATACGCTCTTGCCTCAGCATAACTAAGCAGCGCTCGGCATCAAGTTGCAATTTGGCCTCGGTGCCATCAGTCTGTTTAACGACCAACAGACTGCCATCGCTGCCATAGCGATATTGGGTGAGATGGCCGCTGGGTAAATAGACCAGTTTTTTTATGCCGCCTTTGGCATCTTTAATCGCAGTAGGCAGGCCCTACGGGTTGTAACTATAGCGGGTGGCGTATTGCTTAGGATCGATTTCTTTGAGCAGATTGCCTTTGTCGTCGTATTCGCGCAGCCAGATATTGCCCAGCGGATCGGTAATGCGGATCAGTTGGTCTTTATCATCGTAAGCCATCTGCACGGTGCTATCGTCGGGGCGAATATGCAACAGCAAGTTATCGTTGGCATCGTATTCATAACGATCTGAGCTGCCATCGGGATAAATAATGCGGTAGGTGGTGAAGAAGCTCTGATTTAATCTAACAACCTTGCTTTCGCCAAAACAGGGAGCAATACTATTGCTCCCTGTTTATTTATTTATTTTTTAATGCGTCGGTAATCAGTTCTTTAATATGGGCATCATCATAGTATGCATACATTCTATGGCCGATGGCTTCCTCTTGGCTAATATCAAATCTAGAATTATCAACTCGCACGGCTTGGAGCTTGCCAGGAGTGCCTGTAACAAAAAATACGTCATTGAATTTTTCAGAGACAACATAATTAGGCGTTTTGTCTATAATTAGCCATTCGCCTTCCGATCGACATTCAAATAAACCATATGGATTAAGTATTACAGGGCTAATCAGCCATTTATCTGCATAGTTTGGATCAAATATAGGATGAGCAGAGAAATAGTCATAAATTTCCGCAACCATCCCCATATTTAGTTTTGAGATAAGCCTGCCAAAACAATAACGCTGTTCATCATAACGGAAGGCAAATAAATCTCCTAGTATGGGTTTAAATCGCTTGGGCCGTTTAGCCGTTTTTAATACGACTTGCTTAATTTCAAGCTCTTCCATACCACTGGCAATCTCATCATCTACATTTACTTTAAATGCCAGCGATAAGGCGTATTCAAGCTCAAGCAGGGTAGGTTTTCTGCCTAAATCCTCGATATATTCATGACTAAATTCTTTTAAAAAATGCCGTATTGAATCCAGCACCGCATCACCAATAACGGCATCTTTTTGATCGGGTATATTCCACCAGCCCATTACTACATCCTCAGCTAAAATTTCAATTTCAGTTGAAATTTTTAACATTTAAAAATAATTTTTTCTAATTACTTTTTTAAATTAAGGCTATGTTTCATAACAAAACTACAGGGTTAGGTCCTGCATTAACATGTATGTGCTAATACAAGACTCGTTCCTGTAGCTTATCTTTTAGCCATTAAGGAAATTAGGAATTTCAATTATCCAATCTTCAAAAGAGTCCGCCTCTTTGCTTACTTCACCTGTTGAATGATCAGTGCAGTAAACAGCAGTTTTCTCGCCATCTTCTATAGATAAACAAAAATAATCACCATTTCCTATGCCGTAAAAAGGGATTAAATTTTTAGAGAAGTTAGATTTTTTTATTTCTATCTCATACACAAGAATTATGTCATCGTTGCCATTTGTTAATATTTTTGATGTTGGGTTATATATATCACCCGGAAATGAAAAATCAGTCATTAAATCAACAAAATATTTATATTCTTGCGGCAATTTAGTTTTAAAGTAATTCTCAACATTAACCCAGTCTTCTGGGCTCGGAGTATCTAGCGTCCTGTTCTCCAAAGGAAGACACTTGCTAAGTACTAAGCTAATTTCGTTTTTATTCATTATTTTTTTATTCTAACTAAGTTTATATGAATATAGTGAAATTATATTAATCTTAATTGTCAAATTATTGTTATTTAATTTCTTCGTAAGAAGATCTATTTTTAGGTGTCATATCGAGAGCTCGATAAAAAACCATACCCTTTAGTTTTGAATTAAAACAAGCATTTTTTATTTCATCATTAACTAGCAGTTTCAAACGAAACTCATAGCATCTAGCTATTTTTGGTTCGTACTCTATTTCATTTTTTATCTTCATAAAATAAAAAGAGTATTCTGGATTCTTTGGATCAAAATTATCTAATTTGTATTCACTGTTTTCCATGTCGATGCTTTCAATAACTCGCAAAGGATGAATGCAACTGAATCCTTCTATTTTTTCACCGTTTGAATAAATTTCAACATCAAAAAATTCGACTTCATGAGGTGCAATTTCTTCTATTATTTTTCGTAGAGAATTACTGACTAACTCTGGGCCAGTTGACCTAATGATGTGAAGTTTAGATAGCACCTTAATGCTTGATTTTTTTTCTAATTCATATAATAAAGGTGTATCAATCACACCTTTGAGGCTTGAGCCCTGAAGAAATAATTGGTAATCAAAAACACTATGATCAAACTTTATGATTCCATAGATATTTTTTTTCTCCGACATAATGTACATCATCACAAACCACCTTTTCCCTTCTATGAGTGTTAATTCCCCTTGTCAAACAAGTCAGATAACATGAGAAGCCTTCTCCTACTAGTTGAGAAAGTAAGTACTCTCCCCATGTTGCTTATTTGATTGAATAAATTATAGTTTTAATTATGCTGCAAGTATTTCATTCTTCATCACACTCAAAAAAAGCATCATTTTCATAATAAAAAGTAAATGCAGCTAAGATCTGCTCTTGTGTAGGAGCCTCAATTTGCTGACTAAGATTATCAATGACATCTTCTATATCCTCTATAGATAAAGTAGATATCCAGCCTTCAGAAACTAATTTTTCTCTTTCTTTTTTTTCCTCTTCCATAGAAAGATCCATATTCACTTTATAGAAAAACCCTTTTGAAATAAGGGTCCATGGTTTTGAGCCCAAGAAAAGCCAGCCAGAATGCATGTGAGGGTTAGCAAAGACTTCATTTAGTTCAAGTAAGATGTGTATTTTAAATACCTCTGTCTATAATTTAATTTTTTTAACCCATCCTGTTGTTCGGGGTAGAGCGAGTCTTTAATTCGGTCTGCTTTTTTATGTTGTGTCGTATTTAACTAGATATGTATTTTTCTGGAGAAAACTGGGGACAGAGCACAGTTAACTTGCTTTGTTACTTGCTATATTTTGTTGTTTTTATTCAATAATTTTTCGCTGTAGTGTTGTTGCTTCCATATGTGAACTACCTCTTACGCTGGTTAGAAAAACAAAGGCTGAATTTTAATCCACCCTTTGTTTTTTTACTGCTTAGATAATTAAAAATTAAGATAAATTATTTGAAAAATACACGTGATAGTATAATTTATAATGATATTTTTCAGGCAACAATAAAAGCACGTTTTATGTGGCAGCAAATACCCTTTTTTCGTTTTATTTTTTACATATTATAAAGATATAAAATCCCAAATATAGTTGACTAACTCATTATTACTTAACCTGATTATGTCTCTTACTCAGTTAATCGCCCTCGCGGGCAAGGCTTAGCAATGAGTAAGGCATGCAGCATGCGGGGAATAAGGGCGCATAAATCA
>NZ_JBHTBQ010000027.1:0-9688 GCF_042664895.1 Iodobacter arcticus
CGTCCGCATATGGGATTGGGCGGCATCACCCCGAAACAAAAACTGGCATTACATGCCTAGCCTCTACTTTTAAGTGAGCTTAAAAACGGGGGGATTACCCTATTTGGCGGAAATGCAGTATCGATTTAATCGGCGTTTTGATTTGTGCGCCCTTATTCCCCGCATGCTACATGCCTTACTCATAGCCAAGCCTTGTCCGCGTGGGCGATTAACTGAGCAAGAGACATAATCAGGATAAATATTAATAACTCGCTATTGCATCATTTTTTATATTTATAAACTAGTCATTATGATTAGGTATTAAAACAAATTTTCCTACATGCTTCTTTAACCCAAATTCTTCTTGCGCTTCAACAATACTTTCTAAAGGAAAAGATTTAGCAAGTGTTGGTTTTATCTCTCCATTTTCTATTGCTGATACAAGATTTGTAAATATAGGTTCATCCCACCCCGTACAACCAATCAAAGTGAGATCCTTCAAATAAAAAACTCTCATATCCAGCTCAACAATAGGACCTGCAATAGCTCCAGATGATACAAATTTCCCTCCTCTTTTTAATACTTCCATCATTTGAGGAAAGTTAGGTCCTGCAACATTATCAATTACCACATCTACAGATTTTTTACCTAATTCTTTTAGTGCATCATTACGACATGCTATTACTTCATCTGCTCCATATGATTTTACTTGTTCAATTTTTAATTCACCTTCTGCAATCGCAATTACATAAGCCCCCCTTCGCTTTGCCAATTGCACAACAGCAGAACCTACTCCACCTGATGCACCAGCAACTAAGACACGGTCTCCTTCTTTTACATCAGCCCTGTTTACCATGTTTTCAGCAGTACCAAATGAGCACGGTATAGTCCCCAACTCAGCGTCGGTCCAATCACAATCTACTGGAAATACTTCTGTAGCGGCCACTTTAACATACTGAGCAAAGGCACCATCAAAGTCTGATCCCATCCATATGTTTTCCATTGAATCCCAGCCTTCATGACGAATACAAGCTCTTATCAATACTCTTTTGCCGATAAGGTCTTTATTTTTTTCGTCTTTTACTTCTACAACTTCTCCACAGCAATCTGTTCCTTGTATGAATGGGAACGGTGTACCTTCATTCCATCCTCCATCGCCTTCGCTAGCAGCTTCTGTTAGTTCGTTATCAGTCTGTATAAGCTTATCTGTGCTTATTGTTATTTTTGATGAATACCAACCAAGTCTGGTATTTATTTCAGTATTATTTACCCCAGCAGCTAATACTTTTATTAATACTTCCCCTGCATCAATTAATGGCATAGGTACGTCTTTATACACAAGCATATCGTACCCACCAGTGCCGACTGTAACAATGGCCTTCATAGTTCTATCGTTTTTTTTAATTTCAAATCGATCTTTATTGTTGTTAATCATAACTATTAATCCTTTTAATTGTTAAGAGGTATACACATATTTTTTAATGTAAATTAAACTATTAAAAGATAAAAAAATTTTAACTTATTACAATTTAACTATTGGTTGAGGGAATTAAATAAATACTAACCAATTCAACAAAAAAAATTTTTCACCCTAACCATTTGTATTTGTTTTTAATCTAATGGTAATCTCTTTTTATTATTCTTCAGTAGTTTCCAGCATCAATATTGCACAAACAGTCAGACGATACGGAAATTGATGCAATATGGAGCGCGAATTGCTCCACGCCAGAGAAATTGGCAAAGCCTTGCCTACCGTAATAATCCAACAAATTTAACTAGGTATGCGCTATCCATCCTCCCCACTCAGGGGGAGGATGGATAGCGCAGAAAGCGCAGCCTTTTTTTTTGACATAGTTGCGAATTCAAAACTACTGTGTATGAACCACATCAAAGAAAAACACACTAAAGAACTTGATGCGTTGGCGCGTGTGGTCAATATGGTATGGAACTACTGCAATGATCTTTTTTACAAAAAACTTAAGCGCACTTAAAATTCTTTAGTGGCTACGATTTGCAAAAGTACGCAGCAGAAGCTACTACAGAAGGTTTGAGCCTCAATTCTGCTTCTGTTTAAATGATTGGCGCAGAACTGGTCACACGATTCAAGCAGTGCAAAAAAACAAGTTAAACTGGCGCACTTCGTTGGGCTCACCGAAATCTCTTGCCTGGATTCACTTTCGCAACGACTACATCGCTTACAAGGGGGGGTGTGGAAGAGCCCCAAAAGAGTTCGTTCTGAGTTAAACCGCCCTCCATGACTTCCATGATATACCGTATTAAATGTTATTCAAGCGCATCGATCGTCGCATCCACGTCAATATCACCATTGCTCTTTTTAAAGTTGTATTTGCCGGTGAATACAATATGCGACCAGGCAATAGGAGAGATTCTGGTAAACTCATTAATGATCGACTGGCTGGTTCCGGCGGCGACCATTCGCTCATACACGGAGTTTAAAATAATGGCGTTATAGGCGATGATGGAATTGGCAACCAGCCTGACTGCATGGGCACTGACCTGATTGTTTTCTCGCTTCTTCACCCATCTAGGGCGAATGAAGCGCTTTGTCCAATTCCAGTCCCGTGTCGCCTAGGTAGACGAGCAGCGTTCTGCATGCTTCGTGCACTCACATCCCCTACTAGCCATCAATCCTCCCTAGCTGCGCAACACCTTCGAGGTGGTCAGCTCTCTCATCTGGTTCTTCGCGGGCTTAGATTTTACCATCGGCTTTTGCAACACAATGGCAGAGCCTAACAATTCATCCAAGCCGAGCCCGCTTCGCGGGTCGACTTAATTCAGACGTTAGTGTCTGCAATGCGATGGCAAGCCTACATTGAAAATGTCGAACATGAATTTCTGCTTTGGCCGAGGAGTCGATGCTTGGGCGAGAAAATTGAAAGGCCGCTAACCATCTGGTTGCGGCCTTCAATATTTTTGATTTGTGCCAGTGCTGTTCGGCCTTAGCGGGCACTCATGTACTGCCACGACCACATTTACCTTCTTACTTTTGCGTCAGCTTCATTGAGAGCAGACAATGACGTGCCAGCTGACGGTAGTCGACCCTTAGCGGCCACTCACGTGGGCAATGTGGGAAATCAATATATCAAACTTTGCATCTGGGTTTATGTGCGTTGCCGTACAGATCTTCTTCGTCGCGCAGGATAAGGTGAAATACAGCGTTAATCCACGAATCCCTCACCCTCAACGCGAAAGGAGCTACTCATGAACCGCATTATTTACATCGTTGGGCTGGTTGTTGTCGTTCTCGCTGTCTTGTCTTTTTTTGGTTTCCGATAAGACGACGCGATCATCTTTTACCAAAACTCGTCACGAGGCTAGGTGTCTCAAAACCATACTGCCGAAGGCTATACCGAATATTTCAACGACAAAAGATCAGTATAAATCGTAAGCCGATCCAGCAGCAGGAGGCTAGTCAGCCGCCTTATCAAGTTGTGTGGCGACGAAAGTCCAAATCATCCGCGAAGCATTTGGCCCTTTTGGGTCACTGTATGGGTATCCTGCTGCGCCACCACTCCAAGCATGCCCAAGCTGGTCAACTTCACACAGCGTTGCAACCAGCCGACCATGATCTCGATAATCAGTAATGGTCGCCGCATAGCGAGTGCCACGCTGAACGCGACGTGGTTTGCCGGCTTTGGCTCCTACTCGCTCTCCCCAGCGCATTGCGGCTTCTGAGCCATTACTCGGCGCCACCACATGATCAGCCAAGCCATGAATGACTAATAATGCAGGCAGCCTGACATCGGGTGAGATTTCCGGGAGAGGCGATGTTGTCACCGCTTGTCCAAACATAGCCTTGATCGCACTCGCAGACGAATGCGCGACACCAGGTGCTATCCCCGAATGCATAGCAATTGCCCGAAAGCGCTCCGGATGTTGAGTCGCCAGCAATACAGCCATGCTTGCACCTGCTGAGATTCCTGCTAGGGCGATTCTCTTTCGATCGATCGCTTGCGAAAGACAAACCTGTTCGATGGCCGTACTAATTGAATTGGCTTCCGCCTGTGCTCGCCCCGAACGGGTGTCGTACCAGTTCCAGCAACCCAGTGCATTCGACAAGCGATCTTGTTCAGGGTAGAGCACGAAAAAGCGCTCACGGGCGGCGATAGTATTCATCTTACTACTGGCAGCAAAGGCCTGAGCATCTTGCCCACAACCATGCAGCATAACCAGCAACGGTAAGCTCTCGTTGCGCCGCACACCAGTTGGTTTATAGAGTCGATAACGGTGAGGCCCTGCAGCGCCAATAGCGACTCCCATGATCCAGTTTGCCGACGGCACCTTCGCTTTTTTGGTGGATCTTTGCTTGCTAACCTGCGGAGTGGCACGCAAACTTTCTTTGACCGCCTTGGCACCGACGCGCATTGCTGTCTGCGTCATCGTCTTCAATGCATGATGGAATGTTTGGCTCCAGACTGTTTTTCTACACCGCTTTGCCATTTTTTGCCTCTAAATTTGGTTCGATCTGTTGCCCAATTATCGTGCCAAGCCCTTCTATTTACAGTCTGCTTCCGCACATTAACTGCGTGTTGTGATTTAATTATTTCAGAATGCCATTAAGTTTATTCTTCTATGTCAAGCGTCTGTTTTGGCCGATAAGCAGAAGCACCTAGTCGAGTTTTGAGAGGCCAAAATCCGGAACTATGCGGACGCTGAAACTTCATGCCACATGAGGTCATTTGCTCTGTCACTTGCAGCGATAAAATATTTCTGCACCATTAATTTTAACGAAATTTTATAGTAAAAATAATTCACGACTTTAACCAGAACCAACATTATCTAGCAGGCTCGAGAGAGCGCATAAATGCTCGATTTAATTTCACGACTTTAATAGGTCGGAATACGTTTTGGGGCTGAACCAAACAACCGCGACCTGGCGTACCACCAGCGATTTTTAACTTTCGTTCTGCACCATAAATAATCGCAACCCTCTGAGTGCAAGGGATTCTCAGGGCTAGGCTGCCCCGAAAAATGGCCATTCACCGCCTGATGCGCCTCAACAACAAGCCGTAATGGCCTTCGCCCTTCTGCCTTGTCCCTAGGGTCTGTTGACTCTCGTCTTGATTCTGATGTCACCCCCGCAAAACCAGATCATGAACATTACTCATGCCATTTCTGAAATAACTTCATTTCTATTCATGATTTAATTCCGGTATAAATCACTCTGAGTTCTGAAAGCCAGCCTCCCTTAGCAACAGTCGGCGAAAAAATGAGCTGACTGGCCCATATTTCACGGTATTTTTAAGCAATAACACCTTATTGGCGCGGCAAATTCAGCACAGGGGTCTCAATCATGCCATTTTTCTACGCGCAGCTAGGGTCTGCTGACATTTTATTCACGGCTTCGTTGGCTGCAGCTTTGGGGCGAGGCCGGAAAATGGCCATTCACGGCCTGATGCTCCGCGACAATAAGCAGTGATCGCCTTCGCCCTACTGCCTTGTGCTTGGCCATTGTATGGCGCAGTGCAAGGTGAATAAAACGTCAACAGGCCCTGGGAAAACAATTAGAAAAGACTTGCAGTGCATAAAATGAATTCAAGTTTTATCTCAGAAATTAGGACACACGATCACAATGACTAAAGAATTTACATTTACGATTAATAGCATTAGTTTCGATGAAAACTATTTGCCTGCAGAAAATACGCGCATCACCACCAACTTTGCGAATTTAGCCAGAGGAGAGCATCGCCAAGAGAATCTGCGTAAGACCTTAAGGATGATTAACAATAGTTTCAACGAGTTGGCGCATTGGGATAACCCTAAATCAAATCGATATTCTGTAGAACTTGAAATTATTTCTGTTGAATTGAATATTGGTGCTGAAAATAGCAGCAAGGGTTTGCCATTAATTGAAATATTAAAAACTAATATTGTTGATCATAAAACCAACGAACGCATTGAAGGAATTGTAGGGAACAACTTTTCCTCTTATGTACGCGATTATGATTTTAGCGTATTGCTGCCAGAACATAACAAACAGCAAAGCCATTTTAGTACGCCAGAAAATTATGGTGAGCTACACGGAAAGCTGTTTAAAAGTTTTGTAATTTCTGAGGCATACAAAAAAAGCTTTAGAAAACAGCCGGTGATTTGCTTAAGTGTTTCCAGCAGCCGGACCTATCAACGGACTGAAAACCAGCACCCTGTATTAGGCACAGAATACATCCAAGATGAATACTCGCTGACTGATGAATATTTCAAAAAGATGGGTATGCAAGTTCGCTATTTCATGCCTACGAATAGCGTAGCGCCTTTGGCATTTTATTTTTCTGGTAATTTGCTGGCTGATTATACAAATCTTGAGCTGATTAGCACCATCAGTACCATGGGTGCGTTCCAGAAAATTTATCGACCTGAAATTTATAATGCCAACTCTGAGGCAGGCAAATTATATCAACCCAGTTTACAGCACCAAGATTATTCATTAACCCGAATTGTTTATGATAGAGAAGAACGTAGCCGGCTAGCGATTGAGCAAGGAAAGTTTGTTGAAGAGCATTTCATCAAGCCATACCAAGACATTCTTGGGCAATGGGCTGCTCATTGCGTTCTTTAATCTAATAAAACATCGCGGAATTGATTATGAAAATACTATTACCCACTTCAACAGCGGGCAGTTTACCCAAGCCATCTTGGCTTGCAGAGCCAGAGAAAATTTGGTCCCCTTGGAAATTACAAGATCAAGAATTAGCAGACGGCAAATTAGATGCTTTACGTTTGTCACTGCAAGAGCAATTACACGCAGGGATTCATATTGTGAGTGATGGAGAGCAAACGCGCCAACATTTTGTCACTACATTTATTGAGCATCTCAGCGGCGTTGATTTTGAAAAACGTGAAACGGTTAAAATTCGTAATCGCTACGATGCAAGCGTGCCCACCGTGGTGGGGGCGGTTGCTAGGCCCAAACCTGTTTTTGTTGAAGATGCCAAGTTTTTACGCCAGCAAACCAAGCAGCCCATTAAATGGGCTTTGCCAGGGCCAATGACGATGATCGATACCTTGTATGATCGCCATTATAAAAGTCGTGAAAAACTAGCTTGGGAATTCGCTAAAATTCTTAATCAGGAAGCCCGTGAATTAGAGGCTGCTGGGGTAGATATCATTCAATTTGATGAGCCTGCATTTAATGTCTTTTTTGATGAGGTGAATGATTGGGGAGTGGCTACCTTAGAAAGAGCCATTGAAGGACTTCAATGTGAAACCGCCGTGCATATTTGCTATGGCTACGGCATTAAAGCCAATACCGATTGGAAAAAAACTTTGGGATCTGAGTGGCGCCAATATGAAGCCGCTTTTCCCAAATTGCAAAAATCGAATATTGATATCGTCTCACTGGAATGTCACAACTCGCAGGTCCCCATGGATCTGATTGAATTGATTCGAGGAAAAAAAGTAATGGTGGGCGCCATTGATGTGGCAAACCATAGCATTGAAACCCCCGAAGAGGTCGCAGATACCCTGCGAAAAGCACTACAGTTTGTTGATGCGGATAAACTCTACCCTAGTACCAATTGTGGTATGGCCCCTTTGCCGCGTAGCGTGGCAAGAGGCAAACTCAATGCTTTAACTGCAGGTGCAGAAATCGTTCGCCAAGAATTATTAGCCTAGTTCCACTTAGCACAGAGAAAAAAAGAAAATCGGGTCTGCCGCTATGGGTTTCGAATAGGAAAGAATCAATTTGATTCTTTCCTTCTCTGCTGATCTGCGCCAGGCCCTTTTGCTTATGTCATCTTCATGTTTTAGTAATACGGTTTAATTTAGGAATAATGTGATGATTGAAGCAACAGACTATAGAAGTGCAATGTCCTTATTAACGGGTGCGGTTAATGTGGTCACAACAACAGGTGTATCTGGCCGGCATGGATTCACTGCTTCTGCAGTTTGCAGTATTACTGATACACCGCCGACATTATTGGTCTGCATGAATAAATCCGCTAGATCACACACTCATTTTATAGCCAATAAAATTTTAACGGTGAATGTTTTAGGTGTGCATCATCAGCCCATTTCCAGCGCATTTTCATCCCCTATAAATTCAGAAGAACGTTTTCAATATGGCGATTGGACTGAATTAAAAACGGGAGCGCCTGTTTTAGCGGATGCTTTAGTGAGTTTTGATTGTAAAATTGAGCAAATTCAAGAAGTTGGCACACATACTATTTTTATTTGCCCTATTGTCGCTATTGGGCAAAGCGAATATGCGCAAGGGCTAGTTTATTTTAATCGTGCCTATCATCATGTGGGGCTGGCTACAGTAGCGTAAACCCATTTATTTAACCTGCAGCACTTAATAAAGTAAGTATATCGTGGAATTAATCATTTTTTTAGCCATCGGTGCTATCGCTGGGTTTACAGCGGGATTATTTGGTGTGGGTGGTGGAATTATCATCGTACCCATATTGTATGTGGTTTTTACGCAAATGAGCTATGGCCCTGAAGTGGTGATGCATTTAGCTTTAGGTACCTCATTGGCGACGATTATAGTCACATCAATGAGTTCATTAATTGCCCATCATAAAAATGGTGCTGTTATATGGTCAGTATTCAAAAATTTGGCACCAGGTTTGATCATTGGCTCTTTTTTCGGGTCGGGAATGGCCGGATTACTTGCTGGGGCACACTTACGACTCATCATTGGTATTTTTGCGCTCTGGGTTGCTTACAATATGTTTGTCGGTGCAAAAAAAATAGTCGATCAAAATAAAGTACTCCCCTCAAGGGCTAAGCAAGTATTTGCAGGTACGGGAATAGGCGTGGCTTCTGCTATTTTTGGTATTGGTGGCGGGAGCTTAACCGTCCCTTATCTTAATTTTTATGGCGTAACCATGCAAAAAGCAGTTGGCACATCCGCTGCCTGTGGTTTACCCATAGCGATTTCAGGTGCTTTGGGATTTATGCTTTTTGGTATCAAAGACCAAGTAAATATTAGCAATAGTATTGGCTTTGTCCATATTTATGCTTTCTTGGGAATTAGCATCATGAGTTTTTTTACTGCGAAGTTAGGCGCAAAAATGGCGCATGTATTGTCCCCCGTGATGCTTAAAAAATGTTTTTCCATTATGTTATTTATTGTCGGATGTTTTTTTATTCTTAAGGGATTACTTTAAAAAAACGGTTTTGCCGGATTAACGCATGCAATGGCTAATATATTCAGGGCCATTATCGGACCTGATTCGTTTGGGCTTGCCGCGCCATTCAATGATTTGATTCAGGCTGCGTATTACGCGCTCTGCTGGCAAAGAGAAATCGACTTCAATACCCAATCCTTCCCGATTAAAATCATAAATCACATTGAATAAGCGAATGCTGCGGCCATCGGCCAATTGATCGTGCATAAAATCCATCGACCACGTTTCATTTTTTGCCTCTGGCACTGCTAATGGCTCTGGCGTTTCGCGTTCTAAGCGCTTTTTAGGCTTAATTCTCAGATTTAACTCTAAATCGCAATAAATACGGTAAACGCGTTTATGGTTCCAGCGCTTTTTCTTGACGTTGCGCAGATGTAAAAAACAAAGGCCAAAGCCATCTCACGACGCTGAGATGTTTCAGAGAATTTCTGACATGGCCTCCTTGATGATATCCACCTGCATCTGGGCTTCGATATACATCTTTTTAAGACGCTTGTTTTCATCTTCTAGCTCTTTCATCCGCGTCATCATGGAAACGTCCATGCCGCCAAACTTAG